>JBPCOB010000177.1:0-21729 GCA_051000715.1 Mycobacteriales bacterium
CGTCGCCGCCGCCCGCAGGCTCGCGCGGTCGGCCGCTGATCGTGGTGGCCGCCGCCTCGGCATCCTGGGCGGCGGGCATCGGGCTGTCGGTCCTCGCCGTCGGCGTGCTGCTCGCCTGGTCGACCGACGCGGCCTCCACCTCCGGTGCCTCGGTCGCCATGCATGCCGCCGGGCACGCCTGGCTGCTCGCCCACGGCATCCCGCTCGGCCTACCTGGCGGGCGGCTCGGGCTGGTGCCCCTCGGGGCCGCCGTGCTGCCCGCCGCGTTGCTGTGGCGGGCCGGCGTCGCGGCCTCTAGGACCGCAGAGATTCGTGATCTGGCCGGCGTCGCCTGCGCGACCACCGTGCTGGCGGCGGTGTACGGGACGCTCGCCGGGGTCACTGCGGTACTCGCCGCCACCCCGACCGTGTCAGCGTCGCCGCTGCGGGCGGTGACCGGAGCCGGTGCCTTCGCCGTGTTGGCGGGCGGCGCCGGTGTCCTGGCGCAGTCGGGGCAGGTCCACCGGCTGGTACGCCGGCTCCCGGATCCGGTTTCCGCGGTCGCCACCGCCGGGGTCGCGGGGCTGCTGGTTCTTTTCTGCACCGGCGCGTTGCTCGTCGGTACCTCCCTGGGCTGGCACGCCGGCCGGGCGGGCTGGCTGGCCGGCGTGCTCGCCCCTGGTACCAGCGCCGGGATCGGTCTGTTCGCTGTCGATCTCGCTCTGCTGCCGAACGCGGTCGTATGGGCGGCCAGCTTCGCCGCCGGCCCCGGCTTCGCCGTCGGCGCCGGCACCGCGGTTACCCCGTTCGGCGTCACGCTAGGCGCCACCCCCGCTTTGCCGCTGCTGGCCGCCCTTCCAGCGGCGGGCCGGGTGCCGCTTGCAGCGCTACCGGCGCTGCTCGGCCCGGCTGTGGCCGGGGTGGTCGCGGGCCTCGTCCTCGTACGCCGGCTGCCGGCGCTGGGTCGGCGCACCGCCGGGCTCTACGGCGCAGCGAGCGGCGCCGCTGGCGGGCTGGCGCTGGGTGTTGCGGCGCGGCTGGCCGGTGGAGCGGCGGGCCCCGGCCGGCTCGGGACCGTGGGCCCGTCCCCCTGGCGGGTGGGGCTTGCGGCGGGCTGCGAGCTGGCGGTGGTGGCGGCCGGCGTGGCGTGCTGGCGGTCGGGCCGCGGCCGGGTCAGCGGTTGATCCGGTCCTCCACCGTCTTGCGGAACCGGTCCTTGCAATCCTGCTGCTGCTCGAAGGTCTGCGCGTTGCCCAGGCAGTCCCGGTACTTGCGGAACTCCGTCTTGAACAGTGAGAGGCCGGCGGCGATGAGGGCGACCGCGATCACGATGGACAGGACTCCGGTGATGATGCCGGCCAGCGCCGCGCCACCGTTGGTAGCTTGCCGTCGTCGCGCTCGGCTCCGGCCGATCGCGCCGAAGATGATCGCCAGGATGCCGGGCACCACGCCGATCACCAGGAAGCTCAGCACCAGCCCGACGATTCCCAGCACCAGGGCGGCGGTGCCCATGCCGTTGCGGGCGGGCGCTGTGGGGACGCCGTACGGCGAGCCGTACGCCGGTTGGCCCGGCACCGGGTAGGTGGCCCCCGGCCGGATCGTGGCGCCCTCCGGTGCAGGCGCGGCGGCCCACGGGTCGTCGGAGCGGGGTCCCTCCGGAGGCGTGCTCACTGGCTGCTCCTCGCGATGTCGCCGGTTCCGGGTGCCGGGTGGTGACTGTCCTGGCGGTATGGTGACCGACGCCCGCGCCGATTGGTCAACCCATCGCGGCGTGTCCGGGCGATCTCGATTTGGCCGAGGAGGCAAAGGCTGTCCGCCCGGCTGGTCGTTCTCGTGTCCGGGACCGGCACCACCCTGCAGGCGCTGCTGGAAGCCACCGCCGACCCGGCGTACGGCGCGTGCGTGGTCGCCGTGGGCGCGGATCGGACCGGCATCGCGGCGCTGGAGCGGGCGTCGATCGCCCGCATAGCCACCTTCGTCGTACCGCTCGAGGCATTCGCCGACCGGTGCGCCTGGGACGTCGCCCTCGCCCGCGTGTTGGCAGCGCACGAGCCGCATCTGGTGGTCTGCGCCGGGTTCATGAAGGTCCTGGGGCCGGCGGTCCTGGAGCGCTTCGGCGGCCGGATCGTCAACACCCACCCGGCTCTGCTCCCCGCCTTCCCGGGGGCGCATCCGGTGCGCGACACGCTGCGCTACGGGGTCAAGGTCACCGGGGCCACCGTGCACCTCGTCGACGCGGGGGTCGACACCGGGCCGGTCATCGGGCAGGTGCCGATCGAGGTGCGCGACGACGACGACGAGGGCAGCCTGCTGGCCAGGATCCAGGTCGCGGAGCGACCGCTGCTCGTCGATGCCGTCCGCCGGCTGGTGGCCGGCTACCGGGTCGAGGGCCGGCGGGTGGTCCTGACGTGACACGCTCACCGGTACGCCGGGTGTTGGTCAGCGTCTCGGACAAGACCGGGCTCGAGGAGCTCGGGCGCGGGCTTACCGACGCCGGCGTGGAGATCGTCTCGACCGGCTCGACGGCCGCCCGGCTGAGCGCCGCCGGCGTACCGGTCACGCCGGTGGCCGAGGTCACCGGTTTCCCGGAGTGCCTGGACGGAAGGGTCAAGACGTTGCACCCCGCGGTGCACGCGGGGCTGTTGGCCGACCGGCGCCGGCCGGACCATCGGGACCAGCTGGCGGCGCTCGGCATCGCGCCGTTCGACCTGCTGGTGGTCAACCTCTACCCGTTCCGGCAGATGGTGGCCGCCGGGAGTCCCCCGGAGGAGGCGGTGGAGCAGATCGACATCGGCGGCCCGGCCATGGTCCGGGCCGCCGCCAAGAACCACGCGTCGGTCGCAGTGGTGGTCGACCCGGCGGCGTACGACGAGGTCCTCGCCGCGATCCGGGCCGGCGGCTTCGACCTGACGGCGCGCCGGACGCTGGCGGCGGCTGCCTTCGCCCACACCGCGGCGTACGACGTCGCGGTCGCCAACTGGTTCGCGCAGGAGCTGGCCACCCAGGATGGGCAGTGGTGGCCGGCCTTCGCCGGGCTCGCGCTCGAGCGGTCGGCGGTGCTGCGCTACGGCGAGAACCCGCACCAGGCGGCGGCGCTCTACGTCGACCTCGACGGCACGCCCGGCCTGGCCCGCGCCGAGCAGCTGCACGGAAAGCCGATGTCGTTCAACAACTTCGTCGACGCCGACGCGGCCCGGCGGGCGGCGTACGACTTCGCCGAACCGTGCGTAACGATTGTCAAGCACACCAACCCCTGCGGGATCGCCCTTGGCCGGAACGTCGCCGAGGCACACCGCAAGGCGCACGCTTGCGACCCGACCTCCGCGTTCGGCGGTGTGATCGCGGTTAACCGGGCGGTCTCGGTGGCGTTGGCCGAGCAGGTGGCCGAGATCTTCACCGAGGTGGTGGTGGCTCCGGCGTACGACGAGGGCGCGGTCGAGCTGCTGGCCCGCAAGCCCTCGATCCGCCTGCTCCGGTTGCCGGCTCCCGGCCGGGCCGGGGTCGAGTGGCGACCGGTGAGCGGCGGCGCGCTCGCCCAGACTGCGGACCGGCTCGACGCGCCGCGCGACGACCCCGCCGGCTGGACGCTGCGGGCCGGCGCACCGGCCGACGCTGCCACGCTGGCCGACCTGCACTTCGCCTGGCGGGCGGTGCGCGCGGTGAAGAGCAACGCGATCCTGCTCGCGGCCGACCGGGCCACCGTGGGCGTCGGCATGGGCCAGGTCAACCGGGTCGACGCCGCCCGGCTCGCGGTGGCCCGAGCGGGTGACCGTGCGGCCGGGGCGGCGGCAGCCAGCGACGCCTACTTCCCCTTCCCGGACGGTCTGGAGGTGCTGGCCCAGGCCGGCGTGCGCGCCGTGGTCGAGCCGGGCGGCTCCATCCGCGACGACGACGCGGTGGCCGCTGCGCAGGCCGCGGGGATGACCCTCTACTTCACCGGCACCCGCCACTTCCTGCACTGAGCGCGCGCACCGCCGCATGGGTGGCCCGCGGCGATGAAAGAGGGTCACGACAACTCGTACGGTCGGGCGTCGTTCGCCCAGCGGCGTTCGCCGTCCTGGCGGACGTCGGTGGGACGAAGGCCCAGCCGACGGGCGACCCCGGCCGAGGCGGCATGGTCGGGATGGATGTGGGCGACGAACCGGCTGATCCCACGGGAGCGGAGCCAGGCGGTGACGGCTTCGGAGGCTTCGCCGGCGTAGCCGTTGCCCTGCGCCGAGGTGGCGATGACCCAGGCCAGCTCGGCCATCGGTACACACCCCTCGAGGGTGAGAGTGGCCTGGACCGAGCCGACGAGCCGTCCGTTGGAAAGCTCTCGGACAATCCAGTTGAGCCAACCCTGCCCCCCGTCCGGGGACTGGCCGGTGGCCTGCCGTGCATAGCGGTCGGCGAGCTCCGATTCGGTCGGTGGCGCAGCGCCGATGAAGGTGTACAGCGCCGCATCGACCAGCACCGGTGCCATCTCCACCGCGTGTTCAACCCGCAGTGGTTCCAGCACAAGTCGCTCGGCGGCCAGCGGCTCTGCGGTGGGCCAGGCCGGTGCGCTGATGCTTGCCTCCGGGAGCGAAAGTGGTTCCCGAGGGGTCCGGCCGCCCATCAGGATCGCACCGTGACGCGCACCGACGCGCCGGTTACCCGGGACGAGCGAAGCGCGTCACCGGCTCTTGACCCCGTGGCAGACTCCGCGGGTGGCCGCGACCATCCTCGACGGTAAGGCGACGGCTGCGGCCCTCCGGACGGAGCTGCGCGGTCGCGTCGTCCGGCTGGCGGACGCCGGGGTGGTGCCGGGGCTGGGGACCGTCCTGGTCGGCGACGACCCGGGCAGCTCTGCTTACGTCGCCGGCAAGCATCGCGACTGCGCAGAGGTGGGCATTGCCTCCATCCAGCGGAAGCTGCCGGCCGGCGCGAGCCAGGAGCAGATCAACGCGGTCGTCGATGAGCTGAACGCCGACCCGGCCTGCACCGGCTACATCGTCCAGCTGCCGCTACCGGCCGAACTGGACGCCGGCGCGGTGCTGGAGCGGATGGACCCCGAGAAGGACGCCGACGGGCTGCACCCGACCAACCTCGGCCGGCTCGTGCTCGGCCGCACCGGTCCGCTGCCCTGTACGCCGCGGGCTTGCGTCGAGCTGTTGCGGGCATACGGCGTACCGCTGGCTGGCGCGGAGGTGACCGTCATAGGTCGCGGTGTCACGGTGGGCCGACCGCTCGGGCTGCTGCTCACCCGGCGCACGGAGAACGCCACGGTGACGCTATGCCACACGGGCACCAAGGACCTGGCCGCCCACCTTCGCTCGGCCGATGTTGTGGTGGCCGCGGCCGGTGTGGCCGGGCTGGTTCGCCCCGATCTGGTCAAGCCGGGGGCCGCCATACTCGACGTCGGCATCACGCGGTCCGAAACGGGACTGGTAGGCGACGTCGACCCCGATGTCCGCGCGGTCGCCGGCTGGCTGGCCCCGATGCCCGGGGGAGTCGGCCCGATGACCAGGGCGATGCTGCTGACCAACGTCGTGGAGGCCGCCGAATGCAGCCGATGAGCCGGGTCAGCCGCGGCGTCAGCCAGCGCAGCGTGCGCGCTCCTCGCTGCTGACCGGCAACGGACGGACCACCCCGAGGGACAGCACCTCGTTGGCGAGCCGAGCCCGCCGGTTGATGCCTTCGGCGATACGGAACTTCTGGTACAGCCGAAGCAGGTGTTGCTTGACCGCGGCCTCGGTGACCACCAGCTCGCCGGCGATCTCACGAGCCGTCGCCGGCGCCACAAATGCGTCCTGTTGCAGAGCTGGCCGGCACAGCGCGGTGAGAACCTCGACCTCGCGACGGGTGAGGTCAGGAGCGGCTACCCGGCGGAGCACGAGTGTGTCCCCGGCGGTCTCGGCCGGCACCGGGACGCCGCCCACCCGGGTGCGGGCGACCCCGAAGGCCACCACGTCGCCGTCCATGAGCACCCGGCGACCCACCGGTCGACCGTTGACGCGGGTGCCGTTGGTGGACAGGCCCAGGTCCGTTACGTAGACGAAGCTGCCCCGGCGGATCAGTTCCGCGTGCAGTCGGGACACGCTCGGGTCGTCAAGGCTGATATCGACGTCGCCGCCGCGGCCGACGGTGGTCACGTCGGCGCCCAGCTCGAAGACCTTGCCGGTCTCCTCGATGCGCAGGAATGGCGTCTGCACGGCATGTCCCTCCCGCGGCTTCCGGGACTAGCGCGCCGGGAAGCATGGCCTGTCCCCGATGGATACCCCAAGGCGCTTGCGGCATGCGCGCCGGTGTGCTGACCCGTGCGCCCACCACCGCACTACACTTGCGATCAGCGCCGATCGGAGTGCGGACGTGATGGCATCCACCCCTGACCAGACGCTCGGCATTCCGGTTGAGCGACCGGACCTGAGTCCGAAGTTGGACCCCACGGCGCTCGTGGTAGCCCGGTTCCCGCTGGGCTGGACGCCGCCCCGGTGGCCGGAGGGCTTCGTCGCGCTGGTCAGCGACGACGACGAGGTGACCGTGGTCTGTGCCGAGAGCGAGTACGCCGACGAGGACCGGCTCGGCAGAACGGGCGCACTGGCGGTCGAGCCCGGCTGGCGTCGGATCACCTTCGCCGGGCCGCTGCCCTGGGAGCTGGTCGGCTTCCTTGCTGACGTCGCCTCCCGGTTGGCCGGTGCGCACATTCCGTTCACGTCGGTTTCGGGCTTCACCACTGACCATGTTCTGGTCCGGGCCGCCCAGACCGAACTCGCGCTCTCGGTGCTGGCCGGCAACCCGCCGCCCCCGCAGCGACCCGGTACCAATCCGTGACGGAGCAGGGCAGGCGGCCTCGGCCGGCGCCCCCGCCGGAGTCGCCGGCGATCCGAGTGGGCCCGGCGAGTCGCCGTCGGTTCACCCAAGTTCCGGTCGCGCTCGCTGTTGGCACCTTGCTTGCCGGGCTGGCCACGGTGAAGCTCCATCACTTTCGCGCGGGCTGCTATCTGGTGGCCGTCGCGATGCTCGGCTCGGGCGTGCTCCGGTTGCTCCTACCGGCTCGCCCGGCGGGCCTTCTCGTCGTCAGGAGCCGCGCCCTCGACGTCGTGGTGCTGCTCACCCTTGGTGTTGCCGTACTCGTGCTGGCCAAGGTCGTGCCGGCGCAGTGAACCACCTCGAGCGCCCGGACGCAGGGAAGCCGGTCCGCTAGATTTCTCGCACCGCCTCGCCTACGCGCTCACGCCGCCGATCCAACGGACAGGAAACGGACTTCCATGCCCACTCACCGCGTCACCTTGGTCCCGGGCGACGGGGTCGGTCCGGAGCTGACCGAGGCCACCCGGCGGGTGCTGGAGGCGGCGGCCGGGACCGTGGGCAGCCGATTCGACTGGGACCGGCAGGAGGCCGGCGTCGACATCATGGCCTCGGCCGGCACCCCGCTGCCCGACGCCGTACTGAACTCGATCCGGGACACCAAGGTCGCGATCAAAGGACCGATCACCACGCCGATCGGTGGCGGCTTCCGCTCGGTCAACGTCGCACTGCGCGCCGAGCTCGAGCTCTATGCGTGCCTGCGGCCGTGCAAGACCTATCCCGGCGTGCGAACCCGGTTCGGTGACGTCGACGTGGTGGTCGTGCGGGAGAACACCGAGGACCTCTACGCCGGCATCGAGTACGAGCACGACACCGACGTTGCGAACCGGGTGATCGAGTTCCTCAACCGCCTGCAGAAGAAGCAGATCCGGCCGCACTCCGGCATCTCGATCAAGCCGATCTCGGAGTTCGGGACCGAGCGCATCGTCCGCTACGCCTTCGACTACGCCCGGGACAACGGTCGCAAGCGGGTCCACTGCATCACCAAGTCGAACATCATGAAGCACACCGACGGGCTGTTCCTCGCCGTCTTCCGTCGGGTCGCCGAGGAGTACCCGGACATCGAGCCCTGGGAGAACCTCGTCGACGCCACCACCATGGGGCTGGTCCAGCGGCCGGAGGAGTGGGACGTTCTGGTTCTGCCGAACCTCTACGGCGACATCCTCTCCGACCTCACAGCCGGCATGGTCGGGGGGCTGGGCGTCGCCCCCGGCGCCAATATCGGCACCGATGTCGCGGTCTTCGAAGCGACCCACGGCTCCGCGCCGAAGTACAAGGGCCAGAACAGGGTCAACCCGACCGCGATGATCCTGTCGGGGATGCTCATGCTCCGTCACCTGGGCGAGGAGGAGGCGGCCGACCGCCTCGAGTCCGCGGTCGCCGCCGTCATTCGTGAGGGCCGCAGCCTCACCTACGACATGAAGCCGACCCGGGACGATCCCACCGCCGTGGGTACCAGTCAGTACGCCGATGCGGTGATCCAGAAGCTGGAGGGATGAGGCCGTGCGGCAGGGCAAGGTCACCGTCGTCGGCGCCGGTTTCTACGGCTCCACCACGGCACAGCGGCTGGCGGAGTACGACATCTTCGACACTGTCGTACTCACCGACATCATCGAGGGCAAGCCCCAAGGCATCGCCCTCGACCTGAACCAGAGCCGCTCGATCGAGGGCTTCGAGACCCGGCTGGTCGGCACCAACGGCTACGACGAGACCGCGGACTCGGACATCGTCGTGATCACCGCTGGGCTGCCGCGCAAGCCTGGCATGAGCCGGCTGGACCTCATCGAGACCAATGCGAAGATCGTCCGGCAGGTGACCGAGAAGGTCGCTGCGAGCTCGCCGGACGCCGTACTGATTGTGGTCTCCAACCCGCTGGACGAGATGACGGCGCTGGCGGCGAACGTCTCCGCCTTTCCGCGCCCCCGGGTGATGGGCCAGGCGGGCATGCTCGACACCGCCCGTTTCACCTCGTTCGTGGCCGACGAGGTCGGCGTACCGGTCGCCTCGGTGCACACCCTCACGCTGGGCTCGCACGGCGACACGATGGTGCCGGTGCCCTCTCAGTGCACAATTGACGGCAGGCCGCTGGCCGACGTGCTGCCGGCGGAGCGGGTCGAGGCGCTGGCCGCGCGCACCCGCAACGGCGGTGCCGAGCTCGTCGCGCTGCTCAAGAGCGGCTCGGCGTACTACGCGCCCTCGGCCGCGGCGGCGCGGATGGTGCGGGCCGTGGCCCAGGACAGTGGTGAGGTGATGCCGGTCTGCGCGTGGGTGCAGGGCGAGTACGGCGTGTCCGACGTCTACCTCGGCGTGCCGGCGGAGATCGGCCGCGGCGGCGTCCGGCGGATCGTCGAGCTGCCGCTCGCGGACAGCGAGCTGGCCGCGCTGAAGGAGGCCGCGCAGGCCGTACGCTCGAAGCAGGCGGACGTCGCCAACCTGTAGCGAGCCGAGGAATGGCCGACCCCTGTAGTACGTCAGCGAGCGGATGCGGCGGTGCGCCGTGATCTGGCTCAGCCTGGCCGTCGTCCTGCTCTTCGTCCTGGTGGGGGCGCTCTTCGTCGCCGCAGAGATCGCCCTGGTCACCCTGCGGGAAGGCCAGATGCGCGGCCTGCGGGAGAGCGGCCGGCGGGGTCGGCGGGTAGCCGATCTGGTCCGCGACCCCAACCGCTTCCTCGCCGCGGTGCAGATCGGGGTGACGACCGCGGCGCTGCTTGCCAGCGCCTTCGGCGAGGCCACCCTCGCCGAGCCGGCCGGTCACGTCCTGGAGGGCGCGGGGCTGGGGCACCGTAGCGCCAGCATCCTGGCGTTCGTCGGCGTCGTCCTGGTCATCTCCTACGTGACGATCGTCCTAGGTGAGTTGGTGCCGAAGCGGATCGGCCTGCAGCGTCCGGAGCGCACGGCGCTGTTCTTCGGGCCGCCGTTGGACCGGGTGGCCCGCATCAGCCGACCGGTCATCTGGTTCCTCTCGAAGTCGACCAACGGCATGGTTCGGCTACTCGGTCTGGACCCCAACCGGTCCCGGGAAGCGATCACCGAGGAGGAGCTGCGCGACCTCGTCGCCGCCCACGAGTCGTTGTCGACCGACGAGCGCAAGCTCATCGACGAGGTCTTCGCCGCCGGCGAGCGCCAGGTCCGCGAGGTCATGGTGCCGCGGACCGAGGTGGACTTCCTCGACGCCGGCCTGCCCGTCGTCAAGGCGGCGGCGATGGCGGCGGGGTCTTCGCACTCCCGCTTCCCGGTAGTCCGAGGCTCGCACGACGACGTGCTGGGATTCGTGCACGTGCGCGACCTTTTCGTCCCGCCGGACGTGGGGCGCCGCGCGCCGCGGGTCGGCGACCTGTCCCGTGAGGTCGCGCTGCTCCCGGCGACCAAGAAGGTGCTGCCTGCACTGTCCGAGCTGCGGGGCCGAGGTCAGCACATCGCCGTGGTCGTCGACGAATACGGCGGAACCGCCGGCATCGTCACCCTCGAGGACCTCATCGAGGAGCTGATCGGCGACATCCGGGACGAGTACGACCCCGCTGGCAGCGAGGTCGGGCGTCCCGGTGGCGAGGTGGAGGTCGACGGTCTGCTGAACCTGGACGATTTTGCGGAGGAGACCGGCGTCGCGCTCCCCGACGGGCCGTACGAGACGGTGGGCGGCTACATCATGGCCACCGTCGGCCGGGTGCCGGTCGACGGCGACGCTGTCGAGGCGGCCGGCTCGCGCCTGAGCGTCACCGCGGTAGACGGTCGAAGGGTCGCCCGGGTGCGGGTCACCCCTCTGAGTACGGGCCCCGACGTCGGCCCGCCATTAAGGGGCGGCCCACCGGCCGACTCGGCCCCCGCCCCGCCCCAAGGGCCGCTCGCCGAGGCGGATCCGGTCACCGGCAGCCCGTCCGCGGGCAGCGTCGTGGTGGCCGGACCGGGGCTCGGCGGCGACTCGAGCTGAGCGGCGCTGACTCCGGCAAGTCGATTGACTCCCCAAGCTTGCCGGCAACCTGGGGGTGGCCGCTTTGCGAGAATGTCGGGATGTCCTCCCCCCGGGTGCTGTCCGGCATCCAGCCGACGGCCGACTCCTTTCACTTCGGCAATTTCCTGGGTGCGGTCCGGCACTGGGTCGCCCTGCAAGCCGACCACGACGCCTTCTACTGCGTCGTCGACCTGCACGCGATCACGATGGGGCACGACCCCGCGGTGCTGCGCCGCCGTACCCGGGTGTACGCCGCCCAGCTGATGGCCGTCGGCCTGGATCCCAGCCGGTGCACGCTTTTCGTGCAGAGCCACGTGCCCGAGCACGCGGAGCTGGCGTGGGTACTCGGCTGCATCACCGGCTTCGGCGAGGCCAGTCGGATGACCCAGTTCAAGGACAAGTCCGCCCAGGTTGGCAACCCGACCGTCGGCCTGTTCAACTACCCGATCCTGCAGGCGGCCGACATCCTGCTCTACCAGACCGACGCGGTACCTGTGGGCGAGGACCAGCGACAGCACCTCGAGCTGGCCCGTGACCTGGCCCAGCGGTTCAACACCCGTTTCGGCGGGGCGTTCAAGGTGCCGGAGCCGCACATCGTCAAGGCCACCGCCAAGATCGTCGATCTTGCCGACCCCGCGGCCAAGATGAGCAAGTCCGCCGAGTCCCAGGCCGGCGTCCTGTACCTGCTCGAGGACCCGGTGACGCTGCGCCGGAAGGTACGCCGTGCCGTTACCGACACCGGCACCGATATCCGAACCGCCGAGGGGAAGCCCGGCATCACCAACCTGTTGGCCATCTACGCCGCGCTCACCGGGCGCAGCCTGGCCGACCTCGAGTCGGCGTACGCCGGCCGCGGGTACGGCGACCTCAAAGCCGATCTGGCGGATCTGGTGGTCGAGTTCGTCACCCCGATCCAGTCCCGTACTGCGGAGCTGCTCGACGACGAGCCCTATCTCGACGCCGTCCTGGCCGACGGCGCGGCGCATGCCCGGGAAGTGGCGAGCCGCACACTCGGGCAGGTGTACGACCTGGTCGGCTTTCTTCCGCCGGCGGTCCGCCCGGCCGGGCTGCCGCGCCCGGTCGCCCGGTAGCCCCGTGGTGGTGAACCCGATCGACGCCGGGAAGGCGCTGCTGGCCCGGCTTCGGGACAAGCGCCCCTTCGTCGACCACCTGGCCCGGGCCGGTGGCCGCTACCAGGCTGACGCCGGCAACCAGCTCGCGGCGGCGGTCACCTATTTCAGCTTCCTGTCGCTGTTCCCGCTGCTGCTGCTCGCGGTTTCCGTTATGGGCTTCGTGCTGCACGGCCACCCGGATCTGCAGGCGAAGTTGCTTCACAACGTGCAGGGCGCCCTGCCCGGCGGTGGCCCGGAGGTGACGCGGTCGATCAACGGAGCCGTCAGCTCCCGCGCCACTACCGGCATCATCGGCCTGGCCGGGCTGCTCTACTCCGGCCTCAGCTGGGTGGACAACCTGCGGACCGCAGTACGCACGGCGTGGCACCAGAACGTCAGCGCCGGCAACTTCTTCGTCACCAAGGGCAAGGATCTGCTCATCCTGCTCGGTCTCGGGTTGGCACTCGGCGCATCCGTCGTGATTACGGGCTTCGGTACGGCGGCCACCGGATTCCTGATCGACTCTGTCGGCCTGTCGCACTTCTTCGGTGTGGGAGTCCTCACCAGGGCCATCTCGATCGCCTTGGCGGTGGTCGCCGACGTACTGGTCTTCCTCTGGTTGTTCTTGCGACTGCCCAAGGTCCAGACACCGTGGCGCCGGGTGATCCGGGGCGCCGTCTTCGCCGCGGCCGGCTTCGAGGTCCTCAAGCTGGTGGGGGCCTTCTACATCGCGAGGGTCACCAAGAACGCGACCGCGACCTACGGCACGTTCGGCGTCGTCATCGGAACCCTGGTATGGCTCAACGTGGTTTCTCGCTTCTTCGTCTTCTCGGCGGTATGGACGGTCACGGCACCCTCCGACGGCGACGTCCGGCCGTCGGGTACGGCGGATCCGGACAGCGCCGAGCGGGCCGGCATTCCGACCGAGTTCGCCCGGGAGGGCGCGCCGGACACTCGCCAGCAGGACGGCGCCCCGACGCCGCTGATGCCCGCGCTGCAAGACCGGCCCGGCACCGGCTTCGGTCCCGAGCCGCGGGCCCCCGACCGCCCTACCGACTGAGCCGGACCGGCCGAACCCGCCGCCGCAGTAGCAGCGCCACGGGAAGCAGGCAGCCGGCAGCGGCCAGCAGCAGCCCCGGTCGGTGGCGCCACCACGGGCGCCCGTACCGCACCGGCTCACCACGTGCTGGGGCGACGACCGAAGCAGCGGCGGGCAGGGGGGTGCTCTCGGACGCGGCCGGCAGGGGATCGACGAGGTGGCCCACCGCGGTGACGCGGTCGCCCGTGGCGAACCCCCAGTCGAGCAGCGCCGCGGCCTCGTGCCACACCAGTGGGTTGGCGTGCAGCAGGGTGACGAGCAGCGTCCGCCCCCCGCGGGTGGCTGCTCCGACGAAGCTGGCTCCGGAGGCGACCGTGTAGCCGTTCTTGATCCCGATCGCCCCGGCATAGTGGCGCAGCAGCTTGTTGTGCGTGTCGATCTCGATGAAGCGGCCGCCGGGCGCCGGGATGAAGGACCGGCGTACGGCGACGTACCGGCGGAACGACGGCACCCGCATCGCGGCCCGCGCGATCAGCGCCAGGTCGTACGCCGAGGTGACCTGTCCCGGCGCGTCCAAGCCGGTGACCGTGCGGGCGGCCGTGTCACGGGCCTGCAGCCGGGCCGCCGCCTCGTTCATCAACGCCAACGTGTCGCTGCTGCCCCCGGCGGCCGAGGCGAGCGTGTTCGCCGCGTCGTTGCCGGATACGACCAGCAGGGCCGTGAACAGCTGGTCGATCCGGTAGCGCTGCCGGGGCACCAGGCCGACCTTGCTCCCGTCCACATCGACGTCGGCGTTGGTGACGGTCACGGTTCGCTCCGGCGCGAGCCGGGGGATGAGGGTCAGGGCGGTAAGCGTCTTCAGCGTGCTGGCGGGGGCGAAAGTGGCGTGCGCGTCGTGCGCGGCCAGCACCTCACCGGTGTCGAGGTCGGCGACCAGCCAGCCGGTCGCCGTAATGCCGGTGGGGGTGGGTGGCATCCCCGGCCTCGGCAGGATCACTGTGCCGGGACGGCCTAGCAGCTCGCCGCCGAGCGGCACCGGGTCGCCGGACCCGCCGGCCGCCGGCGGAACCGGCCCGAGCAGCAGCGAACCGCCCACCGGCAGTACGGCGGCCAGCCGACGCCACCGTCGGGATGAGCAGATCCGACCCGGGCGCATGGGTCTTCAGGGTAACGGCCGGTCGACCCCGGCCGTCGGCGTCGACGGCCGGGCAGGATAATCGAACGAGCGGGAAGAGGGCCGTCGCGGCCGGCATCGGGACGCCGAGGTGGCGCGGGTGGCGTACGCCGGTGCTGACCGATGTGGGCACTGCTCCGGCTGCCGACGGCGTGGACGTCCAGCTCGGCGACTTGAGGCGGTGCCTCGGCAGCGCCAGGATGGCCCCCGCCGAGAGGTGGTCGGCCCGGTGCCGGGTGGTGACGACGAGAAGGATCGAGGAATGGCGACGCAGACGGCACTGACCGGTGAGCCGGCAGCCGGAGAGCGGATCGGGCAGCCCAGGGCCACGATCGGGCTGCGGACCCTCCGGCGCGACCGCTGGTGGGTCTCCCCTGCGATCACGGTTGCCGCGCTGTTGGGCTTCATCGCCTACCTCACCTGGGCGGGGTTCATCAACCGCGACTACTACACCGAGCCCTACATCTCGCCGCTCTACTCGCCCTGCCTAGCCGACAACTGCACGACCGGCGGCTCCCACCTCCTGGGCAACTGGTGGCGGCTGTCACCGGCCCTGCTGATCCTGGCCATCCCTCTCGGTTTTCGCATGACCTGCTACTACTACCGCAAGGCCTATTACCGGTCCTTCTGGCTGTCGCCGCCGGCTTGCGCGGTCGCCGAGCCGCACAAGCGCTACACCGGCGAGACCCGCTTCCCGCTGGTTTTCCAGAACATCCACCGCTACTTCTTCTACGCCGGCCTCCTGCTCAACGTGATCTTGACCTACGACGCCTTCGCGGCCCTGCGTTTTGGCGGTAGGTGGGGTTTCGGGCTCGGGACGCTGGTGCTGTTGGTCAACGCCACCCTGCTGTGGCTGTACTCCCTGTCCTGCCACTCCTGCCGGCACGTCGTCGGTGGCCGGCTGAGGAACTTCTCCCGGCATCCGCTCCGCTATCGGGCATGGACCTTCGTGTCGCGGCTGAACGCGCGGCACATGCAGCTGGCCTGGGCCAGCCTGGCGTTCGTGGCGTTCACCGACCTCTACGTCCGGCTGGTCGCCTCCGGGACCATCACCGATCCGAGGTTCCTGCTCTGATGAGTGACTACGAGACCCACGACTACGACGTCCTGGTGATCGGAGCCGGGGGCGCCGGCCTGCGCGCCGCCATCGAGGCGCACGAGGCGGGCGCCCGTACGGCAGTCGTCTGCAAGTCGTTACTCGGCAAGGCGCACACCGTCATGGCCGAAGGCGGCATCGCGGCCGCGCTCGGGAACGTCTACGACGACGACAACTGGCGGGTGCATTTCCGCGACACGATGCGCGGCGGCAAGATGCTCAACAACTGGCGGATGGCTCAGCTGCACGCGCAGGAGGCACCCGACCGGGTTCACGAGCTCGAGGAGTGGGGCGCCCTCTTCGACCGTACGCCGGACGGTCGGATCAACCAGCGCGACTTCGGCGGCCACCGCTTCGCCCGCCTCGCCCACGTGGGGGACCGCACCGGCCTGGAGATGATCCGTACGCTCCAGCAGCGCGCCGTCAGCCTCGGCATCGACGTCTTCATGGAGTGCACTGTCCTGCGGCTGCTGCTCGACGCGGACACCGCGGGACGCCGGCTCGCCGGGGCTTTCGCCTACTGGCGGGAGAGCGGCCGGTTCATCGCGTTCCGGGCCCCCGCCGTGGTGCTCGCCACCGGCGGCATCGGCAAGGCCTTCAAGGTCACCTCGGCGTCCTGGGAGTACACCGGTGACGGCCTGTCGCTCGCCATGGAGGCCGGCGCCTCGCTGATCAACATGGAGTTCGTGCAGTTCCATCCCACCGGCATGGTCTGGCCGCCGTCGGTGCGCGGCATCCTGGTGACCGAGGGCGTGCGCGGAGACGGCGGGGTGCTGCGCAACTCCGAGGGCCGCCGCTTCATGTTCGACTACATCCCCGAGGTGTTCGCCGACGAGACCGCCGACACCGAGGAGGAGGCGGACCGCTGGTACACCGACAAGAAGAGCGCCCGGCGTACGCCGGACCTGCTGCCCCGCGACGAGGTGGCCCGGGCGATCAACTCCGAGGTCAAGGCCGGCCGCGGATCGCCGCATGGCGGCGTGTTCCTCGACATCGCCTCCCGGCACCCGGCCGAGTACATCCGGCGCCGGCTGCCCTCGATGTACCACCAGTTCAAGGAGCTGGCCGACGTCGACATCACCAAGGAGCCGATGGAGGTCGGGCCGACCTGCCACTACGTCATGGGCGGGGTCGAGGTCGACCCGGACACCCAGGCCGCGTCCGTTCCTGGGCTCTTTGCCGCCGGTGAGGTCTCCGGTGGCATGCACGGTTCCAACCGGCTGGGCGGTAACTCCCTTTCCGACCTGCTGGTCTTCGGTCGACGGGCGGGCCGGTACGCCGCCGAGTACGCCGCCGCGGTGACCGGTAACCGGCCAAGCCTGGACGCGCGGCAGATCGCGGGGATCAGCCGCGAGGCCGTCGCGCCGTTCGCCCGGGCCGGTGCGCCCGGCACCGAGAACGCCTACGCCCTGCAGCTGGAGTTGCAGGAGTGCATGAACGAGCTGGTCGGCATCATCCGCAATGCCGGCGAGCTCGAGCGCGCGCTCAAGACCATCGAGGGGCTCAAGGAGCGGGCCGGCAACGTCGCGGTCGAGGGCCACCGGCAGTACAACCCGGGCTGGCACCTGGCCATGGATCTCCGATCCCTGCTCACGGTGGGGGAGTGCATCGCGATGGCGGCGCTCGAGCGCCAGGAGAGTCGCGGCGGCCACACCCGCGACGACTTCCCCAAGCCCGATCCCACCTGGGCTCGGCAGAACCTGCTGCTTCGCCGGGTCAAGGGTGAGCTGCACATCGACCGCCAGCCGCTGCCGCAGCTGCCCGCCGAGCTCGCGACGCTGTTCGAGGAGAAGAAATAGCAATGGCCGGTTACGACCTGACTCTGCGGCTGTGGCGCGGCGACGCCACCGGCGGCGGCTTCGCCGACTACGTCGTACCGGTCGACGAAGGGGAGGTCGTGCTCGACGCCATCCACCGGGTACAGGCCATGCACGCCGGCGACCTCGCCGTCCGGTGGAACTGCAAGGCCGGCAAGTGCGGGTCCTGCAGCGCCGAGATCAACGGCCGGCCGCGGCTGTTGTGCCTGAGCCGGCTGAGCGCCTACGACCAGGGCGCGCCCATCACGGTGACGCCGCTACGCACCTTCCCGGTCATCAAGGACCTGGTGACCGACGTGTCCTACAACTACGTCAAGGCGCGCGAGGTGCCGGCGTTCGCGCCGCGCCCCCGCGAGGCGGACGGCACCCACCGGATGGCGCAGGTCGACGTCAACCGGCCGCAGGAGTTCCGCAAGTGCATCGAGTGCTACCTGTGCCAGACGGTCTGCCACGTCATCCGTGACCATGAGGAGAACAAGCCGGTGTTCGCCGGCCCGCGGCTGTTCATCCGGTACGCCGAGCTCGAGATGCACCCGCTGGACACCAACGACCGGCGGCAGCTGGTCAGCGCCCAGGCCGGCCTGGGGATGTGCAACATCACCAAGTGCTGCAGCGAGGTCTGCCCCGAGGGCATCAAGATCACGGACAACGCCATCATCCCCCTGAAGGAGCGGGTGGTCGATGTGAAGTACGACCCGGCGCTGTGGATGGGTCAGCAGTTTCAGGGTGAGCGGCCGGCGCGAGCTCACCCGCGCTCGCGGCTTGCGGCGTACGCCGCCACCGCGCTGGGGCTGCTCTGCATCGTCGCGATGCTCGCCCACGTGTGGCTGCCGGCCGCGGCCATCGGGATCGTCACCGTTGCGGTCGGGCTGTGGGCTCAGATGATCTCCGAAACGACCGGGCAGCGCAGCCTGGCGGTCGCCGGTGTCACTGCCGGCGGCCTGGCGATCGGCCTGGGCGTGGCCTACAGCGGCGTGTTCTAGCGTTCGGTGGTGCTGCGCGTGCCGGGCCGGAGCCTTATGGAAACAATTGGGCGTTGGGGCGCCTGATAGTTTCCACGACCCCGCGAGCCGGCGGGGGTTTTGCTCATCGGCCAGACCGGAAGGACGCGAAGAACACCTTGATCTCGTCCTGCGAGCTGGCCCAGGCCGAGTCCGCCGTCTGGAAGTAGACCGCGTAACCCGTGTTGTGGGTCACCAGGGCCACGTCGACCGCGTGCCGGGTGACGCCGCCAACCGGAAAGGTGAACTCCCAGATGGCCGCGTCGTCGTAGCCGTTGACAGGGACCGTCGCCAACTGCAGCCGGTGGTAACCCGGGTACCTGGCGGCGAAGGACTTCTCTTGCGCCAGCCAGTCGCCCACCGCCGACGCCCCGGCCGGGTTCTTTCGGTCCACCCGTACGTAGCCATACCTGTTCGGGTCGACGAACTCCGTGCCGCCACTGCGGAACCGCTTCGACCAGTTTGCGGGATGGGCGAATGACCACCCGTAGGAGGGATCCAGATAGCGCACCCAGCCTGCTGGCAGCCCGGCCTCGGGACGGGTGGAACCTGTGGTTGACGGCGTCGGACTGGTCGACTTGACACCTGGGGGCGGTGCGACGACCGGCGGTGCCAGGGTCCGTGAGCCAGCCGGACCGGGCGTCCTCGCGGTCGCTGGGTTCTCGCCCGGCTGCTTGCCGGCCGATCGGTCCGGCGTCCGGTTGCCGCCGAGGAGAAACATCAACGCGGCCACCGCGCCCAAGGCCAGGAACAGCAGCAACAGCGCGAGGGCGCCGGCCATTCGACTGAGTCGGGCGCCGCCGTCGGTGGGTCGAACCGCGTGGGCTCCTGACCGCCGGACCGGCCGGACCGGTACGGGGGTCGGGGGCAGCGCGCCGAGGTTCGACGGTGCCACTCGGGTGGCAGCGCGGCTGGCCGGCTGGGGGGCGGGCGGCAGCACGATGGTGCGTTCGGCAGGTGCGAGGGGCACGGTTGCGGTCGGGACGGCATCGGTGCGCTCGCTTGCCGGGTCGGCGGCGACCGCGGCCAGCAGCCGCCGGGCGGCTGCTGGTGTCGGCCGGGCCGCCGGGTCCTTGTCCAGCAACTGGTCGAGGACCGGCGCGAGTGGGCCGGCACCGACGTACGGCGTCGGGGGCTCGCCGACCACGGCGGCCAGGGTGGCGAAAGGCTCGCCGCGGTCGAACGGTGGCCGGCCCTCGACCGCCGTGAACAGCGTCGCGCCCAGCGACCACATGTCCGAAGCCGGCAGCGGTATTCCGCCCCTGGCTCGCTCGGGGGAGATGTAGGACGGCGAGCCGAGCAGCAGGCCGGTCGAGGTGATGGTGGTATCACCGACCGTGCGGGCGATCCCGAAGTCGGTCAGGATCACCCGCCCGTCCGGCCGGACGAGGACGTTGCCCGGCTTGACATCGCGGTGCACGATCCCCGCGGCATGCGCCGATTCCAGGGCGTCCACCAGAGCAAGCCCCACCCGTGCCCCAGCCGCGGGCGTGAGTGGTCCGTCCTCGCGAATCACGTCGCGCAGCGTGCGGCCCTCGACCAGCTCCATGACGATGCACGGCTTGCCGTCGTCCTCGACGACGTCGTAGACGCGCACGGCCGCCGGCGAGTCGATGCGGGCAGCGGCCCGGGCCTCCCGCAACGTCCGCTCCTGCAGGATCGCAAGCTCCTCGTCGGATACCGACGGCGGGAACGAGATCTCCTTGACCGCCACCGATCGGCGCAGCAGCTCGTCCTCCGCGCGCCAGACGCGGCCCATGCCCCCGCGGCCGAGCATCTCCCGCAGTCGGTAACGACCAGCAACCAGGCGCTGCGACTCGGCGGTGTCGGTTCCGTGCACACTCACGCAGACGGCCTACCCGGTGCGGCCTCGCCCTGCACGCGGGACTCGCCCGGCTCCGGCGCTCCCAGCGTCACCCCGTGGTTCGTCCATGCTTTGATCGCCGCCGGTAGCATCGGCCGGTGCCGCACACGTCGGAGTCGGGCCTGCCGATCGCGCCGGTCTACGGCCCGGCCGATCTTGAAGCCTTCGACCCGGCCGCCGCGCTCGGCCAGCCGGGGGGCTATCCCTACACCCGAGGGGTCTATCCCTCGATGTACACCGGTCGGCCGTGGACGATGCGGCAGTACGCCGGCTTCGGCACGGCGAGCGAGTCCAACGAGCGTTACCACCGGCTGATCGAGGCCGGCACGACTGGTCTCTCGGTCGCGTTCGACCTCCCGACGCAGATGGGCTACGACTCGGACAACCCGATCGCCGCCGGCGAAGTCGGCAAGGTCGGCGTGGCGATCGACTCGGTGGACGACATGCACCGGCTGTTCGCCGGCATCCCACTCGGCGAAGTCTCCACGTCGATGACGATCAACGCCCCGGCCGCCGTACTGCTGGTGCTCTATCAGCTGGTCGGCGAGGAGCAAGGCGTCGCCTCCACCCGGCTGACCGGAACGGTGCAGAACGACATCCTCAAGGAGTACATCGCCCGCGGCACCTACATCTACCCGCCGCAGCAGTCGCTGCGCCTGGTCACCGACGTCTTCCGGTACTGCCGGGCGGAGATCCCGCGCTGGAACACCATCTCTATCTCCGGCTACCACATGGCAGAGGCCGGCGCGACTCCGGTCCAAGAGGTCGCCTTCACCTTGACCGACGGAATGGAGTACGTCCGCGCCGCCGTCGCCTCCGGCCAGGACGTCGACGACTTCGCGCCCCGGCTCGCGTTCTTCTTCGTCGCGCGCACGACCCTGCTCGAGGAGGTCGCGAAGTTCCGCGCCGCCCGGCGGATCTGGGCCCGGGTGATGCAAGAGGACTTCGGCGCCCGCAATCCCAAGTCCATGATGCTGCGGTTCCACACCCAGACCGCCGGCGTACAGCTGACTGCCCAGCAGCCGGAGGTCAACCTGGTCCGGGTGACCATTCAGGCGCTGGCGGCGGTGCTCGGCGGAACCCAGTCGCTGCACACGAACTCCTACGACGAGGCGATCGCACTGCCGACGGAGAAGGCCGCCCGGCTAGCCGTGCGGACTCAGCAGGTGCTCGCGGCCGAGACCGACGTGCCGGCGACGGTGGATCCCTTCGCCGGGTCGTACGCCGTCGAGAGCATGACCGACGAGCTGGAGGCGGCCGCCCTGGAGCTCATGGCGAAGGTGGAGGACATGGGCGGCGCCGTTGCGGCCATCGAGCGCGGCTTCCAGAAGGACGAGATCGAGCGGTCGGCGTACCGGGTCGCCCAGGGTATTGAGGACGGCTCTCGGGTTGTCGTGGGTGTGAACGCCTTCGTGCGCCCGGACGACGAGCGTTACGAGCCGATGTCGGTCGACCCGGCGATCGAGAAGGAGCAGGTGGCCCGGCTGGCCAAGCTGCGAGCGGACCGGTCCGGTGCCGAGGTCGATCGAACGCTGACCGCGCTCCGCAAGGCCGCGGAGGGCAGCGACAACGTGCTGTACCCGTTGTCGGAGGCGCTGCGGGCGCGCGCCACCGTGGGCGAGGTCTGCGACGCGCTACGCGAGGTGTGGGGCACCTACCGCCCGCCCGACAGCTTCTGACCGTAGGGGGGAGCCCGCGCTCCTCGTTCCCACTTTCCCCTGGGGGAGGAGCACATTGTCATCTGTCCGCATCGACGCCGGCTGGCCGTGGCGGCTGGAGTTCGCTGCGGCGTTCGCCCGGCTGCAGGCGCTGCCGCTGCCCGTTCCCTGAGCCGCGGACACCGCCGCCCGCCCACGACCCTGGAAGGACC
>JBPCOB010000178.1:0-6228 GCA_051000715.1 Mycobacteriales bacterium
CCCCAGACGTCGAAGGTCCAGTCAAGTTGCCCTGGTATCGGCGGGACGCCCTCGTGGCGAGTCACCCGGAATGCCTGTCCGGCACTGCGTACGACGCCGCCCAGCGGCCAGGAGCCCAGTGCCGCACCGTCGACGTGGGTCAGCCTCACCCGCCTCGACCGCCCGAGAGCCCGCGACGTGGGCGCCTCGGCGCGTTCGTCGGTGGGCGCATACATCCAGCGCACAGGCACCTCCGTCGAAGATACGAGGATTTCACTTCGCTGTTCAACGACAGCGCGGGGCCGGGGACACGCCCGACACACCGTCAGATCACGCCGTAGAGCCGGTCGCCGGCGTCGCCGAGGCCGGGCACGATGTAACCGCGCTCGTTGAGCCGCTCGTCCACCGCCGCGGTCACCACGGCGATGTCCGGCCGCGACCCTGCTGGAAAGGCGGCCGCCATCGCAGCGAGTCCCTCCGGGGCGGCGAGCAGGCAGAGCACTGTCAACGGCGCTGCTCCACGGGCGGCGAGCAGCCGCACCGCCGCCGTGAGCGTGCCGCCCGTGGCCAGCATCGGGTCCAGAACGAAGACCTCCCTGCCGGTGAGATCGACCGGCAGCCGGGCGGCGTACGTCGTTGCGAGCAAGGTGGCCTCGTCCCGCACCATGCCCAGGAAGCCGACCCCTGCGCCGGGCAGGAGCCGGGTCATGCCGTCCAGCATCCCGAGCCCGGCTCGCAGCACCGGAACGACCAGCGGCACCGGCCCGACCAGGCGAATGCCGGCGGCCGGCGCGAGGGGGGTCGTGACCATTGTCGGCGCCGTGCGTACGTGCCTGGTGGCCTCGTACGCGAGGAGTGTGACCAGCTCCCCGGTGAGCCGGCGGAAGGCCTGCGAGTCGGTGCGTTGGTCGCGAAGTGCGGTCAGCTTAGAGGCGACGAGCGGATGGTCAACGACAAGAGTTCGCATCGGCGCAGTCTCGCAGCGGCCGAGTTTTCAGGCACTCGGCGCCGCACGTCTCCAACGGGCTGGAGGCGGCTTCGGGTTGTCGCGGTGGCGGCTCAGTCGTCGCTCTTGATCAGGCCGACCGTCTTCGCCGCGCCGGCCACGCTCGCAGCCTTGGCGAGTTGACCGGCCCGCCCCAGCTTGCCCTTGCGAACCTGCGATGGCCGCTGCTGCTCACCGGCGTACGCCCCGAGGCCGATGATGCCACCGGTCAGGCCGGGGATGGCCCACTGCAGCGCCTTGAGCTGCTTCTGGGCGGAGGCCACCTCGGGTGGTGTGGTCGGCAGCGGGGAGGTGCCCCCGGCCACCGGTACGTCGCCAGCTGACATGATCTTCTGTCCGAGAATCCGGCTGTAGCCGGTGGCTCCTAGAGCCGCTCCGGTTAGCAGGGTCTTGACCGCCGTCATGCCGGCGACGCCCTTCTGCTGGTCGATTCGGTCCCGGTTGGCGCGGACCAGCTGCGCACCGCCCACGAGATGGGCGCCGATCGCGGCCAGATTTATCGGCGTCCAGCGGCCCCAACCCGCATTCGCGACGCGAGCCCGCTGGCGGGGGTCGTCCACGTCCGCGGCCGCGCCGTTGACGCCGATTGCGCCCATCAGCGACCCGCCGAACCAGGCGGCGAGCCCGACGTCGTGCATGGTCCGGGCGATGGTGTTGCGCTCACTCATGGCTGTGCTTCCTCTCGGATCCTTGGGGTCCCAGTGCCGTTACCCGCCGTCCGCAGGGCGGAACCTGTGCCAAGAGGTGACCACGGACGGCCGCTCCTCGCCACTCGAGACCGCGATCTGGCACCATTCCGCCGAGCAGTCAAGGGGGCGGTGATGGCCGCAGAGGACGACGAATACGTCGCTGGTGTGGTGGTGTTTCGCGAGGAGGGCAGCTGGGAGGCGGCCCTGCTACCCGAGCGGCTGGTGTTCGACCTCGACGAGCTGGTTGCGGCGCTGCGCCAACAGCCTGGCGAAGGGGGGTCGATCGGGCTGGTAAACGTGGCCGACGAGTTCTTCGTTGCGCTGCGGGTGCACCCGGACGCCGTGTCGATCCTGGTCTCGGACGTGACCGCCGCCGCGGCCTGGGACCTCGCTCGGGAGGTCGTCAACCGCCTCGACATTCCCATTCCGGACGACGACGACATGGACGACGTACTTCCGGGCGGTGACCTGTCGATCTTCACCGACCTGGGCCTGGAGGAGATGGAGCTCGGGGCGATCCTCGCCGACACGGACTCGTACGCCGACGAGATGCTGCTCGCCATCGCGGGCCGGCTCGGGTTCGCGACGGCGTACGAGCGGGCACTAGAGGGCGCGATGCGCTAGCCGCCACCGCCGGGAGGCTTCGGACGTGCCCTACTTAGCGACAGCCCTCGCGCGGACCCCTCATGGGTGGCTTGGCCGCGAGCTCGACCTCGACGAGGCGGACGACCTCGACGGCGTGGCCGACTCCGTCCGCGAGTTCGCGGCCGAGGAGTCCGCCGATGTCACGCTGCTCTTCGTCGAGGAGGACGACGAGTGGGTCGCCGTCCTCCGACTGGACGCAGAAGGCGAACCGCGGGTGTTCATCTCCGACTCCCGGCCGGTGGGCTACAGCGACCTCGCCGCCCGGGTCGCGCAGGACGTCACGTTCGAGCGGCCGGCGAGCACCGGCGCCGAAGAGGAGAGCGTCAGACCACTGCCACAGCCCGCGGGGGACGTCGACGTCCTGGCCGAGTTCGGTACGCCAGGCGACGAGCTGCTCGAACTGTGCGCCGAGGAGGGGCTGCTGCCGGGCGACGTCATCTCCGCGCTGTGCGAGCGAGCCGGTTGCCTCGAGCAGCTGGAGCAGCTGCGCGAGGGATGAATCCCTCGGTCGCGGACGCCGCCGCGATGCGCCTGGCGCTTGCCGAGGCGGCTCATGCGCTGCGGCGGGGCGACGCGCCTGTCGGGGCCGTCGTCCTGGACGCCTCCGGAGATGTTCTGGGTCAGGGCCACAACGAGCGCGAATCCGGTGGTGACCCCACCGCGCACGCGGAGGTGCTGGCACTGCGCCGTGCTGCCGCGCGCACCGGCTCCTGGCGGCTGACCGGCTGCACCCTCTACGTGACGCTCGAGCCGTGCACCATGTGTGCCGGGGCGCTGGTGCTGGCCCGGATCGCCCGGCTGGTGTACGGCGCGGTCGATCCCAAGGCCGGAGCGGTGGGTTCGCTCTGGGACGTCGTACGCGACCGACGGCTCAACCACCGGCCGGAGGTCGGGGGCGGCGTACTGGCCGAGGAGAGTGCCGAGCTGCTTCGTTCGTTCTTCGAGCGGCAGCGACCCCGTGGGTAGGCGGCTGACCGGCGGTGGAGCGGCGTAGCGGCCGAGCGCGCACGCCTCGAAGGCGTGTGACGGGGCAACCCGTCCGTGGGGTTCAAATCTCACCTCCACCGCCAGCCTCCACGACGTTGACCTGCGGGTCTTGGCGAGCGCTTACGCGTCAGTGGTAAGGCGCAGAAGGGACGATCGGGAGATGACCGAGAATTCCCAGGACCGCGTCAAGTGGAGAGCCTCGAGCCAGCGGCGGTTCGGAGCTCGGGCGCGCTGGTGGTGCGGGCCCGAACCGGTGCGGTGGTTCGGGCCCCCGGGCGGCGGCTCCCGACCGCGCTGCCCTCACGGCTGCTGCAGCTGGCCCGCAACCCTGCCGTGGTCGCGACCCTGACGACGGCTGGCACGGCGATCACGGCCGCTGCGGTACGTCACGCGCTACGGCGCGTTCCTGTTCCGGCGAGCCGCGCACCATCGGCCGTGGGCCTCAGCGGCCGGGTCACCCATCACGTGTATGTCACCCGTCACGTGATTCACGCCTGGTTCGCGCTGGGCCCACCTACGCAGGCACACTGATCGGGTGAGCAGCGGGACTCCCGCCGACGCGGACGCAGCGATGCCGTCGCGGCTCTTCGACGACCCGCAGGTCGACGCACGCATGCGTGCGCTGATTCCCCGCCTGGCCCGGCTCGGCTGCCTGGTGTACACCATCGTGGCTCTGCTCAATGGCGGCTTTGGCGGCCACTACCTGGGCACCGCGGCGCTGATCGGCGTCGCCTTCGTCGGCACGGTGACCATCGAGCGGCTGCACATCCTCGAACGGGCACCCGGCTGGGTGCTGTACACGATTCTGATGGCGTACTGCGGTCTGGTCGCTGTGCCGATCGACGGGGTGGCCACTCCGCGGCCGCTGGACGAGATCATCAGCCTGCTGCCGGTGTTCTTCGCCGCGATCTTCTTCGAAGGCCGGCTGCGCTACGCCGCCGCGGTGAACGCGGCCCTCCTGCAGTTCGGCGTGGCGTCGATCTGGGTCCACCCCTCGGTCGGCGGTCTGGTTGAACGGCTGCTCGGCTACCTGGTGGCCGCCCGGCTGGCCGCTGAGATCGCCCGGGTGCTCCGCGACGCGCTGGCCCGCAATGACGCGCTGCACGAGGTCCTCGCCGCGGCCAGCGCCGATCCGGGCGGAGCCGCCCTCGCCGGCCCGGGTCTCACCGCGGCATTGCAGCTGTTGGAGTGGGACGTCGGGGCGGCGGTCGTCGAGGAGGGCGACTCCCTTCGGCTGGCTGCCAGTCGCGGAGCCGATCCGAGCGTGCTGGCGGCCGACGTCTCGACGCCGGAGTCGGCGTACGGCGCCCTGGTCCGGGCGGTGCTGTCGGCCGGAGCACCGCGCGAGGCGACTGATCGGCCGAGCGGGTCCGGTCTGGCCCGGCCGCCCGGGCTGCGACTGCTCGTGGGGCTGCCTATCCGTTACCGCGACGACGTCATCGGCGTGCTGCTGGCCGGCAGCTTCTCGCAACGCCGCCGGACCGAAGACGAGCTGGACCGGATGCGCCGGATCGCCGACCAGCTGGGCCTGGCCCTCGGTGCGGTGCGCGCCTACCGCGCCGAGGTGCAGCTGGCCGAGCAGCTGCAAGAGCTCAACAACCGCAAGGACGAATTCCTCGCCAACGTCTCGCACGAGCTGCGGACCCCGCTCACCTCTATCCGGCTCGCCTGTTTTCTGCTCACCACGGCGTGGGAGTCGCTGGATGCCGTCCAGGTGCGGCAGACCCTCGACGACCTGGAGCAACGCTCGGCGGACCTCAGTGAGCTGGTCGAGTCGCTGCTGGACGAGGCCGTTGCAGCCGCGGGTGCTCTTCGGTTGGCCCTGAGCCGGATCGAGTGGCAGCCCACGTTGACCCGCTGGGTTCGGACGGCGGAGCAGCTGTCGGGCCGACGGGTGGAGCTGTCGATGCCCGCCGAGCCGGTGATCAGCGTCGGAGATCCGGCCAAGCTGGAGCGGGTGGTGGCCAACCTGCTCGGCAACGCGGCGAAGTTCTCGCCGTCCGACTCGAGGATCGGTGCACGGCTCTCGCTCGACGACGACTGCGTGCAGCTGGAGGTCGTGGACTCGGGCATCGGCATCCGGGCCGATGAGCTGCCCCGCATCTTCGAACGGTTCTACCAGGCCGACGGCAGCCCCACCCGCTCGGTCGGCGGCGTGGGCATCGGGCTCTCGCTGGTGAAGCATTTCGTGACCGCCCACGGCGGGACCGTCTCCGCGCAGAGCCGCGCGGGCCTGGGCAGCACCTTCACCGTCCGGCTGCCGCTGGAACCGGTGCCGGCCGCCGCCTCGACACGATGACCGTCGCGACGACCAGGCCGGTCAGCACCACCGGCGCCACCCCGCTTCGAAGTACGGCGGTGACGATCCGGACCGGGTCGGACAGCGGGACAACGCGACCGACCAGGTAGCCCAGCGACAGAGTGGCCGTGCGGATCAGCAGGATCCGGTCGTACGCCGAAGCCGGCAACAACGCGAGCAGCGCCCAGGCGGTTGCGTCGTACCACGGCAACGCGTACGGCGCCGCCAGCAGGTAGGCCAGCGTCAGCACGACAGCGGCCCGCGCGGCAGCGCCGGTCTGGTGCCCGCCGCGCCGCGGCAACCCGCGGGCGAGCATCCACGCGAGGGCTGCCGCCGCAACCAGGGCCAGCGCCCCGATCAGCCTTCGTGACACGTCGGCGCCGAGCCAGGGGTCGAGGAAGTGCGCGGGCACTCGCCACGGCGTGGCGGCTGAGATCAGCCCTGAGGCGCGGTCCAGCTGGCCGAGCGCGTGCCGGCCCGCGGCGGCGTACGCCGGAAGCACGACCAGCAGCGCGCCCGCACCCAGCCCCACCAGCCGGCGCGGGGTCGCCGCCACCGCCCAGGCGAGGCCGGCGCCCAGCAGGGCGGCGGGCGCCTTCACCACCACCGCCGCGCCGGCGGCC
>JBPCOB010000179.1:0-2592 GCA_051000715.1 Mycobacteriales bacterium
CGGACGGGCCCTGTTCGTAGCGCGCCCACTTCGCGGTCACCAAAACGGACCCCACCTCGGCGGGCACGCGGAACGACAGACCCAAAGATGCCTGCGCCATCGACCCGGCTGCAGCGGCGGCGGTGACTTCGCCCGTGCCCTCCCCCGAGCCGTCATCACTGGCAGTGGCGTCGGTGGCCTCCGCGTCAAGGCTGACCCGGGCCGGCGACAGGACCCCCAGGATGTACCGCTCCGAAGGCACGGTCCCGGCCGGGAGCTCTTCGGTATCGCCGGCCCACGGGCCGAGCAGGTCCCGGACCAGGAACCGCTCCAGCTCGGCCCGGACCTGTTGCGACGTCCACGCCCCCCGGCCCGCCGAAGCCAACCTGCTATCGCCGGCGGCGGCCGGTTCAGACTCTGACGGTGTGGCGGAAGGGCTGCTCATCGGTCCTCGTCGTCGTGGAAGAGCATGGCCTTCTCATCCTGCCCGGCGAGTCCGACAGACCCAATACGACGTCCGCCTGCACCACCACGCCGGCCAGTCCCCTGCTCCTCGGCGTACCGGGCTTGATTGAGCTCCAGCAGCCGGTCCAACAGCTCCACCCGCACGGCCGGGGAGACCGTCCACCGCACCCCTTGCCGGGTGTCATGGTGGCCGTGTTCGAGCGGCAGATCCTCCCAGCAGTAGGCAGCGCACACCGCCTCGTCCACCTCGACGTGCAGCGCCCGCAGGTGCGCCACCTCCACGTCCGCGACGGCCGGGTCGTGCACCAAGTTGTACGTACTCGTTAGCCCCAGCTGCCGGCCCAGCATGAACGTGCGCCGGTCCGCGTCCAGGGCCTGGCCGGCGGCCCGCATCCGCCCGGTCGGCTCCGGCCGCGGCAGGGTCTCGAAGACGTCCGAGGGTGTGTAGCGGATCCGCGTCTCCAGAGTCGAGGACCGGGTGATCGCCCACCAGTAGTGCAGGGCGCTCGACAGCAACGCCAGATCCGCCAGATCCTCGGTCGCGAAGACCGCAGTGGCATGGGAAAATATCTGCCCATTGGGCACGCGCAATGGCAAGACCACCTTACTGACCAGAGTGATCGCAAGAACGTGCGACAGCCCGCCGATCGCGGCGTACAGCCGGGGCGCTGGCTCGGCGTACCTCCACCAGTATTTGCGGCGTGCTTCCCGGTTGACCTTGTCCCGCTCGGGCTTGACCTTGTGGCGGACGACGGCGTAGCAGTCGGTGTATTGGCGGGCCCGGTCCTCGGGCCAGTCGAAGAAGTTGATGATCCAGCGGCTGCCGCTGCTATCCGGTCGGGAGTTGAGGTCCTGGCCGTTGACGAAAGGGAAGAGGACGTCGGCGTTGCGCGGATCGAGGTCGATGAGCCCCTTCGCCTCGGCCTCGGTCATGGTGAATCCCATGCCAAGAACGTTGCTGCCTTGGAAGGCGAGTCCGGTGTTGGCGGCAAGGCGGTGGGGGTTTCCGGTGACCCGGCCGGCCGGGTCGAGGCTGGGGGTGATCGCCGGCACGGGCACACCGTCCGCTGTGGCGCGTACGCCGGGGGCGCGCCGTTGTCGGGAGGCCCAGACGATGCTGTAGTTGAGGTTCGCGGCCTGGGTAGGCCATTTCTCGCTCTTCACGGCTGCGTAGATGTGGTGTCCGTCGGCGGTGATCTGGTCGAGCCCGACCTGCCGGGTGTCGCCTTGGGCGACGGTGTTGGTGGCAAGCAGCCCGAAGGTCCCGTGGTCGCGGTCGCCGAGGGCAGCGGCGGTGAGGAACATGTAGGCGATCAGGTCGGCGCTGCCCCGAGCGCCCTGGCCGATGTCGCGGACCAGCCGTTCCCGGTAGGGAATTCCGTAGACGCCGGTGAGCTTCTGGCCCCCGAGAAATGGCGGATTGCCGACCACGGCATCGAAGCCACGGCGGGGCTGAGTAAACACTTCTGGAAACAGCAGGGGGAAGTGCGCCGGCGGGCGTACCTGCCCGTGCTTGTCGGTGAGCGCAAAGCGGGTTTTCTCTACCAAGTCCCGATAAGCATCGTATCGACGCTGCGCGTCGGTGCCGGTGGTGGCGTGATCTATGAGGCTGGCCACGGCGAGGTAGCGGGTGTTCCCCCCGCCGGCGAGACTCGCGCCCGACAACGCGTCGGCGAAGACGGTGAGCCGCGCCGTTAGCTCACGGGCCTGGCCGAGCAGCTGTGCCTTGTACTCGGCGGCGCGGCTATCGATCAGCTCGACGTCGGCGATCTGACTCCGCAGGCCGGCGGCCTGCTTGAGCAGCGCCGGGGTATCCGCAGTCCACAAAGGGAGCGCCTGATCGTGCAGTCGGCGACCGGCGACAGGGTCCATGTGCAGGGCGAGGAGTTGCTCGCTGCTGGTGATCCCGAGCAGGCTGTCCCCGACGGCGAGCCGGTCGTCGAGGAACCCGAACGGTCGGCTCCGGTCGAGGGTGACCAGCCACAGTGACAGCTTCGCCATCTCCACGGCCATCGGGTTGACGTCCACGCCGTAGATGCAATGGTCGAGCACCCGACGGCGGGCGTCCACGGTGAGCTGCTCGTCGTCCGCGGTGAGCGGCAGGGAATCCGGGGCATGCGCCCGCTGGGCTTCGATCAGCCGGTCGGC
>JBPCOB010000180.1:0-2591 GCA_051000715.1 Mycobacteriales bacterium
ATGTTCACCCAGTGGGTGCCGCACCAGTGGTCCGCCGAACCGCACACAGCGGAGCTCGAGACGCACGCCGACCGGGTGGTCGCCCGGATGGAGACGGTCGCCCCCGGCTTCACCGACTCGATCCTGCACCGGCAGGTGATCGGCCCGTACACCATGGAGCACGAGTACGGCCTGGTCGGCGGCAACATCTTCCACGGGGAGCTCAGCGCGAGCCAGATCTTCCACACCCGGCCGGCCGCCGGCTATGCCGATCTCCGTACGCCGGTCCGCGGGCTCTACCAGGCCGGCTCTGCGACCCACGGCGGCGGCGGGGTGACCGGCATCCCGGGCCGTAACGTCGTACGACAGATCGAGGCCGACCGCCGGTGGGTCGCCCGTCGCCGGCCCCTTCGGTTCGCTACCCACTGAGCAGCAGCTCGAGCGGGTGGCAACGCCTCACGGGCGGCCACCGCGCTGGCGCCGCGCCCGCGCGAAGACCCGGTACCGCGCCCGATCCTCGGCGCGGGCCCGGGCATCGGTACGGCGGGCGGCCCAGGCGGCCTCGCGCCCGAGCTTGCGGTAGTGCTCCAGCCGGCGCAGGCTCAGAACGCCCGCGCGGACCGCCTCCTGGACGGCGCAGTCCGGCTCGGTGGCGTGGCCGCAGTCGAGGAACCGGCACCGGGACGCCAGGCCCTCGATGTCGGCGAAGGCGGCTTCGAGCCCCTCATGTGCCGACCAGAGCTGCACTCCACGCAGGCCCGGCGTGTCGATGAGGACCCCGCCACCCGGCAGCGGCAACAGCTCTCGGTGCGTGGTGGTGTGCCGTCCCTTGCCGTCATCGCGAATCCCCGCGGTGACCATGTGCGCCGCGCCCAGCAACCGGTTCGCCAGCGTCGACTTGCCCGCACCGGAGGATCCCACCATCGCGACCGTGCGACCGGCGCAGTGGTCCTGCACAGCCGCCATCCCGGCTCCGCTGACGGCGCTCACCGCGAGCACATCGGCGCCGAGCGCGATCTCGGCTACCTCGTCGCGGAGCAGGTCGGCATCGGAGGCGAGGTCGGCCTTGGTCAAGACGACGACCGGCACGCCGCCGCTCTCCCATGCCAGGGTGAGGAGGCGCTCCAGCCGGTTCAGATTCGGCACGGGCGTCAGGGCCGCCACGACGAACACGATGTCGACATTTGCAGCGAGCACCTGTCCGGAGCTGTCTGCGCCGGCCGAGCCGCGGACGAACACGGTCCGCCGGGGCAGCACGGCCTCGACCGTGACCCGGCCGTCCGGCCAGTGCCGAAGACCGACCCAGTCGCCGACGGTCGGCGCCGCCACCGGGTCATGCGCACCGGCCGCGAGCAGGCTCCCGTCGAGCGTGGCGCGGACCGGCGGTCCGGCGGGATCGGTGAGAGCGTCGTAGGAGACGCGGTCGACGCGGGCGACCCGGCCGGGTGTCCGGCCCGCGGCCGCGTGTGGGAGGAAGCTCCGCGCCCAGCCGGCGTCGTAGCCCAGGGCGAGAAGAGCGGTTGATGGTGCGAACAAGGGAGGGCACCCTTCGGGACGGGCGCCCGGCCGTACGACGGTCAGTGGGCGCCGCGAGCGAGTGAGGAAGGCATAGCGCAGCTCGAGGTGGTCATGGCGTCCTCACCTCCTCCTCCGGTGCGTCGGTCTGCGCACGGTAACCGTCCTGGTCCGCTGGCGCACCACGTTTTCCGGTCCGGCGGAGCCGGCTGCGCATTCGCGCCGTGGCCGGCGACGGCCACAGCTTGTCGATCTCTGCGTTCAGCTCCGCACCGGCGAGCACCGCGAGTGCGGTGATGTAGAAGAAGAGCAGCACTGCGATCGGCGCGGCGAGCGACCCGTAGGCCGACTGCGCGCGGATCACGAAGGTCAGGTAGAGGCGCAGGCCGAAGCTGCCCAGCAACCACAGCGTCACCGCGAGCACGGCGCCTGGAAGTCCGCGCGTCCACCGGGTCCGGGCCGGCACGGCCAGGTGGTAGAGCGTGGCCAGCGCCATAAGCGAGCCGAGCACCACCACCGGCCAGTACGCCGACACGACGATCAGATGCAGCGTCTGGTGCGCGGACGCCGGCGCCAGCCGCTCGAGAATTCCGGGACCTAGGATCAGGGCCGGGAGCAAGACGACGCCCAGGGCTGCTTGGCCCAGGAACAGCACGAGGGCCAGCAACCGGCTCTTCACCGCCGACCGGCAGTCGCGCAGGTCGTAGGCGATCGTGATCGTGTTCACGAAGGTCGCCATCGCCGTCGAGCCGGTCCACAACGCGAGCAGGAAGCCGATGGAGATGACGTCGGCCCGGCCGTTTGTCAGCAGCTCGTGCAGGCCCGGCCGGACCAGCTCGCTGATGGCCTTGGGCGAGACCACCGACTCGGCGGCCCGCAGGATGCTGTTCTCGACCTCAGCCAGGTTGTCGGCGCCCAGCTGCGGGCCGAAGTAGCCGATCGTGCCCATCACCGCGAGCAGCACCGGGGGCAGTGACAACAGCTGCCAGAACGCCGCCTCGGCGGACAGGCCGAGGACCCGGTCCTTCCAGAACTCGATGGCTGTACGGCGTACCGCCAGCCATACACCTGCTCGACTGCGCAGCGGCGGCACCGGG
>JBPCOB010000181.1:0-7083 GCA_051000715.1 Mycobacteriales bacterium
CAGCACCGCTCGCTGTGCCGAGCTGGTCGCGGGCCTCCTGGATGCCCGCGAACTCAGAGTCGATCAGGACGCGATCGTCCGAGCCGCGCTCACCGCGAGTCGTGGCGGCCTCGACTTCGCCGATGCCGTCATCGCCGAACTCGGCCGAGTCGCCGGCTGCGAACACACGGTGACCTTCGACCAACGGGCCGCACAGTCGAATGAGATGCGTCTCCTCGTCCTTCACTGAGCGGACGTCACCGTGCGGAGATGGTCCGCCGGCCGGGCTGAACCACGGTAGCGAACGAATCGAGCAAGCGATGCAAGAACCCGATACGCAAGCATCGATCCGTAACCGGTACGGCCGACTGTTGCGCCGCTCCCGCTTGCGGACCGACGTGATCTTCGTGAGCGGAACGGAAGGTACGTAAGGAACGTCCACAACCGTCAGTGCCACAGCAGAGGAACGAACCTCTGGGCAGGGACATCAAACGCCGCCGCCGGCGCGGTGTCGGCCCGGCGCGCGGGCGTGTGTCGTCTTCAGGAAGACTAGTGCGGGCGCGGTTCCGGTGCAGGGGAGTCGTGTGGGACGGTTCAGGAGCGGAGCCCGGCGGTCGTCTTCCGAGGCCGGACCGGCGGCCGGCCTGGCCGGCGACGCGAGCTGGGCCAGCGCCCGGTACACCGTCGCTCGGGAGACTTAGGTAGCTGTGGGCCAGCTCGTTGATCGACTCGCCGCCGTCGCGCAGGGCGCGGATCTGACGGGTCTGGGCGGCGGTGAGCCTGGGGGGCCGGCCGGTGTGTCGGCCGCGGAGCCGAGCGGCGTGGCGGCCGGTGGCGGCGCGTTCGTGCATCAGGTCGCGTTCGTAGCCGGCGAGAGCGGCGAAGATGCCGGCGAGCATCCGCCCGGTAGGGGTGGCGTAGTCGATCCCTTCTCGCAGGGAGCGCAGCAGCACCCCGGCCTCGGTCAGGGTCTCCGCGGTGCGGATAACCGAGGACAGGGAGCGGCCGAGGCGGTCCAGAGCGGTCACCACCACGGTGTCGTCGGCCCGGGAGTAGTCCAGCAGGGCGGCCAGGCCGGGCCGGTCTTGGCGGACCCGGAGAGCTGCCGATGCCACCTCGTCCGACACGCCAACCTTCGTACCAACTTCTGCGACCCCGGCACAGGCGTACGGCCGGCGCCGCCCATCGTCTCAGGCGCGCCGTCTCAGTTCCATGGTTCCGGCCGGTTGTAGGAAGGTCGACAAGGGTCGCAGAACGTGTCCCGCGTGCACCGAGTTCCCCTGCTACCCGAGGCCGGCCAGTTCCCCGACCACGACAGCGACGGCGACTGCCACTCCGGTCTGCCACTACTCCGGTCTGCCACCCGAGGACGGGGTAGCGGGCGGATGGCCAGCGGCGGGCGAGGAGCGCGGGGAGCATCAGCAGCCCGGACGCTGCCACCCACCAGCAGATCGCGGGGCCGAGCAGGCTCCGCTGCCACATCTGGGCGGCGGTGAGGAACCCCAAGATCGCCACGAGGCCGGTGAGCCACGCCACGCCGGCCAGTTGAGCCAGGGACGCGGGCAGCGGGTGTACGGAGGCGTCGTGGCGATCCCGTCCGGTGAGGTGCCGGTCGAGAGCCGCCCAGGCCTGCTCGACCTGCTCTGGGCTGAGCACATCGTCGGGCAGGGTGCCGCGCCATTGTCCTGCCAGAGCGCCGGGGACGACGACGACACCGTCGATGCGGGCCACCGGACGCTGGGTAGTCCCCCACAAGACGACCACCGGTTGCACGTCAACAATTTCGGCCGCCTTGAAGCCCGACCAAAGACGAAGCTGGCGGCCGCCGCCGCGGACCTGCTCTACCGCCCTGAGCAACCGCCAGTCCCGCGGGTCGGCCGGCCACGGCTCAGCGCTCCACTTCGTCTCCACAGCGAACGCTCCCCCGGGGCCGACCAGCACGTGGTCGACGTCGCCGGCGGCCAAACTGACGTGGTTGACGACCCGCCAGCCTCGGCGCCGCAGCACCCGCAGCTCGCCGGCAGTCCATTGCTCGGCGATGTCACCCATCATCGCCGACCCGGTGCCGGTCACCTGCACGGTCCACCACAGCGGGACCGCGACGGCGGCTACGACACTGCCACCGACGACCAGGCCGCGGGTGAAGGCAGTAGGCAGGAACGGCACGACCGCCAGCATCGGGACGAGCACCAGCAGTGGACCGACACCGAGCAGCCCCCAGTGCGACCGCGCGAACCGACGCTGCGCCGTCCGGGCCTTGCCCCGCGCCCACATCCCGGCCCGCTGATCGGAGGCCAGCTGACGCTGCCGGCGCCGACCACCACCCCTAGGACCATCGACCCAGCCAAGCAGCATGCCAGGACCATCGGCCACATTGGTACCGACCTACAGACAAGATTGCGGGCCCGACTTCAAGCCGGCCGGCAGGTCACGCCGGCGACGGTCTGTCCCAGCACGGCCGTCTCACAACCAAAGAAGTGGGACGCCAGTGATCGTGCTCCGTATGACGCCCCGAAGTGGGAAGACAAAGCGGACGGGTCTACGGGGACAAGATCACCTGCGTCGGGTACTGACCTGCAGCGCTCCCGATAGACGTTCGGCTTGCCAGACAGCCGACCGACCGAGACCTAATCGCACTCATCCGTCGCACCCTGGCCGTTCGCTCAACGACTGCAGACGCTGCGACAGTCGCCGACTGAACTCCACCGTATAGGGAACCGTCGTGAGTTGCTCCGGTGAGACCTTGACCCCTTGCGCACGGAGCAGCCCAGCGAGCCACTCCCACGGGTGGTCGTCCCCGGTGTCGTCATCGTCGGGCAGCACCGTTGTCCGCACGTCCGCCTCAAGACTTGCCGCAGTCAGGTGCGTCCAGATGTCGATCGGCCCGGACACGCCGAACCCGCGCTCGCTGTGCAGCGTCAGGCGGCGTCCGTTGGCAAGCACAGCGAACTCGTGCACGTCGAAGGACGCGCCGCGCCTGAAGTGCTCGATCTCCCCCTCGTCGACAGGTGCGAGCCCCGGCGCCGGCACCTGTTCTCCGTCTTCGGAGGGAGGCCCCGCACCGGCGCGTCTTTCGCGGTATTCGTCCTCAGTCACGTAGTCGCACCACGCGCCCAGGCCGACGACCTTCATGCTCACACCACCGAACGGTAACGGTGGCTGTGCGCGAGCAGCGTGATCCCGACGGCCGACGCGATCACCGCAAGGGGATCCCTCCTGCTGGCTTCTGGAGGGCAGGTCTTGCCAGGGTGGCCGGCGAGCGGCTAGGAGTCGTCACCGAGGGCGTGCCGGACCTTGTGCAGCAGGGCGTTCAGGGTGTCGCTCTCGGCGGTGGTCAGGCCGAGTGCCTCCGGCCGGTTGATCGCTTCGACGCGTGGCACAGCGCGGTTCAGGGCCGCTCGACCGACTTCGGTGAGGGTGACGTGTGTCGGCCTGCCGACCTGCCCGGTGGTCCGGTTGATGAGCCCCGGGTGTGGATGGTGGTCAGTAGCTCGCCCATGGCCTGGGGGGGTCATGAAGACACTGCGCGCTAGGGCTGCCTGGCTGGTGCCGGGGTAGCGGGCCAGCTGCATCAGTACGCCGAAGTGCGTCGGGGTCAGGTCGACGTCGGCGAAGGTCGCGTAGAAGCGGCGGGCCATGACCTGGTAGGTACGCACTAACGTCCAACCGGTAACGTCCTCGGGCTGGAACCCGCCAGAGGCACTGTCGGCTGGGTCGGCCTCGGGATCACGAACTTTGGGCGCGTGCTCTGGGGGCGCATTACCCGCCCCAGACAGACGACGTCAATGGCATCAACGCCATCTATGGAGGCTGAGCGATGAAGGCCAAGCTGGTATTCATCGTCGGCGCTGCCGTTCTGGTCTGCGCGGGGTGCGGAAACGCCCATCCCGGCGCAAGCAGGCAGCCACAAACCAATCCGTCCGGCCATCAGGTTGAGGTTAGCCGGGCGAAAAGCTACCAAACCATGTCCGAACTGCGGAAGGATGCCACGGCGGTGCTCCGTGTGACGGCGACCGCCCATCGCAAGTCCACCCCGGCGGACCAGGCAGGCCAAGGGCCGCTGCGGGCAATCCTCACGACCGTGCACGTCGACAAGGTCATCTCTGGGGCGTTGGCGTCAGGCACGGTTCAGATTCGTCAATTCAGCCCCGGAGGTGCCTCCGACGAGTTTCCACTGCTGCTCGCTGCCGGGCAGGCGTACTACCTCTACGTAATGCCCTTTGAGTTCGTCCGCGGCCACCCGATCCCGGGCATCTACGTCGTCGTCGGAGATGTAGGCCAGTTCCACGTCGAGGGCGACGGCACCCTCCGCCGGGCTCTCCCCGGAGTAGGGGAGCTACCGACCACCCTGACCCAAACGCAGCTGGAACAGGACGCGGCGACGCACTAAGCTAAGGAACAGCATCCCCTACTCCGACCGCTGCTCTCCCCGGGAGTGGCGGTCGCGGCCGCGCGCCAAGCCGACCGGCCCGCTGGCTGTGTCAGCGTTGACTGGCACCACTTGGGCCAGCCAAAGCAACGAGGGCTACGTGATCCAAGACCCGTCGGGTAGTTGATCCTCGTCTTAAGCCAGTCTTAAGCCAGAGTCACAAGATCTTTCCGCATTCCCGTCGCGCCTCCCACCGGGGAACAGTGGGCGCCGCTGACTGTTTGTGCCGCTGACCGTTTGTCGCACCCACGCTGCCGGTCGTCAGCCCTGGTGATCCAGCGCTTGATCGGCTTCCGGCTCGTCGTTGCTGAGCACCCCCGGCGAGCGGACGGGCGACGGCGGTTTTCGGCGTACCCAACTATCAGACGGGCGGGTCCCCTGTTCAGTAGCCGGCTAGGAGGTCGACGTCGAGCCGGCCAAGTCGTCGGCTTGTCGGTCCGCCCCCCGCCGAGCTTCTGGAGTCTGACCACGAGTGGCGCCGCCGAACCGGCGACGCCCCGCACTTAACCGATCTTCCAGGTTGCGGGCGCTAACGCGTGTCCGCATCGCGGGCCCGCTCTTCCGCTCGATTCAAGACTCCCGCTGGCGGAGGGTGGTGCTACGCCACCGCCCTGCCGGGGGGCTGTAATGCTTTGGGTTTCTCCGGACAGAAGGGGTGTGGAGGAAGGAAGGGGCTCTGGATGCGCGCCGGTGATGAGGCGGCTTTCACCTCGCTGTACGAGCGCCACTACGACGACGTGTTGCGGTACGCCCGGCGCCGGGTGGACGAGCACACCGCGCGGGATGTGGCCGCCGAGACGTTCCTGCTGGCCTGGCGCCGGCCTGGCCAGGTGCCCAATGCCGAGCCGCTGCCGTGGCTGTACGGCGTCGCCCGGAAGACGTTGGGCAATGTGCTGCGGGCCCGAGCCCGGGACGCGGCGCTGGGTGTGCGGGTCCGGACCGCACTGGTGGCCGGCGTGCCGACGGTGCAGGCCGACCACGCCGGCGCGATCGTCCAGAACGTGCAGGTCGCGCAGGCGCTGCGCCGCCTGTCGATAAGTGACCAGGAGGCGCTGCAGCTGGTCGCCTGGGAGGACCTGGATCTGGCCGCGGCCGCGCAGGTCGTCGGATGCTCGGCGGCCACCTTCGCGGTGCGCCTGCACCGGGCCCGCCGCCGCCTGCGCCGGCTGCTCGACGCCCCGGCCCCGAAGCCCGATTCCCCTTTTCCCGTGCTTGAGACGGAGGCGAGATGACCACCCGCGAGGTGAACCGCGTACGTGAGCTGCTGGCCGGTACCGACCCGACACCCGACCCCAAGGGGGCAGCCTGCGACGACGAAGGCCGGGCGACGCTGGCCCGGATCGTCGCCTCGCCGGTGCCGGCCGGACCGTGGCCGCTGTCGGCGCTGCGCCGGCGCCCGGGACTGCGGCTGGTGGCAGTAGTGGCGGCGACCGTAGGGCTTGTCACCGTGATTGCGGTAGCAGCACCGGCGGTGTTACCAGGTCATCGTTCGGGATCGGCGTATGCGGCGACACCGCCGCTGCTGGATTACCACGGCAGCCGGCAAAGCTCCCGCGGCCTGCTGCTCACTCTCGCCGCCGCCGCGCGCCGCCAGCCTGAGCCGGCGGCCGGCCGCTACGACTACATCCAGACCCAGGGCTGGTACCTCGACACCGCGCAGGACACCGCCGGCCACGTCTTCCGCAGTCAAGTGGATCCGGCCCGGCGGGAAGATTGGATCGACGCCGCCGGCTCCGGCCGGATCGAGGAGACCCGCCGCGGCATCCGCACCGACACCAGCCGGCTTTATGGTCCTGGTCAGCTCGGCGGCCCACCCCCGCTGCCCCCCGACCCGGCCGCCGTCCGGGCGGAGCTGGCCAAGCGCAGCCACGGCTACGGCGACTTCGAATGGCTCGTCGCCATCCAGGACGTCTGGCTGGCCCAGGTGGTGCCGCCGCGGGTGCAAAGCGCGATGCTGCAGGCCCTGGCCGGCCTCCATCATCTGTCTGTGAAGGGCAACGTCACCGACCGCGCCGGCCGGCCGGGGGTCGCCGTGACAACCACCTCTGCATATACCGGGCTGCGCGAGAACTACACCATGATCTTCAACCCGCACACCGGGGTCCTGCTGGACTACGAGGAGGTCACCCTCGACGCCGGCGACTTCCACGTACGGGTGCCAGCCACCATCGACTACACGGTATGGCTGCGCAGCGGACGCGTCTCCTCGGTAGATGAGCGCCCATGACCGCCCCGTCTCGTAACCCCGAGCCCTAGGCAGCGACGGGTGAGCCTGCCCACGGCTGGTGCACCCCCGGCGGGCTCCGCGCTTCCGGGCGGCCCTCGGGAAGCAGTGAGCGCCGTTATCGTGCCCGTGGCGGCCGGTGCGGTGACCGGCCTGGTCGCCGCGTTCAGCTACTACGACCGGCTGCTGCGGCCACTCGCCCACACCTTCGGACTGTGGATCCTGCTCGCCGTGGTAGCCAGCGCCGGCCAGGCCCCTCGCCGGGCGGCACTGCGCGCCAGCACCGCCGTCTTCGCCGCGATCGTCGCGTTCCACCTCGGTCAACGGCTCATCTACCGGATCAAGTACCACGGCGACGCCTACACCTTCAGCGCGAACTCGCTGGCCCTGTGGTGCCTGTTAGCTCTGGCCGCCGGCGTGGTCCTCGGCCCGGTGTTCGCCAGGATCGGAC
>JBPCOB010000182.1:0-9230 GCA_051000715.1 Mycobacteriales bacterium
AACCTACCGCCCGCCGGCCGTCAGCCCCCCGTCTACTACCAGCACCGAACCGGTGACGTAGGACGACGCGTCGCTGGCCAGGAAGACGGCCGGACCGACGATCTCCGCCGGCTGGGCCCACCGGGCCAGCGCCGACTCGGCCACCAGCCCGTGGGCGGCCTCCGGGTCTGCGCGGAGTCCCTCGTTGAGATTGGTCTCGGTCCAGCCCGGGCACAGGGCGTTGACCCGGACGCCGGCCTGGCCCCACTCCATGGCCAACGACCGGGTGAGCGAGATCACCGCCGCCTTGGCCGCCCCGTACGGCGCGAGCTGCGGCGTGCCGACGAGGCCGGCCACGGAGGCCACGTTGATCACCGAGCCGGTGCCGCGCTCCAGCAGATGCGGACCGACCGCCGCACAGACGGAGACGACGGAGTCGAGGTTGAGCCGCAGCACCTTGTCCCAGCCGACCGGCCGCATCCGGGTGAACGGCGCGCGGAACGACGTACCTCCGGCGTTGTTGACGACCACGTCCAGGTGACCCAGCCCGTCGATCGCCGCGGCCACCGTGCGTTGGACCGCGTGGCGGTCGGTGACGTCGCACGGCAGTACGACGGCCGTCCGGCCCAGCTCCTCGGCCTGCTTGCGCACCTCGACCAGCGCCGCCTCGTCCCGGGCCACGAGCGCGACGTCGGCGCCGGCGGCGGCCAGGCCCAGGGCGATGGCGCGGCCGATGCCGCGGGAGGCGCCGGTGATGAACGCGGCGCGGCCGGCGAGGGAGAAGCCGGTCATCCGGCCGGCTCCCAGAAGGTCGGCAGTGGCGTCGAGCCCGGGGCCAGCCGGGCGCTTACCTCGTCGAGCACCCGGTCGGCGTAGCGGGCGCCCACGAACAGGTGCTTGGCGCCTTCGACCTCGACCAGCTGGCACTGGGGCACCCGGGCGAACCGGTCCCGCGCCTCCGCGGGGCGCAGATAGTCGTCGTACTCCGCAACGATCGAGACCAGCGGCTTGCCGCTGGCCGCCCAGCCGGCCAGGTCGGCGTTCCCGGCCTTCTTCAGCGGCGGCGAGATCAAGATGCCGCCCACCACGGTGTCGTCCTGGTAGCCGTAGCGAAGCACCAGCTCGGAGCCGAAGGACCAGCCGACCAGCCAGGGCGCCGGCAGCGACCTGCCGTCGACTCCTGCCTCGACCAGGTCCAGCGCCGCCGCCACGTCATACCGCTCGGCGTCTCCACCGTCGAAGAGCCCCTCGCTGCCGGCCGTGCCGCGGGTGTTGAACCGCAGGACGGCGATTCCGGCCAGCGCGGGCAGCCGCCAGGCGGCCTTGCGGAACAGGTGGCTGTCCTGCGAACCGCCGTGGGTGGGCAGCGGGTGCAGGCACACCATGGTCGCCACGGGCGGGCGGCCCTCGGGCAGCGCCAGCTCGCCTTCGAGGGCCAACCCGTCGGCGGTGTGCAGCTGCACCCACCGGCGTACGGCGGGCAGCACGGTGTTGGGGCGGATCGGCTCGCCGGAGGCGGCCCGCCGGCCGGCCAGCGACACCGGCGTGGACTCGGTCGGCAGCGGGGCCGGTTCAGCCATGGCGGGGGGCGTTCTTCGAGCGGTGCACCTTGACGCGGCGGCGGTCGCGGGCCCGCCAGCAGGTGGTGTGCCAGTGCCGCCGGTCGTCCAGGGCGCCCTCAGGCCAGGCGACCGCGTGCGGCGTGGCCGGCCGGATCTCCTGGTCGCAGCCGGGGCAGCGGTAGGGCTTGGTCGACGCCGACCCGGTGACGTAGCGCACCACCCAGTCGCCGTCCGGCCAGCTCTCGACGTTGTCCACGGTCACCGCCCGACCGGGTCGGGGCCGCGCCGGCCGGCGAGGGCCAGCTGCTCCAGCAGCGGGGACGGAGCCAGTCCGGGCTCCGGGATCTCGCGGTACAGCGCGGCCTGCGTCGCGAGCGCCACGTCCGCCCCGATCCGGTCCAGCAGCTGGAACGGTCCAGCCGGGTAGCCACAGCCCAGCCGCATGGCGGCGTCGATGTCGGACTCGGTGGCGTAGCCCGAGTCGAGCATCCGCACGGCCGCGTTGAGGTGCGGGAACAGCAACGCGTCCACCACCAGGCCGGCCCGGTCCCGGCAGCAGACCACGGTGCGGCCGGCCTTCTCGCACACCTCCCGGACCGCGGCCGCCGCGTCCGGAGCCGTCGCGACCGTCGACGCAACTTCGACCAGCGCTGTGTCGCGCCAGCGCAGCCCCACCACGTCGGCTGGTCGGCTGGTCGTGGCGGCGAGCCGGACGACCGGCGTGCCGGCCGGCACCATCAGCGCCAGCACGGCACCCGGCCGGAGTGCCCGGTCCAGCTCCGCCAGCTGCACCGAGCCACCATCCCCGACGATCACCACGAGATCCCGGTCGAGGAGAGGGCCGAGGTCAGCCGACGGTTCGAGTCTGGCGACGTCGTACCCGCCGCCGGCGAGGCTGGCCGCGATGTCGGTTGCCGGCGGACCCGCGCCGACCACGCCGATCCGCGCCACCGGCCGCGCCTCGATCGGGGCGCCCGCAACCGGTTCGTCGCTGCCGTCGTAGGTGTAGAAGCCCCGGCCCGTCTTGCGGCCCAGCAAGCCGGCGGTCACCAGCTCCCGCAGGATCGGGGCCGGCGCATGCAGCCGGTCGCCCGAGGCGCGGTACATCGTCTCCAGGATTTCGTACGCCGTGTCCAAGCCGATCAGGTCGAGCAGCGCGAGCGGTCCCATCGGGAGGCCGACACCCACCGTCATGGCCACGTCGATGTCCTGGCGGGCGGCGTGGCCGGACTCGTGCATCGAGGCCGCGGCGTTGAGGTAGCCGAAGAGCAGCGCGTTGGCGATGAACCCGGCCCGGTCCCCCACCCGTACGGCGGTCTTGCCGGCCCGGGATGCGAGCCGGGCCACCTCCCCGCCGACCGCCGGATCGGTTCGCACGGTGGAGACCACCTCGACCAGTCCCATGATCGGCGCGGGGTTGAACCAGTGCATGCCCAGCACCCGGTCCGGCCGGCCGGTCGCCATCGCAATCTCGATCACCGGCAGCGAGGAGGTGTTGGTGGCCAGGATCGTCGCCGGCGGGCAGATCCGATCCAGCTCGGTGAAGAGTGCGCGCTTGATCTCCAGACGCTCGGGGACGGCCTCGACGACCAGGTCGACCTCTGCCATCGCGGCGAGCTTGGCGCGAAGCTCCACCCGGCTCAGGATCTCCGCCGCCGCAGCCTCGCTGAGCTTGCCGCGGGCCACCGCACGGCCGGTGGACTTCTCCAGATTCGCCCGGCCCCGGGCCAGCGCCGTCTCGCCCACCTCCACGCCGACCACCTCGAGGCCGGACCTGGCCAGCACCTCGGCGATGCCGGCGCCCATCGTGCCCAGCCCGACCACGCCGACCCGGGAGATCTCCCCCGCCATCCGACCCCGCTTCCGCCGCCCCGCCCGCACCCAGGTTCGCGGCAGTCTCTCAGAGCGGTCGGGCCGACCGCCGGAGGCGCCGTACCCTTGGAGCCCATGGACGACCACGACCGCCATGAGTCGCCGGCACCCTCGGTGCTGGTCGCCGCGATCGGCGGTCGCCGGGGCGTCCTCGACAGCTCACTGCCCTCGGTGCTGTTCGTGTTGGTGTACGCCCGGTACGGACTGCGGCCCGCGATCGGGGCGGCGCTCGGGCTGGCCGGCGTGCTGCTGGTGGTCCGGCTGCTACGCCGGGAGCCGCTGCGCTACGCCGTCAACGGCTTCGCCGGCGTGGCGATCTCGGCTCTGTTCGCTCTCTGGCTCGGCCGGGCCGAGGGCTTCTTCCTACCCGGGATCATCATCAACATCGTGTACGCCGCGATCTTCCTCGGATCCATCGTTCTCCGCCGCCCGCTGGTCGGCCTGGTGCTCGCCGCGTTCCACCCCCAGGAGCCCGGTCGGCCGGTCGGGGACCGGCTGGCCAGGGTGCACGTGTGGGCGACGGCCGGTTGGGCAGCGGTCTTCGCGACCCGGGCCGGGGTGCAGGGGGCCCTGTACCTGGCCGGCCGTCCGGGCTGGCTGGCCGCGAGCAAGATCGCACTCGGATGGCCGCTGACCCTGCTGGCATTCGCCCTGACCATGGCCGCCGTACGCCGGGTGACCGCCGACAGCGCCGGGGAGCAGTCCGGTTCACCGGCACCGCAGGGCGCCGACCCCGCGGCGGTTCCCTCGACGTCCCATCGCCCGTAGGGTCCAGTCGAGGGGGTTCTCATGCTTGCGCACAAGCTCGTCGGAAACGCCATGCAGATGTCGGTCTGCCAGCTCGCGGCCGGTCAGACCGTCTACTGCGAGGCCGGCAAGTTCCTGTGGAAGACCACCAACGTCACCGTCGAGACCCGGCTGACGAAACCGCAGAGCAAGTCAGCCGGGGCGCCGAGCTCGGGCGGTGGGTTCCTGTCCATGGCCCTCGACGTGGGCAAGCGGGTCATCGCCGGCGAGTCGCTCGCCTTTCAGTACTACACGGCGGTCGGCGGATCGGGCCTGGTCACCTTCGCCGGCGTACTGCCCGGAGAGATGCGGGCGATCGAGCTTGACGGTACCCATGGCTGGTACGCCGAGAAGGACGCCTTCATCGCGGCCGAGTCGACCGTCGACTTCGACATCGCGTTTTCCGGCTTCCGCACCGGTCGCAAGGGCGGCGAAGGCTTCATCCTGGAGAAGTTCACCGGCACCGGCACACTCTTCATCGCCGGCGCCGGGAACTTCATCGAGCTCAACCCGGCCAAGTACGGCGGCAAGATCCAGGTCGACACCGGCTGCGTCGTCGCGTTCGAGGACTCGATCCACTACGGCGTCGAGCGGGTGGGGGCGCTCAACGCCCAGACCGCGATGACCGCCCTGTTCGGTGGCGAGGGCCTGAACCTGGCCACGCTCGAGGGCGACGGCACGGTGATCCTCCAGTCGATGACGATCGAGGGACTGGCGAAGGCGCTGGCCAAGAACATGGGTATGTCGGATGAGAAGAAGGGGCCGCTCGGCGGCCTGCTGTCCGGCAGCTTCGAGTAAGGGAGAGCGGCAATGGGTTTCCTCGACAAGGCTCGCGACGCCGCCCAGCAGGCGGCCACCAAGGCACAGCAAGGCATGGCGCAGGGACAGGCGAAGCTCGGGGAGGTCCAGTCCAAGCGGGCGTCTGACGGGCTGCTTCGCGACCTGGGCGCCGCCTTCTACTCCGAGCAGCGCCAGGGCGGCAGTTCGGAGGCGGTAGTCGGCGCGCTGCGGGCGATCGACACCCACGTCGCCCAGAACGGTCCGATCGACACCTCGTCGAGCCCGGACGGCGGCAGCGGCCCCCGCTCGGCCACCGGCACGCCGCCGCCGCCCACGTCGGCCACGGGCACCCCGCCGCCCAGCCCGGCAACCCCGACCGCGCCCAGCGGGGACTTCAAGCTCGACGACCTCTAGACCGGAGCAGCTCGGCACGAAACCATTCCGTGACGTGAAACTGCGCTGGTCGCAGGAGGCGCAGTTGGATCGATCGTTGTTGCTTCCACCCGCCGATTTCCGCTGTCTTGGCGAGTACAGGCAACTCCGTCTGATCCAGGAACCGTTCCAAGACCCACCGGCCGGGCGCGATCTACCGGCCGCCCCAGGTCGGCCACCACGCGAGTAATGGCTGGACGAGGATGGCGTCATGGACCTGGCCCACGAGACCTTCGGCACCGGAGCACCGGTGGTCTGCCTGCCGGGGTTCGGGGCGGACCGGTCGGTCGCCGCTACCGCCTTCGAGCCGGTGTTCTGCGCGCGGACGGGGTGGCGCCGGATCTACGTCGACCTACCCGGCTGCGGAGACTCTCCAGCCGGCCCGGCGACCTCGGCTGGAATCGTGGACGAGCTGTCCGCGTTCGTCGACCGCCGTTGCGGCGCCGAGCCGGTCCTCCTCGTCGGCTGGTCCTACGGGGCCTATCTGGCGGCCGCCCTGGCCCGGCGGCGACCGGCGGACGTTCGCGGGCTGCTGCTGGTCTGTCCAGGCGTGCGGATCAGTTCCGGCGACCGGGACCTGCCCGAGCCGATGGCGGGCACCGGCGATACCGGCTGGCTCGATGCGGTGCCGGCGGACCTGCACGCGCACTTCCAGGCCGCACTGGGTGCCCGTACGCCGGAGGTGGCGTCCCGGGTCGCGGAAGTGCTCGCCGCGTCGCCGGCTGGGGATGAGACCTACCTCGAGCGGCTTCGGACTTCGGGCTACCGGTTGCCCGACGAGGACGTCGCGTTTTCCTATCCTGGTCCGACGCTGATCGTGACCGGGCGACAGGATGGAGTCGTGGGCTACGCCGACCAGTTCAGCGCGCTGTCCAACTACCCCCATGCCAGTTTCGCCGTGCTGGACGGCGCGGGGCACTACCTGCCGTTCGAACGCCCGGAGGCCCTCCGGAAGATGGCGCTCGACTGGCTCGACCGGATCGCCTAGGCCCCCGTCGGCGGCCCCGGTTGCCGGGCGAGAGCGTGGTACTCCTCGTTCGGCAGCATGTTGGTGGCCATCGCCATCCGGTTGGTGAAGTTGTACATCGCGGCAACCTCGGCGACGTCCCATGCCTCCTCGTCGGTCAGCCCCACGGCGCGCAACCCTGCCAGGTCGTCCTCCGTGCAGGAGCGGGGCTCGCGGGTGAGCTTCTCGGCGTACGCGCAGATCGCCGTCCGCCGCTCGTCGAGCCCGGCGCGCCGCCAGTCCAGCGTGATCCGGTCGCCCAGGACCGGGTCACCCAGGGCATCGCGGAGCGCGGCACCGTGTGCTACCAGGCAGTACAGGCAGCCGTTGGCCATCGACACGACCACGGCGATCATCTCGCGGTCCGCGACCGAGAGGTGCTCGGTGGGCACGTGCAGCGACTTGAAGTGGGCGAACCAGGTGCGCAGCCGGTCGGGCCGGAAGGAGTAGGCGCGGAAGACGTTCGGCACGAAGCCGAGGTTCTCCCGCGCCTTGGCGAAGAGCTTCTGCAGGTCCGCGGGCAGCTCGCCCTCGGCCGGCACCGGGAACCAGCTGCCGACGTCCTGGCTCATCCGCGCCGCCAGTCGGGCTTGCGCTTCTCCAGGAACGCGGCCATGCCCTCGGCGGCGTCCGGCGTCTGGCTGGTCGCCGCCATCACCTCGACGGCGTAGGCGTAAGCCTGCTGCGGGTCGAGACCCAGCTGGGTGTAGAAGGCGGCCTTGCCGAGGCCCTTGCTGGCCGGCGCGCCCCTGGTCGCTCGCTCGAGCAGGTCGGCGGTCGCCGAGTCGAGCTGGGCGGCCGGTACGACGGCGTTGACCAGCCCCCACTCGGCCGCGGTCACGGCGTCGATGACATCGCCGGTCAGTGCCAGCTCGGCCGCCCGCTTGCGGCCGACGTTGCGGGCGATCTCCACCATCGGCGTGTGGCAGAACCAGCCGCCCTTGCCGCCGGGAGCGGCGAAGCCGGCGGTGTCGGCCGCCACCGCCAGGTCGGCCGCCGCCACCAGCTGGCAGCCGGCGGCTGTGGCCAGCCCGTGCACCCGCGCCACCACCGGCTGGGGGATCCGCTGCATCAGCGTTACCAGCTCGGTGCAGGTGAACAGCAGCCGGCGTACGGCGGCGAGGTCGGCCCCCGCGACATCGGCGAAGTCGTGTCCGGCGCAGAAAACCGGTCCGGCACCGGCCAGCACGACGCCGAGAGCGTCGCTTTGGCCGACGCCGGTGAAGGCGGCGACCAGCTCCTGAAGGTGCTGCAGGGACAGGGCATTGCGGCGCTCGGGGCGGTTCATCGTGATCGTGACGAAGTCGCCGGTGCGCTCCACGTGCACGCAGTCATAGCTCATGACGGCCTTTCGCTCGGCGTACCGAGGTTACGCGTCAGGCCACCGCGACGGGTGCCCGTTCGACTTGCAGCACCCGGTGCAGCCTCGTTGCCACCAGCAGGCGCTCGATCCGGACCGGGACCCGGCGCAGCACCAGCCGGCGACCGCAGCGACCGGCCCGGCGGTGAGCACCCACGAGCACGCCGAGCCCGGTGGCATCGAGCAGGACCACCCCGGCCAGATCTACCACCAGGTCGCCGGTCCCGCCGTCGAGCGCCGCGTGTAGCGCCTGGCGAACGTCGGCCGCCGTGGCCACGTCCAGGTCGCCCCGCAGCATGAGCAGCTCGACCGGGCGCTCGGCGAAAGCGTCCACGCGGACCCCCGTCTCAAACCGGGCCCGGCGCCCGAGGTCTTGCGCACTACAACGCCGCAGGGCGCCGAAGGGTTGTGCCGAGCTGGTCACGGTTCGGCCACGGTGAGCGGTGCCGCCTCGCCAGAATGCGACTGCCTCCCCCGGGCGACGCGGAAGCCGTCACACCACCAGGAACTCCCGCAGCGCCGCCCCGACCGGCTCGGGAGCCTCCTCGGCGAGGAAGTGGCCCGCCTCGATCCCGTGGCCACGGACGTCGTCGGCCCACCGGCGCCAGACATCGAGCACGTCGAACCACCGGGGCAGCTCGTCGAGGGCGCTCCAGAGCACCAGCACCGGGCAGGTGATCCGCCGCCCGGCGGCGCGGTCCGCTTCGTCCAGATCGCTGTCGAGACCGGCCCCGGCCCGGTAGTCCTCACACATCGCGTGCACGGTCGCGGGGTCCGCGACGCAGCGACGGTAGTCCGCCAGCGCATCCGGATCGAACATGCTGGTGTCCCCGGTGAAGTAGTAATGCTCCGGGGCGGCGGTGATCACCCGCTCCGGTCCCGGCGCCGGTTGGGCGAGGAAGTACCAGCCCCAGGCGACCAGGCCGAACTCCTTGCCGGAGCGCTCGGCGAAGCGCCACATCTCCGCCGTCGGCACGATGTCGAGCACCGCCAGGCGGGTGATCCGCTCCGGCGAGTCCAGCGCCATCCGATAGGCGACCCGCCCACCGCGGTCGTGCCCGACGACCGCGAAGCGGTCGAAGCCCAGTGCCGCCATCAGCGCGACCTGGTCGGCGGCCATCACCCGCTTCGAGTAGGGGGCATGGTCATCAGTGGTGGGCGGGACACTGCTGTCGCCGTATCCGCGCAGGTCGGCCGCGACCACGGTGAAGTGCTCGGCCAGCACCGGCGCCACGCGGTGCCACATCAGGTGGGTCTGCGGGTGCCCGTGCAACAGCAGCACCGGCGGTCCGGATCCGCCGGTGCGAACCCGCAGCCGAACGTCGCCAGCGTCCATCATGGCCAGGGAGAAGCCTTGGAACACGTTCCTCCCTGGAGTCGTCGCGGTCGGCACAGCGCTGTTGCCCAGCCGGGCTCAGCCGTCGTACCGGTACCAGCCGCGGCCGGTCTTGCG
>JBPCOB010000183.1:0-21586 GCA_051000715.1 Mycobacteriales bacterium
CACCCGGGGCGCCGGGGTGAGCGCCGCGCCGATCGCCACCCGCTGCTGCTGGCCGCCTGAGAGCGTGGCCAGGGGGCGAGCGCGCAGCTCCACCAGTCCCAGCAGGTCGAGCGTCTCTTCCACCCGCCGCCGCATCACCGGCGCGGGCAGGCCGAGCGACTCCATCCCGTAGGCAAGCTCGTCCTCGACGATGTCGCTGACGAAGCTCGCGAGCGGGTCCTGGCCGACCACGCCGACGACATCGGCCAGCTCGCGCGGCGGAGTCGTACGGGTGTCCCGGCCGGCGACGGTGACCCGGCCGGCCAGCCGGCCCCCGGTGAAGTGCGGCACCCGTCCCTGGACCGCACCCAGCAGCGTCGACTTGCCGGATCCGGTCCGGCCGAGCAGCAGGCACAGCTCGCCCTCGGGAACGTGCAGATCCACGTCGTGCAGCACCGGGGACGTCGCTCCCGGATAGGTGATCGTCACGCCCTCGAGGCGGATCACCGGCGTACGCCCGCCGGGCGGGGCAGCGGTGGCGCCAGCCAGGCCGGCAGCAGGCCCGCGAGCACGCCGGCGAGGGCGAGCCAGGGCAGCGTCGGGGCCGTCAGCGGCGAGCCGATGGCGGTCACACCGGGTACGCCGGCCGCCGGGGCAACCGCGACCAGCGTCGCCGCGGCGGCCAGGCCGGAGGCCGCTACCAGCCACTCCGGCAGCAACCAGCGATCCGGCCGGTACCTCGAGCGGGGCGTACGCCGGCTGCCGAGCACCAGGCCGGCTACGGCCACTCCGACGCCGGCGACGAGGATCGGCACCCCGAGGGCGGGCGGCGAGCTGGCGTCCAGGAGACCGTAGACCCCGACGCAAACGGCGAGCAGCCCGGTCAGGGTCAGCCCGGCCGTCAGTCGCCGCCGGCCGGCCGGTACGTCGCCACGCCGGCCGAACCCGCGCGAGTCCATCGCGGCGGCCAGGGCCACCGAGCGCTCCAGCGCGTCCTCCAGCACCGGTAGGGCAAGGCCGCGCAGGCCCCGGAGTCCGGTCGAGGGACGGCCGCGCAGCCGCCGGGCGCCGCGGATCCGGCTCACCGCCGCCACCGCCTGCGGGCCGAACGACATCGCCACCGTGACCGCCACCCCGACCTCGTACAGGGCGCCCGGAAGCAGCTTCAGCAGCCGGGCCGGGCTGGCCAGCGCGTTGGCGGCACCCACACAGCAGAGCAGCACTGCGAGCTGGAGCCCGTCGTAGAACGCCGTCACCAGGCCCTCGGCGGTGACCCGGCCGCCCAGGTGCAGGCCGGCGGCCCAGGCCGGCAGCGGCACCTCCGGCAGCGTGACCAGTGTCCGGCCGGGAACCCCGCTGCCGAAGACCACCTGCAGGACCAGCCGGATCCCGAGGACGACCAGGCCGATCCGGAGGAAGGCGCCGTACGACCTGGCCCAGGGGGCATCGGGGCGCCGGGCGGCGACGACGTACGCCGTCACCGCGATCAGCAGCAGCAGCACCAGCGGGTTCCGGGTCCGGGTCGCGGCGGTGGCCAGCCCCAGCGCCCACAGCCACCAGGCACCGGGGTGCAGCGGCCGCGGGAGCCGGTCGTTCATTCCGGCCTCAGTTCCGGCCGGAGCGGGATCGCCGGAACGCCGCGCCGCCGATGGCGGCGGCGAGCAGTAGTCCGGCGAGGGTGGCCAGCGGAAATCGGGCCGGCGACCGGCGCGATGGCTTGGCGGCCGAGAGCGGGGTCACCGACGGCTCCGTGGAGATTGATGGGTTGGCTTCATCCGGCGGGGGTCGGCTGGCGGTCCCGACCGGGGTGGCCGCCGCGGACGTCGATGCCCCGGCAGGGCTGCTGGCGCTCGGCGGCCGCGCGCTGGCCGAAGCCACTCGCTGCGCAGTCGGCACCGGCGACGCGTGGATGGTCGGGCTGGCGGTCGACGGGCCCGGTGCGGGGCGAGCCGACGGGCTCGGGGAGCGGCTGTGGCTCGGCGATGGGCTGGCGGCCGCCCGGCACACCGACGAGTAGCTGACCGCCGGTGGCTGCCGTCCGCGCTCCAGGCCCCCGTTCTGAAAGGCCCAGCCCTCCAGCAGCCCCGCCGAGACGGTGAAGCCGGTCGCTCCGGCCGCGCTGTAGGTCCACGCCGACGAGCCGGGGAACTTGTGCCAGTAGGACCAGTAGCGGTAGCCGCCGCCCGGCGCGGGCTCGCCGCAGCTGCCATCGTCGGGGTAGCCGTCGATGGCGCACAGCAGCCCGTCGGAGCGGTACGTCGGCTGTGGCCACCCGAGCGCGCGGGCCCGGGCGGACAGGACATCGGCGCCGCTGGCTCCGGTCGGCACCGTGGCACAGAAGGAGTTCGGGCCCGAGCCCGGCCTCGCGTCGCCGTAGTCGATCACGATGCCGACGCAGATGGTGGCGCTCGCCTGCGCCGGCGTCGCGGGAAGCCCGACCGGTACGCCGAGGCCGAGCGTGCCCAGTCCCACCCCAACCAGCCACCGGAGCCGGCGACTCACCGGCCGCGCCCGCCCGCCGGGCGGGCCACCAGCAGGAGGGTGCCGCCGGCCAGCATCAGCGCGGCACCGACGGCGATCAGCAGCCGAAGGTCGACCCGCGGGCCGGTGTCGGGCAGTGTTGCCTGGGTCGACGGGCTGGCCGACGGCACCGGTCCCCCGCTCGACGTCGGGCTGGTGGTAGGGCTGGCCGACGGGGTCGCGCTCGGGGTCGCCGACGGCGTGGGCGTCGGCGCCGCGCACGCCGGCGCCGGGACCTCGGCGCTCGGCATGGAGGCTGCCAGCGGGAAGTACCTGCCGGCGGCGGCCGGCACTGCCTGCACGGTCGCCAGCACGTTGGGCTTGCGGGTCCCGTCGCCCACGTCGAAGTAGATGGCGCCGCGGTCGCCCGCCGGGGCGCCGCAGCCGAGCGAGAAGCGCACCAGAGCGGCGTACGGCGTCGCGCCGCCGGCCACCCACCGGGCGGCACTCGGGTCCTGCCCGGCGGCCAGCAGCGCCTGGATCACCAGGGCGGTGGAGTTGGGGTCCGCGGCCGTCGACGGCCCGCTGAAGTAGGCCCAACCGCCGTCGTCGCTCTGGACGGTCGCGAGGAATGTCAGCGGATCGGCGCTCGGGGCGGCGCCCACCGCGAGCAGCCCCTGGAAGGCCAACGCCGTGCTGTTGGTGTCCGGCCCTGCGAAAGCGGCCGGGTCCACGGCGGGACAGGGCACCGAGGTGTCGGCCCGGTAGCTCATCCAGCCCCCGTTGGCGCACTGCTGCCCCTTCAGCCACCGCACCGCCGCGGCGTCGGTGCGACCGACCGCCGCCAGCGCGAGCAGCGCGAGCCCCTGCCGGTAGGCGCCGTCGTACGTCGGGTCCTGCGAGCCGAACAGCCCGGCGTCGGGGCCGCCGCGGCGCTGGGTCGCCAGCAGCCGCGCGACCAGGTTGGCGCTGGCTGCGCTGCTCCCGAAGGCGCGCGGGTTCGTCCCGGTGGCGTGCGCGACGAGGATCACCTTTGCCAGCGCTCCGGGAACGTCGGCTCCGCTCACCCGCACATATCCCTCGAAGTTGGCCTCCAGCCAGCTCAGCGCGGCCTCCGCCGCCGCCGCGCCGACTCCGGCGGCGTGCAGCGCAAGGACGGCGTCCGCCGTACCGCTCGCGTCCGCTGCCGAGGTGGTCGGCTTCGTGGGGTCGCTCGGCACGTGGCCACCGGCCGTGGCGATGAGGCGCGCCAGCCAGCCGGCGCCGTACCGGGCGGCCGAGACGACGGCGGCCGGGGGAGTGGCGCCGGTGCCGGCGTTCGCCGGTCCCGCCGGGAGCACGGCGCCGCCGACCAGCAGGGCAGCGAGCAGGCCGGACGGGAGGGCGCGGGTGAGCAGCGGGGCGGAGCGGACCACGGGACGTGCCCTTCGAACGGTGGCCGTTGAAGGGGCACGGGATCCGCCGGACCGGCCGCCCCCGGCGCGCGGCGGCGCGGCGAGGGTCCGAGACGGGTGGGTCACCCGGGCTCCGCTCCGCAGACCTCGACGGATGAACGTGGAGCCAGCGCCTCGCTTCAGGTATCCCGGCTCGCCTCGGATCGAGGCCTACGGTTGCGGGTCAGCGCCGGACTTCGACCGGCTTCCCCTGCGCGAGACGATGGACGTGCGCGCGCATCTGACCACGGTCGGCGTACCGCCGTCAAAGGCGGCTCGCCCGGTTAGCCTGGCGGTCGGCAACACCGACGCCCGAAGGAGCCTGCATGGCCTGGACCTGGCGGTACGAGGACGCGGGCGGTACGCCGGTGGATCCCCAACCGGCGCCGCGCGGGGAGGCGTTTCCCACCCAGTCCGACGCCGAGACCTGGCTCGGCGAGAACTGGCGGGAGCTGCGCTCGGCCGGCGTGGGATCGGTCACCCTGCTCGACGGCGATCGCGAGGTGTACGGCGGCATGAGCCTGGCCGACCCCGAGTAGCGGGTCGGGGGCAGGCCGGCCGCGTAACTCGCGAATGACGCCGGTCAACCGGTGCGGGCGGGGTCGCGCTCCACGACCGGGTCGAGCACGTTGTCGATCCGCTCGAGCAGCTCCGGGCCGAGCCGTACGCCGGCCGCCACGACGTTCTCCGTCACCTGCTCCGGACGCGTCGCCCCGATGATCGCGGCCGAGACGTTCGAATTCTGCAGCACCCAGGCGACCGACAGCTGCGCCATCGACAGCCCGGCGTCGGCCGCGATCGGCCGCAGCTGCTGCACCCGCTCGAGCACCTCGTCGCGCAGCCAGCGTCGAACAAAGTTGCCGCCCGTCGGGTCGGCTGCCCGGGTCCCGGCTGGCGGCTCGGCACCCGGCCGGTACTTGCCGGTGAGCACGCCCTGCGCGATCGGCGACCAGACGATCTGGCCGATGCCCTCCTTCTCGCACAGCGGCACGACCTCGGCCTCGATCACCCGCCATAGCATAGAGTACTGCGGCTGGTGCGACACGATCCGGTCGAGGCCCATCTCGCCGGCGATCCGCAGCGCGTCCCCGATCTGCGCCGCGGTCCACTCCGAGACGCCGATGTAGTGGACCTTGCCGGCCCGCACCAGGTCGTCGAAGGCCCGCAGGGTCTCCTCCAGCGGAGTCTGGTCGTCGTACCGGTGCGCCTGGTAGAGGTCGACGTAGTCGGTGCCCAGCCGTCGCAGCGAGGCGTGGCAGGACTCCATCACGTGCTTGCGGGACAGTCCGCGGTCGGTGATCGCTTCGCCGGTCGGCCAGAAGACCTTCGTGGCCAGCACGTAGGACTCCCGGCGTACGCCGGCCAGCGCCCGACCCAGCACCGACTCGGCCCGGCCCTGGGCGTAGACATCGGCGGTGTCGAAGAAGCTGATCTGCGCGTCGAAGGCGGCCCGGACGCAAGCGACCGCCGCATCCTCCTCGACCTGGCTTCCGTGGGTGATCCAGTTGCCATACGCGATCTCGCTCACCTGCAGGCCGCTGTGGCCCAGCCGTCGAAACTCCATGCCGCGAATCTAACCGGGCACGTCGCCGACTGCAGGAGTCAGACCTGCTGGCCGCGGGTCACCCGGGGCTTTGGCAGCCGCAGCCGGCGGATCTGCATTGCGCGCATGGCGGCGTACAGGCCGAGGCCGCGGGAGCTCTGGCCGGGGAACTTCGTCGCGGCTCGACGCTGGATGGTCTTCGCGACGTAGATGGAGTCGGCGAACAGGACCAGAAACATCGCCAGGAACAGCAAGAACGCAGCCGCTTGCAGGGCCGGCACCCGCAGCCAGCTCAGGGCCAGCACGAGGAGAGATATCGGTAGGAACACGCCACCGGCGTTGCGCCGGGAGTCCACGAAGTCGCGCGCGTACCGGCGGACCGGTCCGGCGTCTCGCGCCGACAGGAGTTTCTCGTCGCCGCTGGCCAGCGCCGCCCGCGCGGCCCGGCGGCGGTCCCGCGCCTGCGACCGCTCGAGCCGCGCCGCCTCCTTGCGGTTGGTGGGTGCGGCGACCGGCGTACGCCGGCGGACCTCGGACTCCCGGCGCTTCGGCGTCGGGCGGCCCTTGCCTGTGGGCGGCGGTATCGGCGCCGGCAGAGCCGGCGGGGCCGCCGGCTCGGCGGCCCTACGCGGGAGACGCACGGCGCAGAGGCTATCGGCCGGTCCGCGACCTCCGCCGCCTGCGTACGCTAGGTGCTCGCACACCGCTGCACCGAGGAGGCGTTCGCGCGGATGGCTACTTTCTCTCGACGGCTCGCGATGATCTTCCGAGCGAAGGCCGACAAGGCCCTCGACCGCGCAGAGGACCCGCGGGAGACCCTCGACTACTCCTACACGAAGCAACTCGAGATGCTGCAGAAGGTTCGTCGCGGCGTCGCGGACGTGGCGACGTCCCGCAAGCGTCTCGAGCTGCAGATGCAGCAGCTGCAGGCCTCCGGGGACAAGCTGCAGACCCAGGCCCAGGCCGCGCTGGGCGGCGGCCGCGAGGATCTGGCCCGGGAGGCGCTCACCCGCCGGTCCGGGTTGCAGGAGCAGCTGAGCGACCTGCAGGCCCAGCACGCCCAGCTTGACGCCGAAGAGGAGAAGCTCAAGACCGCGGCGCAGCGGCTGCAGGCCAAGGTGGACGCCTTCCGTACCCGGAAGGAGACGATCAAGGCGACTTACACCGCGGCCGAGGCGCAGACCCGGATCGGTGAGGCTTTCTCCGGCATCTCGGAGGAGATGAGCGACGTCGGCATGGCCATGCAGCGGGCCGAGGACAAGACTCAACAGCTGCAGGCCCGCGCCGGCGCGATCGACGAGCTGATCGTCTCCGGGGCGCTCGACGATGCGTCCAGCACCAGCCGAGGTGATGACATCCAGGCCGAGCTCAACCGGATGTCCTCGAGCTCGGACGTCGAGCTGGAGCTCGCCCGGATGAAGGGAGAGCTGGGCTCCGGCGCCCCGCCCAAGGCCATCGAGGGCAACTCTGGTGTCACGCAGGCTGCCGCCGCTGCGCAGCCGGCGATGAACGAGGAGCCGCGGCCATGATCGTCCGCGTCCTCGGTGAGGGCCAGCTCGATGTCCCGGCCGCCGAGATGGACGGGCTCAACCAGCTCGACGCTGCCCTGCAGCAGGCGATCGACGCCGGCGACGACGGTCGTTTCCGGACCACGCTCACCGATCTTCTTGATCGCGTCCGCTCGGTCGGCAAGCCGCTGCCCGCCGACGAGCTGGTGCCCTCCGACCTGGTGCTGCCTGAAGCCGGCGCCGACCTCGCTGAGGTGCGCGAGCTGCTCGGCGACGAGGGCCTGATCCCCGGCTGACCAGGCTCTCGATCGTCTCGCCTCAGCCAGAATCGACTCCACCATGAGGTAGAGCGGCTTCTCTCGCTCGTATGACGCTGTTCAGAACACCCCGGAGGCGGTCGATGGCGATCGGTTCGGAGCCGGCCGCCGTAAGAGTGCGCGGTTTGGTGAAGCGCTACAAGGACGTCCAGGCCGTCCGGGGGATCGACCTCGACGTACGGCCGGGGGAGACCTTCGGTTTTCTCGGCCCCAACGGTGCGGGCAAGTCCACCACCATCAAGATCCTCTGTACTCTGGTCGAGGCGACAGAGGGGTCAGCCGAGGTTGCCGGTTTCGACGTACGAACGGAGCGCGACCAGGTACGCCGCCACATCGGGCTGGTCTTCCAGGAGCCCACCCTCGACGCCTACCTCACCGCGGAGCAGAACCTGCGCTTCCACGGCGAGCTGTACGGCGTGGAGCGGTCCACGGCAGCCGCGCGGCGGCAGGAAGTACTGACGATGGTCGGTCTGTGGGATCGCCGCGGCGCTCTGGTGCAGACCTTCTCGGGCGGCATGCGGCGCCGGCTAGAGATTGCGCGCGGCCTCCTGCACTCCCCACGGGTGCTCTTCCTCGACGAGCCCACGATCGGGCTGGACCCGCAGACCCGGGCGTCGATCTGGGACTACATCGGGCAGCTGCACCGCCGGGAGGAGGTGACCGTCTTCGTCACCACCCACTACATGGACGAGGCCGAGAACTGCGATCGCATCGCCATCATCAATGACGGCCACATCGTCGCGCTGGACACCCCCGACGCGCTGAAGGCGGCCGTGGGCAAGGACCGGGTCCAGATCATGACCGACGACGACACGCGCACCATCACCGTGCTGCGGGACCGCTTCGGACTGGACGCCGCCGTACACGAGGGAGCCGTGACCTTCGCCGTCGCCGAGGGAGCGGCCTTCATCCCGCAGCTGTTCGCCGGGCTCGGCGTGCCGATCCGCTCCGTGACCGTGACGAGGCCCAGCCTGGACGACGTCTTCCTCTCCTACACCGGCACCACAATTCGAGACGCCGAGCAACGAGCCGGCGCGGGCGCCCTTGCCGCGTTCGCCGGCCGGAGGGGCTGAGCCATGACGACCACCGCACCCGTCCGGACTCCGACCGCGGCCGTGCGGGTCCCGGCGGCCGGGTTGCGGCATCAGGCGCGCGCCGCCGCCGTCGTCTGGCAACGCGAGATGATCCGCTTCAGCCGGGACCGGGCGCGCATCTTCTCTGCTTTCGCGCAGCCGGTGCTGTTCCTGTTCGTCCTGGGTACCGGGCTTTCCTCGCTGGTGCATACCGGCAGCGGCTCGGTCGACTTCCGTACCTTCCTCTTCCCGGGTGTGCTCGCGACCTCGGTGCTCTTCACCGCGGCCTTCTCCGGAATCTCCATGGTGTGGGATCGCGAGTTCGGCTTCCTGCGCGAGATGCTGGTGGCACCGGTCAGCAATGCGGCGATCCTGACCGGCAAGTGCCTCGGCGGGGCCACCGTGGCCACCCTGCAGAGCCTGGTGATCCTGTTCCTCGCCGGCCTCGTCGGTGTGCCTTACTCACCCCCGATGATGGCCGCCCTGGTCGGCCTGCTCTTCCTGATGTCCTTCATGGTCACCGCGCTCGGACTGTTGCTGGCTGCGCGGATCAAGCAGGTGCAGTCCGCCATGCCGATGGTCCAGCTGGTGATCACGCCGATGATGTTCCTCTCGGGTGCGCTCTTTCCGTTGTCGGGGCTTCCCGGCTGGCTCGCCGTCGTGACCCGCCTCAACCCGATGACCTACGCCGTGGAGCCGATGCGATCGGTCGTCTTCGACCACCTGGAGGTCAGCCCTGCCGTCCGGGCGATGCTGGACCCCGGCATCACCTGGGGCGGCTGGCAGGTGCCGCTGACGCTGCAGATCCTCCTGGTCGTTGTCTTGTGCCTGGGCCTGCTCTCGGTCGCGGTGGCGCGCTTCGCGCGTACGGAGTGAGGATCTGCGTCGGCTCTCCGCCGTCCCGTCTACGGGTCACGCGGGGCCTGGGCCCTGCTACCGTCTGACGCGTCTGTCCGCCGGTGGCGGGCGGCCGGCGATGGGTCTCGCCGCGGATGGCCGCACGGCCTGATGGGCCCTACCAGCTGACGACCTGGTAGGAGTGTCCCTTGACCTGCTGTCCGATCCACATCGCTGCCCTGCACTCGCTGGACAACGTCTACGGCGTCGCTGCGGTATGGATAGCCCTCGCCTTCGTCGCCAGTGTTATCTCGGTCCGGATCGGCCTGTCGGTTGCCCTCGTCGAGATCGTGGCGGGTGTGTTCGGGGGCAACGTCCTCGGCCTGTCGACCAACCAGTGGGTCGACTTCCTGGCGGGGTTCGGCAGCATTTTGCTGACGTTCCTCGCCGGTGCCGAGATCGACCCGGCGTCCTTCCGCCGCTTCCTGTCGCCCAGCCTGGTCATCGGCGGCGTCGGCTTCGCCGCCCCCTTCGCCGCCGCGTGGATCTTCGCTGCCCTGGCGCTCCATTGGACGGTCCACGCCAGCGAGATCGCCGGCATTGCGCTGTCGACCACCTCCGTGGCGGTGGTGTACGCCGTGATGATCGAGACCGGGCTCAACAAGACCGACCTGGGCAAGCTGATCCTCACCGCCTGCTTCGTCTGTGACCTGGGTACCGTGCTGGCGCTAGGGATCATCTTCGCCAACTACAACGCCCTGCTCATCGCCTTCGGGATCGCCACCGCCATCGTCATGGTGCTGCTGCCCAGAGCACTGCGCCTCGTCATAGGAAAACTCGGCCATGCCGTCAGTGAGCCTGAGGTGAAGTTCGTCTTCCTGCTGCTGTTCGGCCTCGGCGCGCTCGCTTCGGCGGCCCGCTCGGAGGCGGTGCTGCCGGCTTACCTGCTGGGCCTGGTGGCGGCCGGGACCTTCCACGACGACCCGAAGCTGGCCGGTCGGGTGCGCTCGATCGCGCTGAGCTTCCTGACGCCGTTCTTCTTCCTGAAGGCGGGCACGCTCATCTCCGTTTCCGCGGTGATCTCCGGCATTGCGACGATCCTCGTTCTGTTCGCCGTCAAGATGGCCGCCAAGGTCGCGGGTGTCTTTCCGGCGACCCTGCTGTTCCGCGTCCGCGGGCGGCAGGCCTGGTACACGACGATGATGATGTCCACCGGGTTGACCTTCGGGTCGATCTCCGCGCTGTTCGGTCTCACCCACGGCTACATCAACCGGAGCCAGTACTCGATCCTCGTCGCTGTCGTCGTGCTGACCGCCCTGGTTCCCACCCTGATCGCGCAGCTCGTCTTCCGTCCCCGGGAGACATCGCTGCTGCACGGGCGTGATGCGCTCGCCTCCTCTCGCCTGGGGTCAGCGGCGGCAGCCACCGTGCCCTCTCCTGATGGCAAGCCGGTCCGGCAGCTATCTACCCGGGAGAGCGGGGATCGGACGTCACCGTGAAACCGGTCGACGATGCCCTGACGCGCCAGCTTGACGACCTTCGATCCCTGGTAGATGGGCGCGACCGGGCCGCGGTGGCCGAGTTGCACCGCCGCCTCGCCGAGAACGCATTCCGAGTGGTGGTCACTGGCGCGCAGAAGCGCGGCAAGTCCACCGTGGTCAACGCACTCCTGGCCCGGCCGGTGTTGCCGAGTGGGGTGGTGCCGCTGACCGCGGTCGAGACCACGTTGGCCTACGGCGATGCCGAGCAGGTGGAGGTCCGCTATCTGGACGGAAGGGCGGTCGTCGTGCCCCTGGGCGCGCTCCCCGACCTGGTGACCGAGGAGGGCAATCCGGCGAACCGGCGAGGTGTGGCCAAGGTGACGGTGCGACTGTCGGCACCGCTGCTGGCCAAGGGCCTGGAGCTGGTAGACACACCGGGCACCGGCAGCGTGTATGCCCACAACACCGCCACGGCGTCGGACGCGCTCGAACGGATGGACGCCGCCATCTTCGTACTGTCGGCCGACCCCCCGATCTCGGCCGAGGAGCGCGCCTTTCTACGCCAGGTCCGGAACCGGGCGGTCGGGCTGTTCTGCCTGCTCAACAAGGCTGATCACCTGACCACGGATGAGCTGCGCCAGGCCGTCGCCTTCACCGAGCGGGTTCTCGTCGAGGAGCTCGGCCACCGCGAGCACGTATGGCCGGTCTCGGCCCGCTGGGCCCTGGGGGCGTCCTCCGAGGCGGGTCCAGGAAGGACCGACCACCGCTGGGACGACTTTACGGCGGCGTTCACCGACTACCTCGCTGAGCGTCAGCGCAGTGACCTCGTCCGATCGGTCGCCATCCGTGCAGCTGGCCTGGCTCGCGGAGTCGTGGAGGACGCGTCGGTCACCCTGGCCGGACTGGCGCTGTCTCTGGAGGACCTCGATCACAAGATGCGGGCGTTCACCGCGGTCCTCGATGAGGTGGCTCGCAGCCGCCTGGAGAGCGCCGCGGTCGCCTCCGCCGAGATCGACCGGCTGATCCGGGAGACGGACGAGCAGGCCAACGAGCTGGTTGCCCGCGCCACGCCGGTCGCTCAGCAGGCGGTCGCCAACCACCTCGGCGCACTGCGGGGTTCGCTGGATCGGATGGAGGGCGATGCGCTCGAGTGGGTAGCTGCCCACATCCGCGGCGTGGTGGACGGCTGGCGGAGCCGGCGAGCCGATGAGGTGGTCGCGGCGCTCACCGCCCTGGATGACCGTCTGGCCAGCCGTCTTGACACACAGATCACCGCCGTGCGCGACAGCGCCGCGCGCCTGTTCTCGGTCGATCTTCCCGAGTGGGCGCCGGTCGGTGAGCTCACGGAGTCGCACCGCTTCTCCTATTCGTTCCACAGCGAGCCGGGGCAGCTCGAGGCACTAATCACGGCGGTACGGACCCGACTTCCCGGCTCTCTGGGGCGCCGCCGTGTCAGCCGACACATCAACGAGCGCACCGCGCAGCTGCTCGATCAGCAGGTCGGCCGGGTCCGGGCTGACTTCCAGGAGCGACTCACTTCGACGAGGCGGCGGCTGCTGCGCGGCCTCGACGCCCGCTTCGATGCGGGTGCTGGCCGGATCGCCGCCGCCATCCAGCGCGCCGCCAGCCTCCGCGCCGACCGGGAGGCGGCTGTCCGGGACACCTCTTCCGAGCTGCAGGAGCGTCGGGCCGCCGCCGAGCGGCTCCTCGGTCAACTTCCGACGTACGAGCGGCTTGCGTCGGAGGGCGCGGCGCGTGAGTAAACCGGTGCGTCCTGCGGAGTGTGAGTCGGCGCCGGCTTGTGGAGGCGCTGACAGAGCGCGAGGAGAGCCGCCGGTGACGCCCCGCTGGTTGGCGCAGCTATGAGTGGCTTCCCCACCGAGGTTTCTTACCGGCCCAACCGGCTCTCCCCGCTGCGGTTCGTGCTCGTGTTCGGCGCGGTCAGCGCGCTCGGTGACTTCGTGTACGAGGGCGCCCGCAGCATCGTCGGTCCCTACCTCGGAACCTTCGGCGCATCGGGCGCCCTGGTCGGGATCGTGACGGGGGCCGGCGAGGCGGTAGCGCTGGTGTGCCGGCTGTTCACGGGCCGGCTGTCGGACCGCACGGGAAGGCACTGGGCGCTTTCCATCACCGGCTATGCCATCACCGGCTGATTTCGGTGCCGCTGCTGGCGCTCGCCGGACCGCTGTGGCTGGCCTGCGCCTTCGTCATCGGAGAGCGGTTCGGCATGGCGGTGCGCCCGCCGGCCCGTGACACCATGCTGGCGGCGGCCAGTGCGAAGCTGGGGGCGGGCCGAACGTTCGCCCTCCACGAGGCCCTCGACCAGTCGGGCGCGCTCGTCGGCCCCCTCGTGGTCGCCGCGATGCTCGCCACCCACCACGGCTACAAAGCCGGATTCGCCATCCTCGCCGTCCCCGGAGTCCTGGCGATGCTGGTGCTGTTCTACCTGCGCCGGCAGGTCCCGACGCCCGCCACCTTCGCCGTGCTCGCCTACCACCTGCAGCGCCGGCACGGCGTTTCCCCCGCCGCCCAGATCCCGGTCATGTACGCCGTCGCGATGGGACTAGCGGCTCTGGGATCTCTTGCCTCGGGCCGGGTCTACGACCGCATCGGGCTACGCGGCCTGGTCGTGCTTCCTCTGCTCGGCGCCGTGGTGCCGTTCCTCTCCTTCTCCACCAGCGTCCCGCTGGTCTGGATCGGAGCCGCACTGTGGGGCGCGCTGATGGGCGTCCACGAGTCGACGATGCGGGCGGCGGTCGCCGACCTGGTCCCACGGGAACGCCGCGGCGCCGGCTACGGGACGTTCACCGCCGTCTACGGCCTGGCGTGGCTGGTCGGCGCAGCCCTGATCGGAGTCCTGTACCGAACTGACCGCGACGCGACCTAGCAGCTTGCCGGATCCCGCTCCGATGATCACCCACGCGACTGTTGGGTCGCGAGGTGACCGCAGATCGGTCAGTCGCGGGTCATCGAGTCCAGGACGAACGAGGTCCCGATGGCCAGCATCCAGACGTCCTTGGCGATCCCGATCCCCTGCTGGGTGGGACGCAGGCTGCCCGGTTCCCGCAGGCCGGGCGTGCGCAGGTAGAGGCCGACCAGCCCGCCCGAGAACGCCATCAACGCCACTCCCGCCAGCGCCGTTGGGATGACGGGAAGGAGCAGCGCGGTGCCGAGCGCGATTTCTCCGGTCGAGAGCATCTTGGTGAACGCCTTGGGCTCGAGACTGCCGAGGAACGGATAGCTGCCGGCGGCCATCCCGTGCACGCCGGCCGCCGTCGCCTCGTCGGCGTGGCGCTTGCCGACCCCCGAGTTGAGGATGAACGCACCGGTTGCGAGCCGGGGAGGCAGGTGTCGGGCCTTCATCGGAAATCCCATGACCGCTCCATCGTCGTTTGGTTGCTCAGGCAACCGTACGGCCCCGGCGGGCGTACGGCACACCGGTCACGCCACACCGGTCACGCCACACCGGTCACGCCACACCCTGCCCAGGGCTGTCGCCGTAGGAGTAGTCGGCCTGCGGGTAACGGGCGCCGGCGGCGACGTCCCGGGGCGCGATGGCATCGAGCTGCCGCAGGTCCTCGTCGGTGAGCTGTACGAGGCACGCTGCCGCGTTCTCCTCGAGGTAGCTGCGCCGCTTGGTGCCGGGAATCGGTACGACGTCGTCACCCCGCGCCATCACCCAGGCGAGCGCGAGCTGCCCCGCCGTGCAGCCCTTGTCGGCGGCAAGGCGGCGTACCTCGTCCACCAGCTCCAGATTGCGGGTGAAGTTCGCGCCCTGGAAGCGCGGGTTGGTACGCCGGAAGTCGTCCGCCTCGAAGTCGTCCGGGCTGGTGATGGCACCGGTGAGGAAGCCGCGGCCGAGCGGGCTGAATGGCACCAGACCGACGCCGAGCCGGCGGGCCACCGGCAACACCTCTGCCTCGAGGTCGCGGGTCCACAGCGACCACTCACTCTGCAGCGCGGCGACCGGGTGCACTGCCACCGCGCGCTCCAGGGTACCGGCGCTGGCCTCGGACAGGCCGAGATGGCCGACCTTGCCGGCCCGCACCAGCTCGGCCATCGCGCCGACGGTGTCCTCGATGGGAACCGTCGGATCCACCCGGTGCTGGTAGTAGAGGTCGACGTGGTCGGTGCGGAGGCGGCGCAGGCTTGCGTCGCAGCAGGACTTGACGTACTCCGGCCGGCCGTCGATGTGCATGCCGCCGGTCGGCTTGCGGCTGAGCGCGAACTTGGTGGCGAGGATGACCTCCGCGCGCCGTCCAGCGATCGCCCGGCCGACCAGTTCCTCGTTGTGTCCGTCGCCGTAGACGTCGGCGGTGTCCAGGAAGAACACGCCGAGATCCAGGGCTCGCCGGATGGTGGCGATCGACTCCTTCTCGTCGGCTGCGCCGTAGGACTGCGACATTCCCATGCAGCCCAGGCCCTGGGCGGACACGGTCAGCCCGGACCGGCCAAGCACGCGGGCGGGAATCGACTGGTCGGCCATGACCGATCCTTTCTGGGCGCTTCTGCTGTGGCGGCTTGCCCTTAGCGGCAAACTAGCGCGCATGCGGGTCGTGATAGCGCCGGACTCCTTCGGCGGGACGCTCAGCGCGGTCGAGGCGGCCGAGGCGATCTCCGCTGGCTGGCGGGCCGCCGAGCGTGGCGTGGAGATCGACCTGGCGCCGGTCAGCGACGGTGGACCGGGCTTCGTCGACGTACTGCACACCTCGCTCGGGGGCGATCTCCGCTCGCTGCCCGTCACCGGGCCGCTGGGCGACCGGGTGACCGCGGAGTACCTGCTCGACGGCGATACGGCGTACGTCGAGTCGGCGCAGGCCTGCGGGCTGCAGCTGGTTCCGGCCGATCGCCGGGATCCGAAGCGGACCACGACGTACGGCGTCGGCCAGCTGGTTCGGGACGCGCTCGACGGCGGCGCCCGGCAGATCGTCGTTGGGCTGGGCGGCTCGAGCACCAACGACGGTGGCGCCGGGATGCTCGCCGCCCTGGGGCTGGCTTTCCTCGACCGCGCCGGCGTAGTCCGGCGGCCGACTGGCGCAGATCTGACCGGGCTGGAGCGAGCCGACGCCACCGCCTTGGACCCGCGGCTGCGGCAGATCGACCTGGTGGCGGCCAGTGATGTCGACAACCCACTGCTCGGCCCAGCCGGCGCCACCGCGACCTACGGTCCGCAGAAGGGCGCTACGCCGGCCGATGTCCAGTCGCTGGACAGGGCGCTGGCGCACTACGCCGAGCTGCTCGGTCGCGCCTTGCCGGCCGCCTCCGGCCTGGTCGAGGCGCCCGGCGCGGGAGCCGCCGGTGGACTGGGCTACGCCGTACTGGTGCTCGGGGCGCGGCGGGAGTCCGGCATCGGGCTGGTGCTGCGGCACACCCGGCTGGCGGAGCGCATCGAGCCGGCGTCGGTCGTCGTCACCGGTGAAGGCAGCTACGACTGGCAGTCGCTGCGGGGCAAGGCGGTCAGCGGCGTCGCCGCGGCCGCCGCGGCCGCCGGAGTGCCGTGTCTGGTGCTTGCCGGCCAGGTCAGCGTCGGCCGACGCGAGATGGCGGCGGCCGGCGTGGCAGCGGCGTACTCCCTCGCGGAGTCGGCCGGCTCGGTCCAGGCGGCGCAGAGCCGGGCGGCCGAGGAGCTGCGCACGCTGGCCGAACGGGTGGCGCGGGACTGGTCGGGGCGGGGGTGACCGCGCGGCCTCCCGCTGTGGGACCATGGACTTCGACGGAATGCGCCGGCGGACCCGGCCGTTTCAGCACAGACGCCGCACTCGACCTTCCAGCGGGAGCTTCCAGATGACCGTGCAGGACACCAGCACCTCGACCGTCGTCCTCACCGACTTCGCCGCCGCCAAGGTGAAGAGCCTGCTGGAGCAGGAGGGGCGCACCGACCTCTCGCTGCGGGTGGCGGTCCAGCCGGGCGGCTGCTCGGGTCTGCGCTACCAGCTGTTCTTCGACGAGCGCTCGCTCGACGGCGACAAGGTCACCGACTTCGGCGGCGTCAACGTCGTGGTCGACCGGATGAGCGCGCCGTACCTGTCCGGCGCCTCCATCGACTTCGTGGACACGATCGAGAAGCAGGGCTTCACGATCGACAACCCCAACGCCGGCGGCTCCTGCGCCTGCGGCGACTCGTTCCACTGACCGCTGACCTGCTCACCTGCTCACCTGCGCTAGTGCGCTGGGGCGGCGCTCAACCGCTCTCGGCGGCCTGGCCGTGACCGTTTCCGGCTGTTCAGGCAACCACAAACGGTCACGGCGTCGCGACGATGAGGGAGCCTGGCGACGCCCGTACCTCCGCCGCCAGCCTCCCGACCGGCTGGGTTAGTCTGGCGGCGCAAGGCGACCGCATCAGCGCGAAGGGCGACTCGTGAGGCCGATGTGCACCGCCAGCCGGCGTCGGCTGGCGCGCGCGGCGCTGGCCGGGCTGGTCCTGGTCGCCGCCACCGGGTGCACCAGGGAGCAGTGGAGCCGCTTCGGTTTCCCGGAGCCGGCCACCGTCCAGGGCCCGCGCATTCTCGGCCTCTGGCGGGGCTCCACGATCGCGGCACTGGTCGTGGGCGGGTTCGTCCTCGGTCTGATCCTCTATTCGGCCTTCCGGTTCCGTAAGCGGGGCGACGCGCTGCCCCCGCAGGTGCACTACAACATCCCCATCGAGGTGCTCTACACGGTCGTCCCGTTCGTCATCGTCGCGGTGCTGTTCTATTTCACCGCGGTGGACGAGACCTACGTCAACAAGCTGTCGAAGAAGCCGGACATGACCGTCAACGTGGTCGGCTTCCAGTGGAGTTGGCAGTTCGAGTACGACGAAGGCCAAGGTGCTGGCAACCTGCTCATCACCGGGCGACAGGGGCAGCCGCCGCAGCTGGTAATTCCGACGGGCCGGAAGATCCTCTTCAACGAGACCTCGCCCGACGTGATCCACTCCTGGTGGGTGCCGGAGTTCCTGTTCAAGCGCGACGTCATCCCGGGCCGCAAGAACAAGTTCGAGGTCACCGCCGACCGGGTCGGCACCTACAAGGGTCGGTGCGCGGAGTACTGCGGCCTCTACCACTCGCGCATGCTGTTCAGCCTCAAGGTGGTGAGCCCGGCCGAGTTCGACAGCTTCATGAGCACCGCGAAGTCGGCCGCAGCGGCCGGAACCAGCGACATCTACTCCCTGTCCTCCGCAAACTCCGGGAGCCCCTGATGGCGACGACCTTCGAGCCAAGGATCGCGGTCCCCACCGTCAGCCGGCAGGTGCGGGTTGCGCCGGGCAGCCGGGTGGTCCGTTGGATCACCACCACCGACCACAAGGTCATCGGCTACCTGTACCTCATCACCTCGTTCGCGTTCTTCCTCGCTGCCGGGCTGATGGCCGAGATGATGCGCACGGAGCTGGCCCGACCCGGGCTTCAATACCTCTCCGAGGAGCAGTACAACCAGCTGTTCACCATGCACGGCACCATCATGTTGCTCCTGTTCGCTACACCGCTGTTCATCGGTTTCGCGAACTTCGTCATGCCGCTGCAGATCGGTTCCCCGGATGTCGCCTTCCCGCGGCTGAACGCCTTTTCGTACTGGCTGTTCCTCTTCGGTGGGCTGATCGTGATCGGCGGCTTCTTCACCCCCCAGGGCGCCGCTGACTTCGGCTGGTTCGCCTACGCGCCGCTGAACGACGCCATCCGCTCGCCCGGCGCCGGCGCCGACATGTGGATCGTCGGGTTGATCATCAGTGGGCTCGGCACGATCCTCGGCGGTGTCAACTTCGTCACCACGATCCTGACCATGCGCGCGCCCGGCATGACCATGTTCCGGATGCCGATCTTCACCTGGAACATCCTGCTCACCTCCGTCCTCGTGCTGATGGCGTTCCCCGTGCTCGCCGCGGCCCTGGCCGCCCTGGAGGCCGACCGCAAGTTCGGCGCCCACGTCTTCGACAGCGGCAGCGGCGGGGCGATCCTCTGGCAGCACCTGTTCTGGTTCTTCGGCCATCCCGAGGTCTACATCGTCGCGATTCCGTTCTTCGGCATCATCACTGAGGTTCTTCCGGTCTTCAGCCGCAAGCCGATCTTCGGCTACAAGGGCCTGGTGTTCGCCACCATCTCGATCTCCGGCCTGTCGATGACCGTGTGGGCGCACCACATGTACGCGACCGGCGCGGTGCTCCTGCCGTTCTTCGCCTTCCTGTCGTTCCTCATCGCCGTACCGACCGGGGTGAAGTTCTTCAACTGGATCGGAACGATGTACCGGGGGCAGCTGACGTTCGAGACCCCGATGCTGTTTGCGATCGGCTTCCTCATCACGTTCCTCCTCGGCGGGCTGACCGGCGTACTGCTCGCCTCGCCGCCGATCGACTTCCACGTGACCGACTCGTACTTCGTGGTGGCCCACTTCCACTACGTGCTGTTCGGCACGGTCGTCTTCTCGATGTTCTCCGGCTTCTACTTCTGGTGGCCGAAGATGACGGGCACGTTCCTCGACGAGACCTTGGGGAAGATCCACTTCTGGACGACGTTCATCGGGTTCCACATGACCTTCCTCGTCCAGCACTGGCTCGGGGTCGAGGGCATGCCGCGGCGCGTCGCCGACTACTCGGCCGCCGACGGGTTCACCACGCTCAACACCATCTCGACGATCGGTGCCTACGTACTGGGCGTGTCGACGTTGGTCTTCCTGTGGAACGTCTGGCGGTCCTACACCGGGCGCAACGCGATCGCGGTGGCCGATGACCCGTGGGGCTACGGCAACTCCCTCGAGTGGGCCACCACCTGTCCGCCGCCGCGGCACAACTTCCACTCGCTGCCGCGCATCCGGTCCGAGCGACCCGCCTTCGACCTGCACTACCCGCACGCCGCCGGCAAGGTCTACGTCGACTCGACGCCCACGCGGGAACTTCGATGAAGGTCGAGGGCAAGCTCTTCGCGGTCATCGCCGTCTTCCTCGCCGGTGCGAGCCTGGTCTACTGGTACATGTCCAAGGATCCGACCGGCGCCGTGGCGCTGGCGTTTTCCACGGGCCTCGCCTTCCTGCTCGGCTACTACCTGCTCTTCACGGCCCGACGGATGGCACCGCGGCCCGAGGACGTCGGTGAGGCCGAGATCAGCGACGGCGCGGGCGAGGTCGGGTTCTTCAGTCCGCACAGCTGGTGGCCTATCGCCCTCGCCGCCGGCGCCGCCCTGGGCGCGCTCGGCCTTGTCTTCGGCGTCTGGCTCATCATCATCGGCGCGGTGACGTTGCTGTCGGCGCTCACCGGCCTGCTCTTCGAGTACTACGTGGGTCACTACCGTCGCGAGCAGTACGAGGCCGGCTCCAACTAGTAGACGCGTGCGCCACAGGGGGGAGCCGCCTGCTCTGTTGGCTGCCCATCGAGTCGATAGATCATTGTGAGCTCTACGCGAGGGTTTCGGCATTTTGCTCGGGTGGAAGCAACAACGATCGCGCTCAGTGCGACGAGTAGTCGACCTCGGGTGAGTTGGCAGCGGGCCTCTGGCTTCAGCGGCCGGCGGAGTCCCGGTCCTTGGGCGGGAAGAAGAAGCCGCCGACGGCGCGACCCGACCGGCTGCCGTTCCCGTTCCCGTTGCCATGCCCGTTGGGGGACGCCGCAGTGGCGGTGGACGTCGTGGCAGGTCGCGAACGGACCGCCGTACCGCCGCCGTCCCGGTCGCGGGCCGCCTCGAGCGCGCCGATGGTCTCGTGCTCCGTCTCGATCGGCACCAGGTGCGGCACGACCGGCTTGGGCAGCGGCTCGGTCAGCTCGATGTACTCGCCGCTGGGCAGCCGCTGGATCCGGCCGGTCTCCACGCCGTGATGGACCAGTTCGTGGTCGCGCTGCTGGAGGCCGAGACAGATTCGCCTGGTCAGATAGAACGCGATGGGCGGCACAACGATGAGCGTGACGCGGAACGTCCAGGTCAGTTGGTTGATCGAGAGGTTGAAGGTCGTTGCGATGATGTCGTTGCCACCGGCGAACAGCAAGATCGTGTAGAAGGTCAGCGACATGGCGGCGAGCCCGGTGCGGACCGGAACGTCGCGGGGCCGGTCGAGCAGGTTGTGATATCCCCGGTCCTTCGTGAACAGGGGCTCGATGAACGGGTAGAGCGCGAGCAAGGTGAAGATCAGACCCGGAATGACGATCGCCGGGACGAAGAGGTTCCAGCTGATCGTGTGGCCCCACAGGTTCGACTCCCAGTTCGGCATCAGCCGAAGCGTGCCGTCGAGCCAACCGATGTAGAAGTCCGGCTGCGAACCCGCGCTGACGTTCGCCGGGTCGTATGGGCCGTAGAGCCAGACCGGGTTGATCTGCGCGAGCCCACCGAGCGCCGCGAGCACCGCGAACACCAGGAAGAAGAAGCCCCCGCCCTTCGCGGCGTACGTCGGGTACATCCGCGACCCGACCACGGTGTCCTCGGTCTTGCCGGGGCCCGGGAAGTCGGTGTGCTTCTGGTGCCACAGGATGCCCATATGGGCAGTGATCAGGCCCAGTATGACGCCGGGGATGAGCAAGATGTGGATCACGTACAGCCGCGGGATGAAGGACTCACCCGGGAAGTTGCCGCCGAAGAGCAGGAATCCGACCCAGGTGCCGACCAGCGGGATGGACTCGACGATCGAGTAGGCGATCCGCAACCCGGTGCCGGAGAGCAGGTCGTCGGGGAGCGAGTAGCCGGCGAACCCCTCGAGGAGGCCGAGAACGAGCAGCGTGACACCGACCAGCCAGTTGATCTCCCGCGGCTTGCGGTAGGCCCCGGTGAGGAACACCCGGAGCAGGTGCACGGTGATCGAGGCCACGAACAGCAGGGCGGCCCAGTGGTGGATCTGACGGATGATCAGCCCACCGCGAACATCGAAGCTGATGCGCAGCGTCGAAGAGAAAGCCTGGGTCATCTGCACGCCGCGCAGCGGCACGTAGCTGCCGTTGTAGATCACTTCCTGCACGGAGGCGTCGAAGAAGAAGGTGAGGAAGGTCCCGGTCAGCAGCAGGATGA
>JBPCOB010000184.1:0-7409 GCA_051000715.1 Mycobacteriales bacterium
ATCGCGTCGGCGAGCACCAGCCGGCCCTCGGCGTCGGTGTTGATCACCTCGACCCGCTTGCCGCCGTACATCGTCAGGACGTCGGAGGGCCGGATGGCGGTGCCGCTGGGCATGTTCTCGGCGGTCGGCAGCCAGCCGGTGACGTTGAGCCCCGGCTCCAGGGTCGCGATCGCGACCATCGCGCCGAGGACGGCTGCCGCGCCGCTCATGTCGGCCTTCATCCACTCCATGGCCTGCGACGACTTGATCGACAGCCCGCCCGAGTCGAACGTGATCCCCTTGCCCACGAACGCGATCGAGCGGGTCGCCTTGGGCGCCGTGTAACGCAGCGAGATCAGCCGCGGTGGGGAGCTCGAGCCCTGGCCGACGCCCAGGATGCCGCCGTACCCGCCCTTGCGCAGCGCCTTGTCGTCCATGACGTCGACACGTAGCCCGAGCGGCTGAGCCGCGGCCAGGGCGGCATCGGCGAGGTCCTGCGGATGCAGATCCGAAGCCGGGGTGTTGACCAGGTCGCGGACCAGCGCGACCGCCCGGATGACCGCCTCCGCCCGCCGGGTGGCCTCCTTGGCAGCCTGGTCGCGGGTGTTGGCGACCAGGAGCGTGGCAGCGGCCACCGGTGGCTTGCGGCTGTCCTTGGAGGCGACGTGGTAGCGCTCGAAGCTGTACGCGCCGAGCAGCAGTCCCTCGCTGACCGCCCGCAGCTCGTCGGCCCCGGCGACGCCGTTGGCCTGCGCGAGGGTCACCGCGACCTTGCCGGTGCCGGCGAGCGCTCGTACCCCGGCCCCCGCAGCGCGGCGCAGGGTCTCCGCGGAGTACGGCGCACCGTTGGGGCCGAGGCCGACGGCGACCACCGTGGGCGCGGTGGTGGCACCCAAGGTCGCCAGCTTGGTGACCTCACCGGCAGCGCCGGTGGCACCCAGCCCGGTCAGCGCCTGGAGGAGCCGGCCGCCCAGTGCGGCGTCGACCGCCTCGGCACCGGGAGCGAGCAGCGGCCCGTCGTCGGCCTTGGCGATGCCGACGACGAGGGCGTCCACCTTCAGGCGGTCTGCCGCGTTGCTGCTCAGGCTGAGGCTGGTCATGGGCATCCGATCGAGATGGCCGAGGGTTCCGCCGATGCTATGCCCGGCGGTCCATCACGCGCCTCCTCACCACCGGCGGTAGTTTGCGCCGATGGGCCTGCTTCGCTCGCCGCTGTACGACCGGCACCTGGCACTCGGCGCCAAGATGGCCGACTTCGGCGGCTGGGAGATGCCGATCGAGTACCCCAGCGGCGGCGTGCTCAAGGAGCACCTGGCGGTCCGTACGGCGGTCGGGATCTTCGACGTCAGCCATCTGGGCAAAGCCGTCGTACGGGGCGCCGGCGCTGCTGATTTCGTCAACACCTGCCTCACCAACGACCTGCGGCGGATCGGTCCGGGACGCGCCCAGTACACGTTGTGCTGCGACGACGCCAGCGGTGGCGTGGTCGATGACCTGATCGCCTACCTGCGCAGCGAGGAGGAGGTCTTCCTGATCCCGAACGCGGCGAACACCGCCGAGGTCGTACGCCGGCTCGCCGCGGCGGCGCCGGCCGGCATCGAGGTCGAGGACCTGCATCGCGCGCTCGGCGTCATCGCCGTGCAAGGACCCCGCTCGGCGCAGCTGCTCGAGGCGGTGGGGCTGCCCACTCGCCAGTCCTACATGTCCTTCGTCACGGCCGACTGGCGCGGGCTGCCGGTGGTGACCTGCCGGTCCGGCTACACCGGCGAGGTCGGTTACGAGCTGCTGCCGCGTTGGGACGCGGCCGGTGAGCTGTGGGACGCCCTGCTCGAGGCCGGCCGACCGCTGGGCGGGCTGTCGTGCGGGCTGGGTGCTCGTGACACCCTGCGAACGGAGATGGGCTATCCGCTGCACGGCCAGGACCTGTCGTTGGCCATCACGCCGGTGCAGGCTCGGGTCGGTTGGGCGGTGGGCTGGGACAAGCCGGCGTTCTGGGGACGCGACGCGTTGCTTTCGGAGCGGGCCGAAGGGGCTGCCCGGCTGCTGTGGGGCCTGGAGTCGCAGGATCGTGGCATTCCCCGGCCGCACATGACCGTGACCGATGCGGCGGGCCGGGCCGTGGGCGAGGTCACCAGCGGCACGTTCTCCCCGAGCCGGCGGGTGGGCATCGCGCTGGCCCTGCTCGACCGGTCGGTTGCCGAGGACGACGCCGTGAGCGTCGACGTACGGGGTCGGGTGTCCTCGATGCGGGTGGTCAAGCCCCCCTTCGTCCAGGCGTCGACCCGGTGAGCGCCGGTCCGTCCAAGGGCGCCCGGGTCCTGCTGATGGGGATGATGGGCTGCGGCAAGACGACCGTCGGTACCGCCCTGTCCAACCGGACCGGCTGGGAGTACCTGGACAACGACGAGCTGGTCCACCGCGCCACCGGCGACAAGACGCCAGACATCTTGCGCGAGCAGGGCGAGCTAGCGCTGCGCAACGCCGAGTCGGCGGCGTTGACCGAGGCGCTGCGCATCCCGACACCGGTGATCGCCGCGGTGGCCGGCGGCATCGTGGAGGACCCGGCCGATCGGGAGCGGCTGCGGACCGGCGGCTATGTCGTGTGGCTGCGGGCCCGGATCTCCACGCTTGCCGACCGCGTCGGCTCGGGCGAGGGTCGCCCGTGGCTGCAGCCGGACCCGGTCGCCGCCCTGGCCCGGCTCTACCGGGGTCGCGAGGAGCTCTACCGCCAGACGGCGACCCTCATCATTGACGTGGACGACGTCGCGCCGGACGACCTGGCCGGCGCGATCCGCGACGGGCTGGCCGCCAGCTCGAGCTGAGCGTCAGCCGCGCGCGAGCAGGTGGTCGAGCTTCGCCTCCAGCCGCGCGACATCGCCGCGGGTGGCGCTCTGCGCGTCCGGCCGGAGGTCGACGACCAGTACGCCGCCCGGGTTGAGGGTGGCCTCGGCGACCTGCCCCGGGTCGTCGGCGTTCTGCCGGCGCAGGGCGGCGGCAACCTCGGCCTTGTTCAGCCCCTCCCGGCGCAGCACGTGCTCGTCGTAGTGCCCGTCCCGGATCAGCACGGTCGGGCTGCCCTGCATGAGCCGGGACAGGGCCGGGTGGGCGGCCGCCCGCACCACCACGGCGTTGACGGCGACCAGTACCACCGCACCCAGCAACCCACCTATCAGCGAGTTGTCCTCGCCGATGATGGCGTTCTGGACGACGTTGGAGAGCAGCAGCATGACGACTAGGTCGAACGAGGTGAGCTGTGCCAGGTCCCGTTTGCCGGCCACCCGAAGGATGAGCCCCAGAGCGGCGTATACCGCGACGGTTCGCAGCACCTTCTCGGCGATCGGTACGCCGACGGTGAACAGGTCGTGGGCGATCACAGCGCCTCCATCAGTTGAGTGCGGCCATGGCAAGCAGGACCACGGTGGTCGCGACCTCCACCAGCGCGCCCAGCACATCACCGGTGATGCCGCCGAACCGGCGTACCGACTGCCGGCGCAGCAACGCGGCGACGCCCAGCCCGGCCGCCAGGGCGCCGACCGCCCGCAAGCTGCCGGTCAGCGAGCCGGCGTCGGAGTCCAGCCGCCCGTACGCCGCGGCCTCCACGGCGACCACAGCGGTCAGCGCCAGCGCGACGACCGGACGGACGGTGCCGGCCACTAGCGCACCGAGGCCGTCCGGCCGGGCGGCCGGCGTTCGCGGCGTACAGGCCAGAACGACCGCGAGCCGGCCGGTGAGCACGGCCAGCAACAGCGACTGGGTGCCACGGTGGCCCAGGACACACACGGTCAAGGCGCCGACCTGCACCAGCACGTTGAGGATCAGGGCGGCGACCCCCACGGCGCCGGCGCCCGGCTCAGCCATGATCTGCAGGGCCCGATTCCGGGGAGCGTCCGAGGCCAGGCCGTCCGCGGTGTCCGCGAGCCCGTCGAGGTGCCGACCGCGCGTCAGCAGGGTGAGCGAGGTGATCGCCAGGGCGCCCACCAGCGGGAGGCCGAGCCGCTCCTGGTAGAGCATCCGCGCAACGAGCAGCACCCCCGCCGCCGCGAGCCCGAGCACGGCGCCGAGCAGCGGGCCGAGTGCGATCGCCCGGCCGGCGGCCCGCCGGTCCACCTGCCCGACCCGTCCAACGCGCACCGGTACGGCGGTGAACGTGGTCAGCGCCAGCCGCAGGCCGTCACCCACCGGCGTCCCGGCCGCTCAACTGGGCCGAGTCCAAGGTCGCCATCTCGGCCAGAGTGGCAGCCGCCGCAGTGAGCAGCGGCAGCGCGACCAGCCCACCGGTGCCCTCACCGAGGCGCATCCCGAGATCCAGCAGAGGGAGCAGCCCAAGCCGCTCGAGTGCGCGGTGCTGCGCCGGCTCGGGGGAGCGCGAGCCGGCAACCTCCCAGGTGGGGACACGAGGCGCGATACGCGCCGCCACCAGGGCGGTGGCGGCCGACACCACGCCGTCCAGCACGACCGGCGTACGGCGCACCGCTGCCTGGATCAGGAAGCCGGTCATCGCGGCTAGATCGGCCCCGCCGGCAGTGGCGAGCAGGCCGAGCGGGTCGCCGGCCATCGGCCGGGCCCGGCGCATGGCGTCGCGCACGACCGCGGCTTTGCGCATCCAGCCAGCATCGTCGATACCGCTGCCGCGACCGACGACGGCGGACGGCTCCTCGCCGGTGAGGGCGGCTACCAGCACCGCGGCCGGGGCGGTGTTGCCGACGCCCATGGCTCCCGCGATCAACAGATCGGCGCCCCCGTCCACCTCCTCGTCCGCGATCGCCATCCCGGCGCGAAAGGCTTGGGCCGCCTCGGCGGCGGTCAGCGCATCCTCGACGTCGATGCGGCCGCAGGAGCGCCGTACCTTGTGCCGAGTCGTCTCGGCCGGCGCTCCGGCGAGGTCGGCGTCCACCGCCATGTTCACCACCCGTACGGTCACCCCGAGCCGGTTGGCCAGCACGTTGACGGCCGCGCCACCGGCGAGGATGTTGGCCACCATCTGCGCCGTGGCCTCCGGTGGGTATGCCGACACACCGGCCCGCGCCACCCCGTGGTCGCCGGCGAAGACCACCACTCGGGCCCGGGCCGGTGGCTCGGGTGGGCAGCGAGCCTGGACGGCGGCGAGCCAGACCGACAGCTCCTCCAGCCGCCCTAGAGAACCCGGTGGCTTGGTGAGCTGCCGCTGGCGTTGGCGGGCCGCCGCCGCCGCCTCGGCGTCGGGGGTGCCGACCGCGTCAGCCAGCGCGGCAAGGTCGAGGAAGGGCATCAGCCGGGCAGGCTAGCGAGTTGCGAGCCGCTGCCGCCGGCCGGGCCCAGCGTCCCGTTCAGCGGAATTCGACCGGCGCGTCGAAGGCGGCGCGCCGGGCCGCCCGGCGCAGCGCGAGCAGGACCGGCCGCCCGGCGACCAGCACCAGCAGGAAGTTCGTCACTGCCCGGGGCACGTCGAAGCCGAGCGAGGTGGCCAGATCAAAGGCGAGGAAGTGTCGGAGGTTGAGCACAAGGCCGGCGTTGGGGTCGAAGGCCAGCCCGCTGCCGACCGGCGTACCGGCACCGAACGGCCAGAACCACAGGTTGAGCAGCAGGCCGTAGACCAGTCCGGCCACGACGCCGTACGCCGCCAGCATGGCCACCTCCCAGCGGCCGCGGGCCGGCGGCAGGCAGCCGGCGAAGAAGCCGACCCAGCCGGCGCCGAGCATCTGGAAGGGCAGCCACGGCCCCACGCCGCCGGTCAGCATCGCGCTGGCGAACAGCGTGAGAGCGCCCAGAACGAAGCCGAAGCCACGACCCAGCACCCGGCCGGCCAGGATCAGCAGCAGGAAGACCGGGGTCACCCCGGTGAACCCGCCGCCGAGCGGGCGCAGCGCCGCCCCGCAGGCCGTGAGCACGCCGAGCATCGCCACCGCCTTGGCGTCCATGCCACCGTCAGCGAGCTCGGCCAGCACTACCCCGAGGAGCAGCGGTAGCAGTACGACGAACAGCCAGGAGGCGTCCCGGGTGTGCCCGAGGGTGTCGCCGGCGGCGAGGGTCGGCACGAGCAGTGGCCAGCCGAACGCGACGACGCCGAGCGCGGACAGGGTGGTGAGCGCCAGTGCGGACCGGCCGCGAAACCGGATCGCCGGCCGCCCGGCCGGCACCGCCGGAGGCGCCTCGACGGGGGGCGCCTCTACCGGAGGCCCCTCGACCCGCGATTCCGCGCTCATCCGGCCAGCGCCCGTTCGACATCGGCGACCGTGAGCCACTGGAGCGGGGCGAGCACCTTGGCAACCTGCGGCGCGAATGCGGGGGAGGCGGTGACGACCTCGCGGGTCGGGCCCTCGGCGACCACCTCCCCGTCGGCGAGCACGACCGTGCGGGTGCTCACCTCGGCGGCTAGCTCGACGTCGTGGGTGGCGAGGACGACGGCGTGCCCGTCGGCCGCCAGCCCGCGAAGCAGCTCGACGAGGACTGACTTGGTGGCGTAGTCCAGCCCACGGGTCGGCTCGTCCAGCAGCAGCAGCGGCGGTGACCCGGCCAGTACGACGGACAGGGCGAGGGTGAGCCGCTGTCCCTCGGAGAGGTCCCGAGGGTGGAAGCTCGGGTCGATGTCCGACGCGAACCGGTGGAGCAGTGCCGCCGTGGTGCCGGCCGGGGCGTCGGCATCGTCGTCCGCGCTCCGGCACTCCTCGGCCACCGTGGCGGCGTAGAGCAGGTCGCCCGGTGACTGCGGCACCAGCCCCACCCGGCGTACGACGTCACGGGCCGGCCGTCCCGAGACCGGCGCTCCCGCCACCGTCAGCTCGCCAGATGACGGGATCTGCAGGCCCACCAGGCAGGACAACAACGTGGACTTCCCCGCCCCGTTCCGGCCCATCAGCGCGACTACCTCGCCGGCCCGCACGTCGAGGTCGACCGAGCGCAGCGCCACGACGTCGCCGTAGCGTGCGCTCAGCGCCCGCACCCGGGCTACCGGAGTGCCGAGGCTGCGCGCCGCAGCCGCGGGAGCCGGTGGTACGGCGGCCAGCCGGTTCTGTAGCGCAGCCGCGTGACGGCGGGCGTCCCGGACCGAGAGCGGCAATGGCGACCAGCCCGCCAGTCGAGCGAGGCGGACCACCGGCGGCGCGACCGGCGCGGTGGCGAGCACGACCGCCGGCGGGCCGACCTCGAGGGGTCGGCCGCCGCCCGGGACGTGGACGACCCGGTCGGCGTACTGGACCACGCGCTCCAGCCGGTGCTCGGCGAGCAGCACGGTCAGGCCCAGGTCGTGGACCAGCCGGGTCAGCGCCGCGAGCACCTCCTCGGCGGCCTGCGGGTCGAGGGCCGAGGTGGGCTCGTCCAGAACCAGCACCCGGGGCGCCGGGGTGAGCGCCGCGCCGATCGCCACCCGCTGCTGCTGGCCGCCTGAGAGCGTGGCCAGGGGGCGAGCGCGCAGCTCCACCAGTCCCAGCAGGTCGAGCGTCTCTTCCACCCGC
>JBPCOB010000185.1:0-3549 GCA_051000715.1 Mycobacteriales bacterium
AACTCCGCCAGGCACTCCGCACCATCGACCGGCACGTCCAGACCTACATCCACGACGCCCACCTCGGAAAGGCCGCCTGAAAATTCAAGATCAACATCAGAGTTCAAAGAACCAAGCTTGGCTAGGGGGTCTGTTTGCCGCCGCATGAGCAACGGACTGGTGCAGTTGTATGGGCGGTCTCCTCAGGCCAAGTGTCTCCCGCCATGCCGCACGTTCCTGCCGGTGAAGCTGCTGCAGTGTGCCTGGCCACGGTGGTCGGGTCCATCCCGGCGGCCAGGGACAGGCTGCGACAGCCGAACTCGACCTGGCGGCGGCCGGTCACGTGAGCGGCCATGGCGAGGGAGCGGAGCAGCATCCGTTTGCCCAGTCCGGCGCGGGATTCGCCGTACCGGTCGGCCTCGACAGCTCCGAGAGCGTTGCGCCAGGCACGCACATGCCGGTGATCCTCAGGCGGCTTGCTGACCGGTCGTACCGCCCTTGGCCCCGGGTGTGAGGGTGGCCGGCTTGTGTGGCAGTTATGGACAGGCCTCACCCGAGCGACGAAGGCGGTCGCTTTTCGCCAATCGCGTCCCAGCGCAGCTCGCCAGTTTCGTGGGCTGTAGCGGGTGTAGAAGGAGGCGAGGCCGGGCCACGCCCCGGTCTCCACATGTCGGGCGATGTCGTGGAGCTGCCAGCCGGCTCCGGCTGCCGCGGTCAATACCGCTTGGCGGGCCTCCGATCCGCTGCGGTAGCCGTGGATCCCGGTGCGCGCGATCTCCGTCATGCCGGCGCTGAGCCGGCCGGGGTGGCTGCCGGGGTCGGGCTCGGGCTCGGCCGCTTTGTCCGGGGTGAGGACTTTTAGGGCGTTGAGCTGCGGGGCAAGGGCTTCGACGAGGCGCCCCCACACGGCCGGCGGGTTCGGCGCGGCGGCAGCCTCCTGCACCGCGGGCCACGCTGTCAGCAGCTCCTGCACGCCGCCGGTCTTGTGTACGGCGCCGGGTGGCCGGATACAGCCGGCGGTGACGTTCAGCATCGGCGTCGCGTCCAGGGACGGCAGCAGAGCGGCCAGGGCGAGTGCGACCCGGCGCATCTCCCCGAACGGCACCGGCTCGGCCAGCAGCATGTAGACGTGCCGGCCCCCACTGGGGGAACGGTCAGTGATGGTGCGCCCGCCGGAGGAGGCGACCATCCCGGCAAGTGCTTCGGCGTCAATTCCGACTCGTGTGACGCCGCCTCTGGCGACGTCGAAGTCAGCGGCCAGGCATCGGGCGGTCCCTTCCCGGCTGTAGAGGCTGACCGCCGCAGGGACCCGAGGCGGCGCCTGTGCAAGGGGAACCTCCCACCGCTGCGGGTAGGTCCGGCGGTCCCGCGATACCCGCATCCTGGGCTGCCCGGCGATCCGCGGGGCGAGCAGCGCCCACGCCTGGGTGGCTTCTGGAGTTTCCGGGTCGGGGCTGGGGCGATCGCCGAATGTCGTATGGGGTGCGGCGTTAGCGCCGATTTTCACGCAGCGAGTTCGACCCTAGTTTCAGGCGAACTGGTAGGTGAGTCGGCGGTTGCCCCACCAGGGGACGGTGACGGTGGGGAGGTCGGCTTGGCGCAGGACGGGTGAGTAGGTGCGCCGGTCGAGTCGGACGATGATCTCGTCGCCGTGGTTGAGGATCTCGCCGCTGGTTTGTAGGAAGCGTCTTTGCAAGATGTCGGGGGTGGCGGTGGCGTAGCCGGGGAAGCGGCGGCGGACGGCGGCGCAGAGTGTGTGGGCCAGGACCGACAGTACGACGTCGAGGTCGATGTTGAGGGGCACGGCACCGGCGAGGCTGTCGAGGCCGAAGGAGCGGATCTGTTCGGCGAGGCGCTGTTCGATGTTCATCCGGCGGGCGTAGCGCTCGATGATTTTCTTGGCGGCGCTGTTGCTGAGGTTGTTGGTGATCAGGATGGTCGGTTCGTCGTGGCCCAGGCCGGCGACGGCGAGTTGGCGCAGCGTGCCGGGGTAGGTGCTCAGTTTCGCGGCGGGGTCGTCGATGAGGCGGACCCGGCGGGTCTTGCCGCCGGCGCGGGCGATGGTCAGCGCGGTCCAGGCATCGGCTGGTAGCTCGTGCAGCGCGGCGGTGAGTTTGGGGGTGCGGGCGCGCAGTGTGATGAACTCGATCCCGCGGTCGGTGAGTTCGGCGAGCTGGCGTTGGGTGGTGACCTTGCTGTCGAAGATCAGCAGCTTGGGGTCGTGGCCGGTCACGGTGCGCCAGTGGTCGGCGAAGGTGAGGATCTCGTTGTTCTGGGTGGCCTTGAACAGGTCGGCGTTGGCGTAGAGCAGGGTGTGGCTGTCGGCGTCTTCGGCGAAGAACGTCAGGACTGAACGGGTGCGTTGGGATCTGCTTGGTACGTAGTGCTTTTCCAGCGCCGGGTCGGCTCCCCAGTGCATGACGGCATGGAAGTCAAGGTTCATCGCTTCGCCGGTCGCCAGCCCCGCTTTGAGGGTGGCTTTGTCCAGCGCGGACAGGAACGCGGCCTGTCTGGCGTGCTCGAGCCGGTAGGAGTAGCTGGTCAACGCGGTGGTCTTGGGCAGCGCGGTCAGGCCGGCGAACAGCGCCGCGCCGGGGTCGGCGGCGAGGTCTTCGACGTGTGAGACCCGGCGGGTCGCGGTGAGCTTGAGGGCAAGCAGGCTCAGCAGGTAGTTGGTGGCCGGGATGACGTTGGTGCCGGGGTAGCCCGCGGTGGACACCAGCGCGGGTAGGTCCAGGGCGAGCAGGTCCGGGATGACCAGCAGCAACCCGGCCATGTTCGTCGGCGACCGGGCTGGCAGCACGGTGAAGTCGAGCCGTTCGGCGCGGGGCAGCACCGCACGCCGGGGCCCGCCGCGTGCGGCGTCGGGTCGTCGCCACAGCCGCGGCAGGCCCTGTTCGGTGATCACCTCGGCGATGCCGGTCCGGTTCAGGGCCAGCCCCTCGGCGGCGAGCGCCACCGCGATCTCGTCGATGGAGTGCCCGTCGGCGCGCAACTCGACGATCCTGATCCGGGCGGCGTCCTTGCCCGGTGCGCTCTTGGGCCCCGGTGTGGGGGTGAGGAAGAACTCGCGGGCCCCGGTGCGGAAGTCCCGGACCGCCGAGTTCAGTGACGCGGAGGTGTAGCCGAACCGGTCAGCGACCACCGCGGCCGACTCACCATCGACCAGGTAGGCACGCAGCGCCTCGTAACGACGCTGCGTGGCCTGGCTCGGGGCCGTGAAGAACTCGCCTCCCGGCCTCATCGCAGACTGAGGGCCACTCGCTGACTGGTCCACTCCGTCAGTTCATCGTGCTGCGCGCGGTTGAGCAAGCCGCCACGCCGCCCGGAGAACTACATCCCTGTCATTCAGAGGTTCTGAGTCTCGGCTGGGGCGGAGGTTCAGCGCCCATCGTCCGCACGTGAGCAAGAGATCGCGCGACTGATCAGCGCATCTAACCCCAAGGCCATCGACAGGCCTTCGGTTGATATGGCCCGAACTCCATGTCCGTAAGGGGAAACTAGACTGGGCTGCCCGCTGGCACGCACCCGCGCAAGGGGTCAACTACTCGGCGCGAAAATCGGCGTTAG
>JBPCOB010000186.1:0-6575 GCA_051000715.1 Mycobacteriales bacterium
ACCGTGGACCCCACCCCCCAGGACGCAGCCAAAAGAACCCACGCTGTCCCCGTCTCGTCCGCGCCTCCCCCCCCGGACCGGCACGCCGGGCCCGCTCGACAACCGGGCCGATCACCTCGACGAGCGCGTCGACATCGGCCGCCGTGGAGCTGTTGCCGAAAGAGAACCGCAGGGAGCCGCGGGCCCGCTCCTCGTCCGCCCCCATCGCTAGCAGCACGTGGCTGGGACGTGCCACGCCGGCCGAGCAGGCCGAGCCGGTCGAGCACTCGATCCCGCGCGCGTCGAGCAGCAGCAGCAGCGAGTCGCCCTCGCAGCCGGGGAAGGAGAAGTGCGCGTTACCCGGTAGCCGGTGATCGATCGTCAGTCTCGGGTCGCCGTTGAGCACGGCGTCCGGGACCGCGTCGGTCACCCGGCGAACGAGCTCGTCGCGAAGCCCGGCAAGCGCCTCGGCCCGCTCCGGCTGCCGCTTGATCGCGATCTGCGCGGCGGCGGCGAAGCCGGCGATCGCCGGGGTGTCCAGGGTGCCCGACCGCACGTCGCGCTCCTGCCCGCCGCCGTGCAGCAGCGGCACGCACTCGACCTCCCGACCCAGCAGCAGCGCGCCGATCCCGAGCGGCCCGCCCAGCTTGTGGCCGGTGACGGTCATGGCGGCGAGGCCGCTGGCGGCGAAGTCGACGGGGAGCGCGCCGACCGCCTGAACCGCGTCGCTGTGCAGCGGTACGCCGTACTCGTGGACGACCTCGGCCAGCTCGGCGACCGGCTGCACCGTTCCCACCTCGTTGTTGGCCCACATCACGGTGGCGAGCGCCACTTCCTCGCCGTACCGGTCGAGGAAATCCCGGAGCACGGCCGGCGACACCCGGCCGTGCTCGTCGACCGGCAGCCAGCTGACCTCGGCGCCCTCGTGTTCGACCAGCCAGACCACCGAGTCCAGGACGGCGTGGTGCTCGACGGAGCTGGCCAGGATCCGGTGGCGGCGCGGATCGGTACGCCGGCGGGCCCAGTAGATGCCCTTGACCGCGATGTTGTCGGACTCGGTGCCGCCACCGGTGAAGATCACCTCGCTGGGCCGGGCACCCAACGAGGAGGCGAGGGTCTCCCGGCCTTCCTCCACCAGTCGGCGGGTACGCCGGCCGGCGGCGTGCAGCGAGGACGCGTTGCCGACGACGCCGAGCTCGGCCACCATCGCGTCGATGGCCTCCGGCAGCATCGGCGTGGTGGCGGCGTGATCGAGATAGACCATCGGGTCCGAGGGTAGCCGTTGGCTCGGGCAGTTCCCCGCCGGCCGGGTGCGGGTCACGCCCTGCGCTTGTCGATCTCCTCGATCAACTGGGGGAGAACCTTGTGGAGGTCGCCGACGACGCCGAAGTCGACCAGCTCGAAGATCGGCGCCTCCCGGTCCTTGTTGACCGCGACGATCATCTTCGACGTCTGCATGCCGGCTCGATGCTGGATCGCACCGGAGATGCCGGCGGCCACGTACAGCGAGGGCGAGACGGTCTTGCCCGTCTGCCCGACCTGTGACTGGTGCGGGTACCAGCCGGCGTCGGTGGCGGCCCGGGAGGCGCCCACCGCGGCGCCGAGCAGGTCGGCGAGCTGCTCGACCAGCGCGAAGTTCTCCGCGCCGCCCACGCCACGCCCGCCCGCCACGACGATGGCCGCCTCGCTCAGCTCCGGTCGGCCACTTCTCTTCTCCACCACCCGGTCGGTGATCCTGGCCGCCTTCGCCGCCGCTGACAGCATCAAGGACACCTGCTCCTCCGCCGGCGTGGCCGGCGCGGACGAGGGCGGCGTCGAGTTCGGCCGCACCGTGATGATCGGCGTACCGGTGGTCACCTCGGCCGAGACGACGGTGTCGCCGCCGAAGATCGGCTGTTCGGCCACCAGCCGTCCGGAGCCCTCGGCCCGTACGCCGACCGCGTCGGTCACCAGGCCGGAGCCGGTGCGGACCGCCAGCCGGGCCGCCACCTCCTTGCCCTCCGGCGTGGAGGCAATTAGCACGGCGGCCGGCGATCTTTCTGCTACCAGTGACGCGAGCACCTCGGCCTTGGGCGCGACGAGGTAGTTCTCGAGCTCAGCGTCGCCGGCGACGTAGACCGTGCGGGCGCCGTACTCGGCCAGTTTGTCCCGAGCCGTCTGGTAACCGCCGCCGACGAAGACCGCGCTCGGCTCCCCCAGCTCGCGCGCCAGCGTCAGCAGCTCGTAGGTCACCTTCTGGGGGGTGCCCTCGGCGTGCTCGACCAGCACGAGTACCTCAGCCATCGCGACGCCTCTCTTAGAGAAACTTCGAGGCGGCGAGGAACTCGGCCAGCTGCGCTCCGCCGGTGCCGTCATCGTCGACGATCGTGCCCCCTGCCCGGGCCGGGCGGTTGGTGAAGTCCGCCACCCGGCTGGCCGCACCGGCCAGGCCCACCGCGGCCGGCTCGATGCCGGCATCGGCGATCGTCAGCGTTGTCAGCGGCTTCTTCTTCGCCGCCATGATGCCCTTGAACGACGGGTAACGCGGCTCGTTGATCTTCTCGACGACGCTCACGACCGCCGGCAGCGTCGCCTCGACCACGTCGTAGCCCGCGTCGGTCTGTCGCTCGATGCGCACCCCGGTCCCGTCCACCTCGACCCTGCGGGCCAGCGAGAGCTGGGGCAGCCCGAGCCGCTCGGCCAGCATCGCGGCGAGCACCGACATCCGGGCGTCGGTGGACTCCGAGCCCAGCACGACCAGGTCGAACTCGAGCGTGCCGAGCACCTTCGCCAGCGCGTACGACGTCTGCACCGCGTCCGACCCGTGCAGGGCCGGGTCGGTCAGGTGAACCGCCTTGTCGGCGCCCATCGACAGCGCCTTGCGGATCGTCTCGGCCGCCGACTCCGGGCCCATGGTCAGCACGGTGACCTCGCCGCCGTGGGCCTCTTTCAGCCGGAGTGCCTCCTCGACGGCGTACTCGTCGAGCTCGTTCATCACCGCGTCGGAGCTGCGGTCGACAGTCCGGTCGGTGGGGTCGAGCTTCTTCTCGGCCCAGGTGTCCGGGACCTGCTTGACGCAGACGACGATGTCCATGGGGAGGCGCGGTCCTCCGGAAAGGGCGGGTTCGGTGCCGAACGTTACCAACGTCGAGGCCGGCCGGCCGGACGGCTACCGCCCGATGAACTCGGCCGGGCCCGAACCCTTGGCCATGAAGTGGGTCATCCCGATCGTGCGGTCCTCGGTGGCGAACAACCCGGAGAAGGCCGCCCGCTCGAGCCGCAGCCCGCTGTCCAGGTCGACCTCGATGCCCTCGTCGATCGCAGCCTTGGCCGCCCGCAGTGCGTACGCCGGCCCGGCCACGAAGGTGCCGGCCAGCTCGCGGGCCGCGACGTACACCTCTTCGGCCGGCACCACCCGGTCCACCAGGCCGATCCGCAAGGCCTCCTCGGCGCCGACGAAGCGACCGGTGAAGCAGAGCTCTTTCGCCTTGGCCGGGCCCACCAGCCGAGGCAGCCGCTGGGTGCCGCCGGCGCCCGGGATGATGCCGAGCAGGATCTCCGGCTGGCCCAGCTTGGCGTTGTCCGCACAGATGCGCAGGTCGGCGGTGAGAGCCAGCTCACAGCCGCCGCCCAGTGCGTAGCCGGTGACCGCCGCGATCACCGGCTTCGGAATCCGGGCCACCGCCGTGAACGCCGACTGCAGCCCGCCGGAGCGGTCCACCATGTCCGGGTAGGACATGGTCGCCATCTCCTTGACGTCCGCACCAGCGGCGAACACCCTCTCGCCGCCGTAGACGATCACTGCCCGCACGTCCCGCCGGTCGGTCGCCTCGGCGGCCGCGGCGCGCAGCTCCTCCTGCATCGCCACGTTCAGGGCGTTCATCGGCGGTCGGTCCAGCCGGATCGTGCCGATGCCGGCCGCCACCTCGAGCCGCACGAACTCGGCCACTGTGCTTCCTCCTCACGACTAAGCGGTCACCATGAGCCCGAGAGCCGCGGCATTGGGCGCCAGTGGGTTGGTCGGCACCACCCGGACGGTGTACCCGAACGAGCCCTTGCGCTGCAGCGGCACGCTGCCCTCGTAGCGCAGCATCCCGTTGTCGGTCGTGCCGGACGCGGTCAACGCCGCGACGGTCGGCTCCTGCAGGTTGTCGACCTCGTCCACGCCGCCGTACGCCACCTGCACCTCGACGTCCGCAGGGTTCAGTCGACCGAGTCCGACGACGGCCCGCACCGTTAGCGTGCTGCCCAGCTGCGGCGTGTCCCCACCACCGACACCTTCGACGTGCTCCACGCGTACGTCATGCCAGTCTGCCCGCACCCGCGCCGCCCAGGCGGCGAAGTTTCGAGCAGCGGCCCACTTGTCCGCACCCATCTGCGCGGACGACTGCGCAGCCGGCAGGTAGAGCTCCTCGACGTACTCACGCACCATCCGGCTGGCCAGCACCTTCGGGCCGAGCGAATGCAGGGTGTGCCGCACCATTTCGATCCAGCGCCGGGGCAGTCCGCCGCCGGCCCGTTCGTAGAACCGGGCCCGCAGGCTGCGGTCGATGAGGTCGTAGAGCGCGGCCGCCTCGAGGTCGTCGCGCCGGTTGGCCGAAAGCACGCCGTCGGCCGTGGGGATCGCCCAGCCGTTGTGGCCGTCGTACATCTCGTCCCACCACCCGTCTCGGATGGACAGGTTGAGACCGCCGTTGAGCGCCGACTTCATGCCGCTGGTGCCGCACGCCTCCAGCGGGCGCAGCGGGTTGTTCAGCCAGACGTCGCAGCCGGCGTAGAGGTAGCGCGCCATCGCGATGTCGTAGTCGGGCAGGAAGACGATCCGGTGCCGGACCTGGGGGTCGTCGCTGAACCGGACGATCTGCTGGATCAGCGCCTTGCCGCCCTCGTCGGCGGGGTGCGCCTTGCCGGCGATTACCAGCTGCACCGGCCGCTCGGCATCCAGGAGCAGGTCCTTTAGCCGGTCGGGGTCCCGCAGCATGAGGGTGAGCCGCTTGTACGACGGGACGCGGCGGGCGAATCCGATCGTGAGCACCTCCGGGTCGAAGACCCGGTCGACCCAGCCCAGCTCCACCTCGCCGGCGCCGCGCTGCAGGGCCGAGGCCTTCAACCGGCGGCGGACCTCCTCCACCAGCCGGCCTCGCAGCACCCGCCGAGTGCCCCAGAGCTGCTCGTCGGGTACGTCGTGGACCTCCGCCAGCGCCGCCGCCTCGTCGTCCTCCCCGGAGCCGGCGTCGACCCGAGCCAGCTCGAGCACCTCCCGCGCCACCCAGGTCGGGGCATGCACCCCGTTGGTGATCGAGGAGATCGGTACCTCCTCGGTGTCGAAGCCCGGCCACAGGCCGGCGAACATCTCCCTGCTCACCGAGCCGTGCAGCCGGCTCACGCCGTTGGCCCGCTGCGCGAGCCGGAAGCCCATGTGCGCCATGTTGAACACGTTGGGATCGCCGCCGGGCGGCTCCTGCCCGAGGGCCAGGACGGACTCGATCGGCAACCCCGCCCAGCCGTTGTCGACACCGAAGTGTGCGGCGATCGCCGACCGGGGGAACCGGTCGATACCGGCCGGTACGGGGGTGTGGGTGGTGAACACCGTGCCGGCCCGAACCGCCTCCAACGCCTCGTCGAACGACAGGCCGGCCTCGGTGAGCTCGCGGATGCGCTCCAGCCCGAGGAAACCGGCGTGACCCTCGTTGGTGTGGAACACCTCGGGCGCCGGCCGCCCGGTCAGCTCCGAGAACGCACGCAGGGCCCGGACGCCGCCGATGCCCAGCAGCATCTCCTGCAGCAGCCGGTGGTCCGTCGTACCGCCATACAGGCGGTCGGTCACCTCGCGCTCGGGAGGCGCGTTGTCCTCTACGTCGGAGTCGAGCAGCAGCAGCGGTACCCGGCCCACCTGGGCCTTCCAGATCTGGGCCCGCAACGTGCGCCCGCCGGCGAGACCCACAGCCACCTTCACCGGCGCTCCGTCGGCGCCGTTGGAGCCGGCCGAGCGGAGCAACGTCAGTGGCAGGCCCTGCGGGTCCAGCGGCGGATAGTGCTCCTGCTGCCAGCCGTCCGCCGACAGCGACTGCTCGAAGTAGCCGCTCCGGTAGAGCAACCCCACGCCGACGATCGGTACGCCCAGGTCGCTGGCGGCCTTGAGATGATCACCGGCGAGGATGCCGAGTCCGCCGGAGTACTGCGGCAGGACCTCGGTGATGCCGAACTCAGGCGAGAAGTAGGCGATCGCCGCCGGCGCTTCGGGCAGCGACTGGTACCAGCGGTCGCCCCGGAGGTAGTCGGTGAGGTCCTCAGCGGCGTCGGAGAGCCGGCGCAGGAACCGGCGGTCGCGGGAGAGCACCGCCATCCGCTGGGTGGACACCTCTCCCAGCAGCCGCACGGGGTCGTGGCCGCACGTCGCCCAGGTGTCCGGGTCGACGGACTCGAACAGGTCGAGCGACTCGGGGTGCCACGACCAGCGGAGGTTCATGACCAGCTCGGCGAGCGGTTCGAGCGGCTCCGGCAGGGGGGCGCGGACGGTGAACCGGCGTAGTGCTTTCACGGGAGGCGACCCTACCGACCAAGGTTCCCGCCGCCGGGTCGCCGAGCCGTCATCCGCAAACCGCTAGTCGCTCCTG
>JBPCOB010000187.1:0-27279 GCA_051000715.1 Mycobacteriales bacterium
TCCGACGTGGTCGGCGGCTGGGTGCTGGGGCTCGCCTGGTTGGCCACCGCCACCGCCGTGTTCAACGTCTTCCGGGCCGAGACCGGGCAGCGTCCGGTGCGGCCGGTGTCCGAGGGGGTCGCTCCCGAGGAGGCCTCCCGACTCGGCTGAACCACGGGCGCCTCGTGCTGGGCCGTTGTCGCCCCTCAGCGGGGCGCCCCCGCGGTCACCAGCTTTTCCTGGCCGAGCGGGTCTTCGGGGTCCACGACAACCGCGCCGGCGCCGTAGCGGCGGGTCTGCCGCCGGTCCAGCCAGCGGGCAAACGTAGACAGGGCGAGGTTGACCGCGATGTACATCACCGCCACGGCGATGTACACCTGGAAGGCGAAGCGGCTGCCGAGGAACTCCACGGCTCCCTGGCCGGTACGCAGGAGCTCCCCGTAGGCGATGACGAAGCCGAGCGAGGTGTCCTTGAGCAGGGTCACCAGCTGGCTGATCAGGGCCGGCAGCATTCGGCGGACAGCCTGGGGTACGAGGATCAACCGCAGTACCTGGCCGCGGACCAACCCGATGGCGAACGCGGCCTCGCTCTGGCCGCGGTCGATGGACAGAATCCCGGCGCGGAAGATCTCGCAGAGCACCGCCGAGTTGTACGCCGTGAGGCCCAGCACCAGGTACCAGAGCACGGACAGCCGGATGCCGAGCTGCGGCAGCGCGAGGGCGGCGAAGAGGATCAGCAGCAGCAGTGGCAAGGCCCGGAAGAACTCGACGAACAGCCCTACCGGGACCCGCACCCACCGCCGCTCCGAGAGCCGGCCGACTGCGAGGAGTGCCCCGAGCACCATCGACAACACCATGGCCAGCACGGCGGCCTGGAGCGTGCGGACCAGCGCGCGGCCGAGCAGCTCCAGCAGGTCCGGATTCGTGAGGATCTTCCAGCGCTCGGCCTCGAGCTGGCCGTTGCTGCCGAGCCGGTTCAGCACGACCACCAGCAGCCCGGCGATGAGTAGGGCACCCACCGCGGTGCCGATCGCGATGTTGCGCCGCCCGCGTGGTCCGGCGACGTCGTACAGCACGCTGCTCATCGCACGATCGCCAACTTGCGCTCAAGCCAACCGACGAGCAAGCCGGTGGGAACCGTGAGCAGCAGATAGGCGATGGCGACACCGACCAGTACGGCGATGACGGCACTCGGGTTCTCGGTGACCAGCCGCTTGCCTACCGCCGTGAGCTCGGTCACGGCGAAGGCGGCCGCGATCGAGGAGTTCTTCTCCAAGGCGATGAGGATGTTGCCCAGCGGAGGGACGACCGTGCGGAGTGCCTGCGGCAGCACGATGAGCCGCAGCGTCTGCGGGAATGTCAGACCGATGGCGCGGGCCGCCTCGGCCTGGCCGGCGGCCACCGAGTTGACCCCGGACCGGACCACCTCGCACACGAACGCCGCGGTGTAGATCGTCAGCGCCAGCACCGCTGCGGTGAAGAACGGCAGCGCGAGGTCGATCTGGGGCAGGGCGAAGACGAGGAAGAAGAACACGACGGTGAGCGGTGTGTTGCGGACGACCTCGACGTAGACCGCCCCCGCTGCCCGCAGCGGGGGGATGGGCGACACCCGCATGGCGGCGAGCAGGGTGCCGAGGAGAAACGCGCCGATGGCGCCCAGCACGCTCAGCTCGAGGGTCTTGACGAAGCCGTCGACGTAGAGGTCGAGGTTGTCCAGAACGGCGTTCACGTACGGCGGTCGTCAGTCGGCGATCAGCTGGACGTGTAGCGGTCCACGGTCGGCGGCTCCGGCGTCGCACCGGCGAGCTTGCCAGCGGTCGACTCCCACGCCTTGGCCCACCGGCCGTCCTTGAACGCCTTCTCCAGGGTGTCGTTGATGAAGTCGCGGAACGCCTGGTCGCCCTTCTTCAGCCCGATGCCGTAGGGCTCAGAGGTGAAGGGCTTGCCGACGAGCTTGAAGGCCTCCTTGTCCTTGTCGATGAGCCCCAGGAGGATGACGTTGTCGGTCGAGACCGCGTCGACCTGGCCGTTCTTGAGCGCATCGGCGCACTTGGAGTAGACGTCGAACAGGACGAGCTTCGCCTGCGGAAACTTGGTCCGCAGATTGTCGGCCGGCGTGGAGCCCTCGACCGAGCAGACCCGCTTGCCGGCCAGCGCCTCGGGACCAGTGATCGCGGAGTCGTCCTTCTTCACCATGATGTCCTGGCCGGCGGTGTAGTAGGGCCCGGCGAAGTCGACGACCTTCTTGCGCTTGTCGTTGATCGTGTAGGTCGCCACCACCATGTCGACGCGGCCCTGGGAGATGAACGGCTCGCGGTTCGCAGAGACCGACTCGATGAACTCGACTTTGTCCGGCGACACTCCCAGCTCGCCGGCGATGATCTTTGCGATCTCGATGTCGAAGCCCTCGAGCTTGCCGGAGAGGTTCCTCAGGCCGAACCCCGGCTGGTCGAACTTCGTGCCCACCGTCATCTTGCCGGCCTTGTTGAGCCGCTCCATGGTGGTCCCGGCGGCGAACTTCACATCCTTCTTGACCTTGACGCCGCCGCCGCTGTCGCTACTGCCGCAGGCGCTCAGCGCGAGGCCCAGGGAGGCCACCGCCACCAGGCTGGACAACCGTGTTAGTCGCATGGCTCAAAGCCTCTCTGACTGGTCAGTGACTCAAGATCTTGGAAAGGAAGCTGCGGGCCCGCTCGGTTCGCGGATGACCGAAGAACTCCGTCGGCGTCGCCTCTTCCACGATTCGGCCGCCGTCCATGAAGACCACCCGGTTGGCCGCTGACTTGGCGAAGCCCATCTCGTGGGTGACGACGACCATGGTCATGCCCTCGCGAGCCAGGTCCTGCATGACGTCGAGCACCTCCGTGATCATCTCCGGGTCGAGTGCTGATGTCGGCTCGTCGAATAGGATGACCTTGGGATCCATGGCCAGCGCCCGGGCGATGGCCACTCTTTGCTGCTGGCCACCGGACAGCTGTGCCGGCAGCTTGTTCGCCTGGTTGCCGATGCCCACCCGGTCGAGCAGCTCGCGGGCGCGTTGTTCGGCCTGCCGTCTCGGTTGCCTGCGCACGCGGACCGGGCCGAGGAGCACGTTGTCGAGCACGGTCTTGTGGGCGAAGAGGTTGAAGGACTGGAAGACCATGCCGACCTCTGAGCGCAGCCGGGCCAGTGCCTTGCCCTCCGCGGGGAGTGCTACCCCGTCGATGGTGATCCGGCCGCTGTCGACCGGCTCCAGCCGGTTGATGCAGCGGCACAGGGTCGACTTGCCCGAGCCGGACGGCCCGATTACGACGACGACTTCACCACGATCGACGGTGAGGTCGATGTCCTGCAGCACGTGCAGCTCGCCGAAGTGCTTGTTGACCCCCTCGAGAGTCACCAGCGGGGCGTTCGGGTCGCGCGCCTGTCCCGTGCGCTGTGAGGAGGACGTGACGGCCATGGCAGGAACGTAAAGCCTCGGCGGGCAAATCACAAAGACCTCGTGAGCTCTCAGATGCGGACTCCGATGGGCGGGTCGAGGAGCCGGCCGTTACCCTCGATGCCGTGGCGCGCACGTACGTGATCCGCACCTACGGGTGCCAGATGAACGTGCACGACTCGGAGCGACTCGCCGGCCTGCTGGAGCAGGCCGGATACACTGCCGCCGCCGGCAGCCCGGCCGACGTGGTCGTCTTCAACACCTGCGCCGTACGGGAGAACGCCGACAACCGCCTCTACGGCAACCTCGGCCACCTGCGGCCGGTAAAGGCCGCCCATCCCGGCATGCAGATCGCGGTCGGCGGCTGCCTGGCGCAGAAGGAGCGCGGCCGGATCCTGGCCAGAGCGCCCTGGGTCGACGTCGTCTTCGGGACTCATAATCTCGGCTCGTTGCCGGCGCTGCTCGAACGAGCGCGGCACAACGCCGAGGCGCAGGTCGAGATCCGCGAGTCGCTCGAGGTCTTTCCTTCCACCTTGCCGACCCGGCGCGAGTCGGCGTACGCCGCCTGGGTGTCGATCAGCGTGGGCTGCGACAACACCTGCACGTTCTGCATCGTGCCGAGCCTGCGGGGCCGGGAGCGTGACCGCCGGCCCGAGGACGTGCTCGCCGAGGTCCGCGCGCTGGTGGACGAGGGGGTCCTCGAGGTCACGCTGCTCGGGCAGAACGTCAACAGCTACGGCCGGGAGTTCGGGCGGCCGGACGGGTTCGCCGCTCTGTTGCGGGCCTGCGGCGAGGTCGACGGACTGGAGCGGGTGCGCTTCACCAGCCCTCATCCCCGGGACTTTACCGACGACGTGATCGCGGCGATGGCGGAGACGGCGAACGTCATGCCCTCGCTGCACATGCCGCTGCAGTCGGGCAGCGACGAGGTGCTGCGCCGCATGCGCCGGTCCTACCGGAGCGCTCGCTACCTCGACATCCTCGACCGCGTCCGGGCCTCGATCCAGGACGCGGCGATCACGACGGACATCATCGTCGGCTTCCCCGGTGAGACGGAGGCCGACTTCCAGGCGACCCTGGACCTGGTGGAGGCGGCCCGCTTCGCCGGGGCCTTCACCTTCCAGTACTCGATCCGGGCGGGGACGCCGGCGGCCGAGATGGCGGGCCAGGTGCCCAAGGCGGTCGTGCAGGAACGCTACGAGCGCCTGGTGGCGCTGCAGGAGGAGGTCTCCTGGGCCGAGAACCGGGCGCAGGTCGGCCGCCGGCTGGAGCTCCTGGTCGCCGACGGGCAGGGCCGCAAGGACGCCGCCGCTGCGCGCCAGTCCGGGCGGGCGCCGGACAACCGGCTGGTCCACTTCCCCGCCGTGCCCGGCCTCCGGCCGGGTGACGTGGCCACGGTCGAGGTGACGCGGGCGGCACCGCACCACCTGGTCGCCGAGGGGCCTTTGTCGCGGGTACGCCGTACTCCGGCCGGCGACGCGTGGGCCGCTAGGCAGGCATCGGCCGAGGCCGATCGGGCCACCGGAGCGGGAACCGACCGGCCGGTGCCCGTTGCCCTCGGCATGCCACGCGTCGGGGCGCCGGCCTAGCCGGTGCCACCCCCGGCGAGACGGCGGTGACCAGGCGGGGCCCGGTGGTCGCCGTGGTCGGTCCGACCGCCGCCGGCAAGTCCGGGCTCGCCGTCGCCTTGGCGAAGCGGCTCGGCGGCGAGATCGTCAACGCCGACTCGATGCAGCTCTACCGCGGGATGGACATCGGGACGGCCAAGCTGCCGCCGGCGGAACGGGGCGGCGTAGCTCATCACCTCCTCGACATGTGGCCGGTCACCCGCACCGCCGATGTGGCGGCCTACCAGCGGCTGGCTCGATCGGTGCTCGACGAGCTGCTCGACCGAGGGGTGACGCCGGTGCTGGTCGGCGGCTCGGGCCTGTACGTCCGGGCGGTGCTGGACGACCTGCAGTTCCCCGGCACCGACCCGGCGCTGCGGGAGCGGCTGGCGGCCGAGCTGGTGACGGCCGGCCCGGTGGCGATGCACGCCCGGCTGGCGAGCGTTGACCCGGCCGCCGCGGCCGCCATCCTTCCCACCAACGGCCGGCGGATCCTGCGGGCGTTGGAGGTGGTGGGGCTGACCGGCCGGCCGTTCACCGCCGCGCTCCCGGCGTACGACGCGCTCTACGACGTTCGGCAGCTGGGTCTGGACCTTCCCACCCCGGTGCTGGACGGGCGGATCACCGAGCGGGTGAACCGGATGTGGCGAGCCGGGCTGGTCGAGGAGGTATGCCGGTTGGAGGCGCAGGGGCTGCGGGAGGGCGTCACGGCCAGCCGCGCGCTGGGCTACGCGTCGGTACTGCGGATGCTCGACGGCGTGCTGACCGACGACGCCGCACGGGCGGAGACGGTGTTCGCCACCCGCCGGTTCGCCCGCCGGCAACGGTCGTGGTTCCGCCGTGATCCCCGAATCCGCTGGCTGGACGCGGACCGACCGCTGACCGCTGCGCTGGCCGCGGTTGCCGAAGGGGACTGAGGCCCTCGCCGTACGATTCTGGCGTGCGGCCTGGCACCGGTCTTCGCTTCGCCAAGGGGCACGGCACCGAGAACGACTTCGTCGTGCTGCCGGATCCGGACGGCGACCTCGACCTGTCCCCGGCTCTGGTGCGGGCTCTGTGCGATCGCCGGCGGGGCGTCGGTGCCGACGGTGTCCTGCGCGTGGTGCTCACCGCCGCGGTGCCCGAGGTGGCCCACCTGGCCGACGACGCCCGGTGGTTCATGGACTACCGCAACGGCGACGGCAGCCTGGCCGAGATGTGCGGCAACGGCATCCGGGTCTACGGCCGGTATCTCGTCGACGCGGGCTACGTCCGACCGGGGACGGTGCCGCTTGCGACGAGGAACGGGATCCGGACCGTCGAGCTCGAGACCGCCGGCGATGTGACGGTCGACATGGGCCCGGCCCGGGTCTGCGCCGCCGCCAGCGTCCGGCTCACGGGCCGCCACCTCGCCGCCACCCGGGTCGAGATGGGCAACCCGCACGCGGTCGTCGTGGGAAGCGAGCCGCTCGATCAGCTGGATCTGTCCGAGCCACCGGAACTGCCCACTGACGCGTTCCCGGACGGCGGCAACGTCGAGTTCGTCCGGGAGCTGGCCGAGCGCGTGCTCGCGATGCGCGTGCACGAGCGGGGCGTGGGTGAGACCAGGTCGTGCGGAACCGGCGCCTGTGCAGCGGTGGCGGCGGTGCTGCACCGCCGCGGCGAGTTCGGCCCGGCGGCGTACCGAGTCCAGGTGCCGGGCGGTCGGCTGATCGTCACCGCGACGGCCGACGGGGGCTTCCTGCTTACCGGGGCGGCCGTGCTCGTGGGTGACGGCGAGCTGCGGCCCGAATGGCTGGCGGCGGTTCACTGTCGCCCGGACACGAACCGGCCCCCGCTGCCGGAGCGGGCGGGGGCCGGTCCAAGGCGGTAGAGCTAGGCGGTGCAGCCTAGGCCGTGCAGCCTAGGAGAGGCGGGCGAAGTAGATGTACTGACCCTTCGCGGTCTGGCCCTCGAAAGTGATCTTCTGGCGCATGTCGGTCCACACCATGTTCGCCGATCCGTCATGCCCGTAGGCGAGCCGGATGTAGTCGCCGAAGAACGTGGTGCAGCGGTAGCAGCCCTTCACCTGCGCCTGGAAGAAGACCGAGTTGTCGGCGTTCGAGACGTCCGTGCTGACGGTGCGGCTCTGGAAGCCTTGCGCCGGCCGGCCGACGGCCAGCTTCGCGGTGTAGCGGCCAAGGCCTACCTCGTTGTTGTAGAGCACGCCGAACGCCTTGGTGACCGGGTTGGCGTCCACCCACGGGAACCACTGGTCGCCCGCCGCGGTGGTCACGGCGATCGGCCCGTCCCAGTTACGGCCGTCGTACGACGTCATCATGTAGACGTTGGTGTTGGTCACCGGGTTGTCGACGTCGTGCTTGCCACGTCGGTTGTCGGAGAAGACGATCGCCAGCTGCCCGGTCTGCCGGTTGGCCACGATGTTGCCGGCCGAGTTCACCCGGGCCTGCATGCCCGTCAGGGTCTGCCGGTCCCGAACGTTGACTGGGTAGTCGCGGCTGCCGTCCTCGAGGTCGACGACGGGCACCGGGTAGGTGAACGTCGCGAAGCCGTCGTGCGACTGGACCACCATGTACTGGCTCTCGAACTGCTCGCCCTTCTCCCAGGCGGCCTTGTGCTGGCTGTTCTCGAAGGCGACGTAGACGGTGCCGTCGGGGGCGAGGGTGGGCACCGAGAACTGGTTCTCGTCACACCGGTTAGCCCTCCCCGTGGTCTGGTAGGTGCAGGTCCGGTTCGACCCGGAGATCTCCTGCGGCCGGGTCCAGGTGCGCCCGCCGTCGTCGCTGTGCGCCTCCATGATCGGGGAGCTGGCGTAGTTGCCGTGGTGGGAGATGAACAGCGTCCAGGTCAGGTAGGTCCGACCGTAGAACCGGGAGCGGGGGTTGTTGTCGGTGACCATCCACTCCTTGTCGTTGAACAGCTGCGTCGGAGCGTCGTCAGCGCCCTGGCCGTCGGCCACGACGACCGGCTTGCCCCAGCGCAGGCCGCCGTTCGTGGACAGCGAGACGACCAGGTCGCCGTCGCTCCCGTCGAACTTGAAGTTCAGCGACGAGTGGATGATCGTGTCGTGCTTGACGTCGAAGACGGTCACCGGGTCGCTGCCGATGCGGTTGTTGCCCTCCAGCGACATGTCCCCGGTCCGCCACGTGTGGCCTCCGTCGAAGCTGGTGTAGAACTCGTCGCCGTTGCTGTCGTAGTCGTTCGAGCTGGCGACCAGGTGGTTCGGGTTCCGAGGGTCGACGTTGACGTCCGGCTCGTTGTTCGGGAGCTTGGAGTCGCAGTCGAGCTTGACGTTGACGCCACCGCTTGCCGTGCACTCGAGCATCGACGGAAGGTAGGTCGGGCTGGCCGTCGCCGGTGCGGCGGACGAGGCCGGCCGGGCCGCATAAGCCGCGAGAGCGGCCTGTACGCCGGCCGATCGCATGTCCGCGGCCTTGCGCGGAGCGGGGGTGTTGTGGATGTCCGCGCTGGCGCTGGTCGTCAGCATCGGCCCGGTCAGGGCGGCGAGACTAAGGCTCGCCAGCACAGATATGGATTTACGCAAGTGTCCTCCATCACGACACGCGGAAGCCGGCGACGATGCGCCGATACCCACAGTCAATCGCCGTAGGGCCGGCGGCGCCACTGGCGGCCGCCAGAAAGCCGGCGGCCAGGTGCACCGGATGGCCGCCGGGTTCGTCACCCGGTGTCACGTCACGCGACGATGCGCCCCCGCGGATAAGTTCGATGCGCCGGTTCCCCGTCCCGTGTCACCATCAGAGGGATGACTTCACCCGCGCGCCGGCCGCCGGCGGACCAGGCCGCTGACCCGCTCGCGGCCCAGACGCCGGCGTCGCCTTCGGTGGAGTCCGGCAGCGAACCGGTCGGGCCAGCGGAAGCCGCCGAGGACCCGACACCGCTGCATGACGCCGAGGGAACCGGCCTCGACCTCGCCGACCGGCAGGCGCTCCGCCGGGTAGCGGGGCTCGCAACCGAGCTCGAGGACGTCACCGAGGTCGAATACCGCCGGCTGCGGCTGGAGCGCGTCGTACTGATCGGCGTCTGGACCGCGGGCAGCGCGGACGACGCCGAGAACTCACTCGCCGAGCTGTCCGCACTCGCCCAGACCGCGGGCTCCCTGGTCCTGGAGGGTCTGATCCAGCGGCGCGAGCGGCCCGACCCGGCCACCTATGTCGGTTCGGGCAAGGCCAAGGAGCTGCGCGACATCGTCGCGGCCACGGGCGCCGACACGGTCATCTGCGACGGCGAGCTGACGCCGGGTCAGCTGCGGCAGCTGGAAAGCGTGGTCAAGGTCAAGGTGGTGGACCGGACCGCCCTGATCCTCGATATCTTCGCCCAGCACGCAACCAGCAAGGAGGGCAAGGCGCAGGTCGAGCTGGCCCAGATGACGTACTTGCTGCCCCGGTTGCGCGGCTGGGGCGAGTCGCTGTCCCGGCAGGCCGGGGGGCGGGTGGCCGGCGGCGGCGGGATCGGAACGCGCGGTCCGGGTGAGACCAAGATCGAGACAGATCGTCGACGCATCCGGGCCCGGATGGCGAAGCTACGCCGCGAGATCGCCGGCATGGGCACCGCCCGCGAGACCAAGCGGCAAGAACGGCGGCGGCACGCCGTGCCCTCGGTGGCCATCGCCGGTTACACCAACGCGGGAAAGTCCTCGCTGCTCAACCGGCTTACCGGCGCCGGGGTCCTGGTCGAGGATGCGCTGTTCGCGACCCTGGACCCGACCGTACGCCGCGCGCAGACACCGGACGGGCGCACCTTCACTCTCACCGACACGGTGGGCTTTGTCCGTCATCTGCCCCACCAGCTGGTCGAGGCCTTCCGCTCGACGCTCGAAGAGGTCGCCGACGCCGACCTGATTCTGCATGTGGTGGACGGGTCGCATCCCGACCCGGAATCGCAGCTGGCCGCCGTACGCGAGGTGTTCGGGGAGATCGGCGCGCTGTCGGTTCCGGAGATCGTCGTGGTGAACAAGGTCGACTCCGCCGACCCGCTCGTGCTCGGTCGGCTGCAGCGGCACCAGCCCTCGGCGGTCCTCGTCAGCGCCCGGACCGGTTCTGGGTTGCCGGCGTTGGTCGACGTGCTGGCCCGCGAGCTGCCCCGGCCGGAGGTGGAGGTTGAGGTGCTGCTGCCCTATACCCGCGGCGATCTCGTCTCCCGGGTGCACCGCGACGGCGAGGTGCTCAGCGAGCGGTACACGTCCGACGGCACGCTGTTGCGGGCACGGGTGCTTCCCGGCGTCGCCTCGGAGCTGGCGGCGTACGGCGCGCAGCCTGCCGCCCCCTAGCTCTACACCCGCCGCAGCACCGCGGTCACCCGACCGAGGATCGTCGCCTGCTCACCGGGGATCGGCTCGTACGCCGGGTTGTGCGGCATCAGCCAGATTCGCCCGTCACGACGCTTGAACGTCTTGACGGTCGCCTCACCGTCGATCATGGCCGCCACGATGTCGCCGTTCTCCGCCACGGGTTGCTGGCGCACCACCACCCAGTCGCCGTCGGCGATGGCGGCATCCACCATTGAGTCGCCGGCCACCTTGAGCAGGAACAACGGACCCTCGCCGACCAGTTGCCGCGGCAGCGGGAAGACGTCTTCGATCGCCTGTTCGGCCAGCACCGGACCACCCGCGGCAATGCGCCCGAGGACCGGGACGTAGGTCGGTGCGGGCGTGGCCGCACGCCACGCCTCCTCCTCTTCGGAGTAGTGCTGGAAGCGCTGGGTGGGGCTCGAAGCCGGTTGGCCGGGATCTCGTACCTCGACCGCCCGCGGCCGGTTGGCGTCCCGGCGGAGGTGGCCCTTGCGCTGCAGCGTGGCGAGCTGGTGGGCCACGCTGCTCGTGCTGGTGAGACCCACAGCCGCACCGATCTCGCGCATGCTTGGCGGGTAACCGCGGCGCTCAACCGAGTCTCGGATCACCTCGAGAACCCGTCGCTGCCGGGCGGTCAGCCCGCCTCGGGCGTCGGGCGGCTCGGGGAAGGCGTGGACGCTGGCACCCCGATCGGTGTCCGTGTCGAGTTCCCGTCCCTCTCCGGCGCCGCTGGCGCTGCCGGTCCCGCCGCCGTCCGTCACGTCCGCTCCCGCCGCCGTCGTCGTCGCACCACGGTAGCCCGATCCGGTACCGGATTCAAACATGCGTTCGAACGTGTCGCGTTCTTGTCGGTGGCCCGCGGTATAACGTCCATAGTCGAACACCCGTTCGATGAACGACTCTCGGGAGTTGCCATGTCCACCGTCGCCCTGCACCGGCAAGACCACGCTCGGGCGTCCGCGTCCCTGCAGAGAGCCCGGCGGCGTGCGGCGCCCGCGCCGGCACGACGAAGCATCCCGACGGCGGGTCGGCCATCGGATCGGCGTACCGCCGCTTCTGTCCGCCCCCTCGGCGTGCCGAGGCCCAGTCTCGTCCGGGTTCCCAGGGCCATCAGCCTGACCACGGTGGCCGGCGCCCCGGCGAGTGGTGTCCGGCTCACCCACCGCGGCCGGTGTCTCCTTCTCGTGCTGGTAGCGGCGCTCGTCACGTTGAGCTTTCTTGCCGGCCACGCCGCCGGCACCATGGCCACCTTGGCGACGCCCGCCGCCCCGGCGGGTTCGCGGGCCGCGACGGTGATCGTCCACGACGGTGACACGCTGTGGTCGATCGCCCGGGCGGCTGCGCCCACGCGCGATCCCCGGCGAACCGTCGAGGCGCTACGCCGCCTGAACGACCTCGACGGTGTCGACCTTCGTCCCGGCCAACGCATCCTCGTTCCGGCCAACGACCAGCCTCCGACACGCCGTCCCCTCCGGCGGTGACCTGCGGCTATTGGCCAGACCGCCGCTGGGCACTTGCGCGCGGTGCGACCGGTTGCCTACGGTCCCAACATCTAGTAGTTACACCCATGTAAGTCGTCCACAGGTTGTGTCGGGATGCCGACAGGTCGCACCCAGGTTGTCCACACGGCGGCCGACGTTCCTAGCTGCCGGTTCTAAGAGAGGTGACAGCGCATGCGGTGCCCTTTCTGCCGGCATGCCGACAGCCGGGTCGTCGACAGCCGGGAGGCCGACGATGGCGCGGCCATCCGGCGGCGGCGGACGTGCCCCGCCTGCGCGCGGCGGTTCACCACCCTCGAGACGGCCGCCGTCTTGGTGGTGAAGCGCAGCGGCGTGACCGAGCCGTTCGCCCGCGGCAAGGTGCTCGCGGGGGTTCGCAAGGCCTGCCAGGGCCGGCCGGTCAGCGAGGATGCGCTGGCTCGACTGGCGCAGGAGGTGGAGGAGGCCGTGCGGGGGACCGGTTGCGCGGTGGTGTCGGCACACGAGGTCGGACTGGCCATCCTTCCTCCGCTGCGTTCGCTGGACGAGGTGGCCTACCTGCGGTTCGCGTCGGTCTACCGGTCGTTCGAATCGCTCGTCGACTTCGAGGTCGAGATCGGGGCGCTGCGCTCCACAGTCGCCAAGCGCCCGACCGAGCCGAGGTCCGAAACTTCCGTGCCGCCCGCGGCGCAGCTGGCCGGCGCGGCGCCCTAGAGCCGCCTGGTCACCACGGGCGGCCTGCGCCAGAGCGGCGCCGACCCACCGCTCCCGTCGCCCGCGGGGATGGCCTCAGGTGTGGCAGACGTTTGTCCCGATGAAGGAGGAGCAGAGATGACGGAGACGGTCAGCGGTGCGCCGCGGGACTCGGCGGCCACTCGCGGTCACGGCCTGCATGTCGAGCGCGTGCACACCACCCCTGGGGTGCACCCGTACGACGAGGTGACCTGGGAGCGCCGCGACGTCGTGATGACCAACTGGCGCGACGGCTCGGTCAACTTCGAACAGCGCGGGGTCGAGTTTCCCGACTTCTGGGCGGTCAACGCGGTCAACATCGTGACCACCAAGTACTTCCGCGGCGCGGTCGGGGCAGCAACCCGCGAGCAGTCCCTCAAGCAGCTCATCGACCGGGTGGTCGGCGTCTACGTCGCGGCCGGCAAGGAACACGGCTACTTCGCCTTGGACGCAGATGCCGACGTCTTCGGCCACGAGATCACCTATGCGCTGCTCCACCAGATCTTCAGCTTCAACTCGCCGGTCTGGTTCAACGTCGGCACGTCGGCGCCGCAGGCTGTCAGCGCTTGCTTCATCCTCGCGGTGGACGACGACATGGAGTCGATCCTCAACTGGTACCGCGAGGAAGGGCTCATCTTCAAGGGTGGCTCCGGCGCTGGAGTGAACCTGTCCCGCATCCGGTCCAGCAAGGAGCTGCTGAGCAGCGGCGGGACGGCTTCGGGCCCGGTGTCCTTCATGCGCGGGGCCGACGCCTCAGCCGGCACGATCAAGTCCGGCGGCGCCACCCGGCGAGCGGCCAAGATGGTCGTCCTCGACGTTGACCATCCAGACATCCAGGAGTTCGTCGAGCTCAAGGCGCGCGAGGAGCACAAGATTCGGGCGCTCAGGGACGCGGGCTTTGACATGGACCTCGGTGGCAAGGACGTCATCTCGGTCCAGTACCAGAATGCGAACAACTCTGTCCGCCTGACGGACGAGTTCATGAAGGCCGTAGAAGAGGGCGCCGATTTCGGACTGCGGGCGCGGCTGGACGGCCGTGTCCTCGAAACCGTTGACGCGCGAGCCCTCTTTCGGAAGATCTCGGAGTCCGCATGGGAGTGCGCCGACCCAGGCGTGCAGTACGACGACACCATCAACGACTGGCATACGAACCCGGAAACGGGCCGGATCACCGCCTCTAACCCGTGTAGTGAGTACGTTTCATTGGACAATTCGAGCTGCAATCTGGCCCAGCTGAATCTGCTGAAGTTCCTTCGCGAAGACGACACGTTCGACGCGGCGACGTTCGCCAAGGTCGTCGAGTTGGTCATAACGGCGATGGATATCTCGATCTGCTTCGCGGACTTTCCCACCGAGAAGATCACCGAGACGACACGTGCCTACCGTCAGTTGGGGATCGGCTACGCCAACCTGGGTGCGCTGCTCATGGCAACCGGTCACGCCTATGACAGCGACGGTGGTCGGGCCGTGGCTGCCGCCATCACCAGCCTCATGACGGGGACCGCGTATCGGCGCTCGGCTGAGCTGGCCGGCATCGTCGGTCCCTACGAGGGTTACGCCCGTAACGCTGACGCGCACCAACGGGTGATGCGCAAGCACGCCGCCGCAAACGACGCCGTCCGGCCGGTCGGCGCCGATGACGCACGGGTGCTCCATGCCGCCACCAACGCGTGGCAGCAGTGCCTGGCCATCGGCGCCCGCAACGGCTGGCGGAACGCTCAGGCGAGCGTCCTGGCGCCCACCGGTACCACCGGCCTCATGATGAGCTGTGACACCACGGGTATCGAGCCCGACCTGGCGCTGGTCAAGATGAAGAAGCTGGTCGGCGGCGCCAGCATGCACATCGTCAACGAGACGATTCCGCGGGCGCTGCGGAGGCTGGGCTATCAGCAGGAGCAGGTCGAGGCCATTGTCGAGCATGTCGCCGAACACGGGCACGTGATCGATGCGCCAGGGCTTAGGCTCGAGCACTACTCGGTGTTCGACTGCGCAATGGGCCAGCGGTCGATATCCTGGATGGGACACGTCCGGATGATGGCTGCCGTCCAACCTTTCGTTTCGGGAGCCATCTCCAAGACCGTGAACCTTCCTGAGTCGGCCACGGTCGAGGATGTGGAAAAGGCGTACTTCGAGGGCTGGAAGTTGGGCCTGAAGGCGATCGCGATCTACCGGGACAACTGCAAGGTGGGCCAGCCGCTGTCAGACTTGAAAGGGGCCGGGCGCACTGCAGCGGCGTCGGCTCCCGTGGTTACTGACGTACGCCCGATCCGCAGGCGGCTGCCCAAGAAGCGGCCCAGCCAGACCATCTCGTTCGCGGTCGGCGGCGCTGAGGGCTACCTCACCGCCGGCTCCTATCCCGATGACGGCCTCGGCGAGGTCTTCATCAAGATGAGCAAGCAGGGCTCCACCCTCGCCGGCGTGATGGACGCCTTCTCCGTCGCCATCTCGATCGGCCTGCAGTACGGCGTACCGCTCGAGGCATTCGTCACCAAGTTCACCAACATGCGGTTCGACCCGGCCGGCATGACCGACGACCCGGACGTCCGGATGGCGCAGTCGGTGATGGACTACATCTTCCGCCGGCTGGCACTGGACTACCTGCCGTACGAGAAGCGGTCCGAGCTCGGCATCCACTCGGCCGAGGAACGGTCAGCGGCCATCGCGGGTGGCTCGTCCGCCGGCGCTCCGGTCGCCGAGGAAGACGTCGATGTCGAGGCGTTGGCCCAGTCCGCCCCGGTCGAGCGCCCTGCGGACCGCTCGATCGAGGCGGCGCCGGCGAACCGGGACTTCGCCAATGCTCAGGAGTTCAGCGCTCAGACGGCCGTCGACGCGCCGCTGTGCTTCACCTGCGGCATCAAGATGCGCCCTGCCGGCAGCTGTTACGTCTGCGAGTCGTGCGGCTCGACCAGCGGCTGCAGCTGACGATCGAGCCGGTCGACCCGGGCTTGCCACCTGCCCCCGCCGGCAAGCCCGCTCGCGATCGGTCAGAAGGCGAGCCCGTTCTCGGCAGCGCCGAGCCACTCCAAGAACAGCATCGTGGCGTCGTCTTGCAGCTCACCCTCCTGGTGCTCCATCACGGCAAGCGAGAGCCGGCGCATTGTCTCGGGCGCGGGCTGCCCCGAGGCGGCTTCCCGACTGAGCAGGTCGGCCAACCGCCGCGGGCCGAAGAACTCCCCGGCCTTCGAGCGGGCCTCGACGACGCCGTCGGTGTAGAAGAGCACCCGGTCGCCACGCTCCAACGACTCTTCGGTCAGCTCGACCACGAAACCACCGAGACCCAGCGGCAGGCTGGGCGAGCACTCGAGGCTCTTGACCACCCGACCCCGGCGGACCAGGAGCGGGGCTGGATGCCCGGCGTTGGCCAAGCGGAGCCGGCCGTTCGAGAGGTTGAGCTCGGCGAACAGGCCAGTCACGAACCGTTCCGAGCCGAAGTGCTGGCGGACCGCCTCGTCCATCTCGGCGTACGACGAATGCAGATCCAGCTGCCGGCGCCGGCCGCTGCGGTAGGCGCCCACGGCGACCGCGGCCAGCAGGCTCGCCTCGAGCCCGTGCCCCATCGCGTCGAAGACGGCCACATGCGTGACGTCGCCGTTGACGGCGTAGTCGAAAGCGTCACCGCCGACCTCGTACGCCGGCTCCAGCACGCCGCTGATGACCACGCGCTCGGTGCCGAAGGTCAGCGGCGGCAACAGGTGCCAGTGGATCTCCGCGGCCAGTGACATCCGCTTCCGGCGGCGCGCCAGCTCGAGGCCGTCCCCGTACTGGCTCTTGCTGAGGACCAGCGCCGCGGCCACGCCGGCGAACTGGCGGAAACCAGCCAGCAGAGGCTCGTCGATATCGCCGATGAGCAGTTCCATGACCCCGACCCGCTCGGTGCCGTCGATCAGCGGGATCCACAGTCGCCGCCAGCCGTCCGCCTCCTGCTCTTGGACCTGCACCAGGCGAAACGCCCGGCCGCCCAAGGTCGCGTCGATGGTCAGCTGCTCCCGTTCGGGAACCTCCCGGCCGGGGAGCGGCACCAGGCAGACCTGCTCGTAGTCCACCCGGTAGAGAACCACCTCCAGGGCACCGAGCATGCGGGCGTGCTGGACGACCAGGTCGGGGATGTCGTCCGGTGGGGCCAGCCTGGCGTTCTCGAGGAGCTGGCCGAGAACACCCTCGTGGGTGCGGAGCTCCGTATCCATCGGCCCACTCTATGGAACGTCGACCCGGTCGGATAGATCGTCGGTTGCCGGTGGTCCCTGCTCGGCCGCGGGCACGGTCCCTGGTAGGGGTATCGCGAAGACGTGCCCGATCGCCCCTGCGCCGTGCCGGTTCTCGCCCACCATCGGCACGGCCGGCTGGCACTGCCGCACCGGCCGGGCTCCACGGCGCCGGTGGCAACCGGGCTGCACGCTCTCGGGCTCGGCAGCGGGTCCGGGGACGGTTTGCTGTACGTGCCGCCGGGGACCGAAACCGGCGAACCGTCACCGCTCGTCGTCCTGCTGCATGGCGCGGGAGGAACGGCTCGCGCCGCCCTTGACCTGCTGCTGCCCTACGCCGAGCGCGCCGGGCTGCTGCTGCTGGCGCCCGAGTCCCGTGGGCGGACCTGGGACGTGATCCTCGGCGGCTACGGGAGCGATGTCGCCTTTCTGGACTCCGCGCTGGCCGCCGTCGTGGCGCGCTGCCCGGTGGACACAACCCGGCTGGCCGTGGGCGGGTTCTCCGACGGGGCGTCGTACGCGCTGTCGATAGGGCTGGCCAACGGTGACCTGTTCGGCCACGTGCTGGCATTTTCCCCGGGTTTCATGGCGCCGATGAACACCCGCGGCCGGCCACAGGTCTACGTCTCGCACGGCCGCCACGACGGCGTCCTGCCCATCGACCGGTGCAGCCGGCGGGTGGTGCCGGCGCTCGGGACGGCGGCTACGCCGTTTGCTACCGCGAGTTCGGCGGGGCGCACAGCGTGCCGGCGGAGATCGTGGCGGAGTCGGTCCAGTGGCTCACCGGGAAGCCGGGTTCGGTAGCCGCAAAGCCGCCGCGATAGACAGACGCGGCTGGCGGCAGGATGCCCGGTGAACTTCACCGGCAAGGTGGCGCTGGTCACCGGCGCATCGCGCGGAATCGGCCGGGCCGTCGCTCTCCGGCTGGCGGCCGGCGGGGCCACGGTCGCCGTCCACTATCGACGCGACGAGGGCGCCGCGCGAGAGACCGTGGCGGCGCTGGCGGGTGGCGGCCACATCCGCCTGCCGGCCGATCTGAGCGACCCCGACGCCGGTCGGGAGCTGGTGGACGCCGTCGTGGCGCGGGCCGGCGGGCTCGATGTCCTGGTCAACAACGCCGGAATCTACGAGGTCGACGTCGTGGCGGCTTCCCACGCTGCCTGGCAGGAGCACGTACGTCGGACGCTGGCCGTCAACCTGCTCGGACCGGCTCAGCTGCTGTGGTGCGCGGCCCAGTCGATGCGACGCTCCGGCGGCGGCCGCATCGTCAACGTCTCCTCCCGCGGCGCGTTCCGCGGCGAGCCCACCGCACCGGCCTACGCCGCCAGCAAGGCCGGCTTGAACGCGCTGGGCCAGTCGCTCGCGCTGGCATTCGGCCCGGACGGGGTGGCCGTGGCGACCGTTGCGCCGAGCTTCGTCGAACCGACATGACCGCCGAGATCCTCACCGGTCCCCGCAGGGACGCGATCCGAGCACAGAGCCCCCTCGGCCGGGTGGGGACCGTGCACGAGGTGGCCGCGGCGGTGGCCTATCTGGCATCGGAGGATGCCGTCTTCGCCACCGGCGCCGTGCTGGATCTCAACGGCGCGTCGTACCTACGCACCTGAGGCCGGCCGCGGCTTCACGACGGCGCCTACGCTGGCAGACGTGGCCGGCCGCCGGACCAACCTGGCGCTGCTCCTTCTCCTGGCTGCGGCGTTGGCCACCGGTCTCACGGCGTTCGGGTACGGTACCCGGCCGGACCGGTTCGTGCTGGTGGCGCACGGTGCGATCGGCCTGGCGATCGTGCTGCTCACCCCGTGGAAGTCCGTCATCGCCAGGCGGGGGCTGCGCCGCCGCAACCCGGCCCGCGACGTGGCGATCACACTGGCGGTCCTCGTCCCGGTGGCCCTCGTGTCGGGGATTGTCCACTCGGCTCTTGGCTACCGGTCGGTGTGGTCGCTGACAGCCCTGCAAGTGCATATCGGCGCCGCGTTGCTCGCCATCCCCGTGCTGGTGTGGCACATCGCCAGCCACCGGCAGCGCGTGCGCCGGACCGACCTGTCCCGCCGTAACGCCCTGCGGCTGGCTACGTTGTCCGCGGGGGCGTTGGCGGGCTACGCACTCCTGGAAGAGGCCAGCGCGGCGGCCCGGCTTCCGGGCGGGCACCGCCGTTTCACCGGTTCCTTCCGCACCGGCTCTGGCCGACCGGCGGCGATGCCGGTCACCCAGTGGCTCACCGACGACGTGCCGACGGTCGACTCCGATCAGTGGCGGCTGCGGGTCCGCACCCGACGAGGGGAGCGGTCCTGGTCCTACGCCGAGCTGCTCGGCGAGCACGACGGCGTTCGGGCGACGCTGGACTGCACCGGCGGCTGGTACGCCGAGCAGGAGTGGTCCGGGATTCTCCTCGCCCGGCTGCTGCCGACCGACGTCCGTGGCCGCAGTGTCGAGGTGGTCTCGCTCACCGGCTATCGCCGGCGGTTGCCGTTGGCCGACGCCGGTGGGCTGCTGCTGGCCACCCGGCTCGGCGGCGAGCCGTTGAGCTCGGGACATGGGTTCCCGGTGCGACTGGTGGCGCCGGGACGGCGCGGCTTCTGGTGGGTCAAGTGGGTCGTTGCCGTTGAGGTGACCGACGATCCGTGGTGGCTGCAGCCGCCGTTTCCGCTGCAGTAGGCACGTCGTTTCAAGGACGCCGTCCGGGCAGGTCCGAGCGCAAGGAGCGGAGGTCGCGTCGTGGGTTCCATCGACAGCGTCCGGCGAGTTGCTCGTGATGCCCGCGATCGCGCCGAAGAAAGGACCGGTGCGGCGGCCGGCAGCCGCCCGGTGCGCGGGCTGTCCCGGTGGGGGATCGGCTGCCGCGGCGCGGTGTACATCCTGGTCGGCTACCTCGCCGGGAGAATTGCCATCGACGCGGCCGGTGCCCCGCAGGCAGCCTCCGGTCAGCCGGCCGACGCCCAGGGCGCCGTCCAGGAGGTTGCCGGCTCGCCGTTCGGCCGGATAACCCTCGCGCTGCTGGCGATGGGTTTGGCCGGCTACGCCATCTCGCAGCTCGTTGAGGCGATCTTCCGGGCCCGCGAGAAGGACGGCTCCGGCGGTCGGTGGAGCCAACGGCTGATCTCCGGGTGGGGCGCCCTGCTGTACGGCGGCTTCACCTGGAGCACGGTCTCGCTGCTGCTGGGGTCCCGGCGGCCGGTAACCCCGCCGTCGACGTCGACGCAGGATGCCGCCCTCACTGCCCGGCTGTTGCGGCTGCCGCTGGGGCGCCCGCTGGTGGTGCTCATCGGCTTACTGCTGGTGGGGGCGGGTGTCGAGATGGGCCGCCGGGCTCTGCGGCTCAACTTCCGGGAGCGCTTCGACGAGGCGGAGCTGCCTCGACCGGTCGCCGCCGCGGCACACGTGCTCGGCAGCGTCGGCTGCTGGGCGCGGGCCGCCGTCTTCGCCCTGCTCGGCGGGCTGCTGGTCCGAGCCGCCCTGGCGTTCCACCCGGCGGACGCGAAGGGCCTCGACGCCTCCCTGCGCACGCTGGCGCATGCGGCCTACGGTCCGGTCCTGCTAGGTCTGGTCGCCGTCGGTCTGGTCGCGTACGGCCTGTACTGCTGGATCGAGGCGCGGTACCGGTTGCTGCCCGGGCCGTGATCCGGTGGCGCCTTACCGGTGAAAACCGGTGGGAACGCCGCCGACGGGGGAACCATTCTCCCGGCCCACCGGCTGGGAGTGCTGGCCGTTACGTCGACGTGCACGGGAGCACCATGACTTCAGACAGCATCGCTCGAGAGGCCGACCGGGGCCGCCAGGCCGACGCGCCCTCCGCGATCCCCAAGAAGGGCTGGAAAGACATCGCCGTCCGGGTCAAGGACTCGCTGCGAGACGACCAGGTGTCCCTGTTGGCGGCCGGTGTCGCCTTCTTCACGCTGCTGGCACTCGCGCCGGCACTCGCCGCCGTGGTGTCGATCTACGGCCTGGTTACCACGCCGGCCGAGGCATCCAGGCAGATCGCCGACTTCACGACCGCGCTGCCGAAGGACGCCCGGTCACTGCTGGCCGACCAGGTCAAGACGGTTGCCGGGGGCAATCCTCGGGGCCTGGGCATCGCCCTCGTGATCGGCGTCCTGCTCTCCCTGTGGACCGCCTCGGGCGGCATGAAGCAGCTGATAGAGGCCGTCAACGTCGCCTACGACGAGAGCGAGACCCGCAAGTTCCTGCGGCTTCGCGGACTGGCCCTGCTGTTCACCCTTGGCATGATCGTCGTCTTTGTCGCGACCCTCGGGCTGCTCGCGGTCCTGCCTGCGGTCGTGAACTCGTCCGCCGGCCAGGTGGTGGCAAATGTGGTGCGCTGGCCGCTGCTGGCCGTGCTGACGGCGGCCGCCCTTGCGGTGCTTTACCGTTACGCGCCGGATCGCGACAACCCCAAGCTGCGGTGGGTGACCTGGGGAGCCGGGATCGCCACGCTGCTGTGGGTGGTCGGCTCGGTGCTGTTCACGATCTACGTGTCGAACTTCGGCCACTACAACAAGACCTACGGCTCGCTAGGTGCGGTCGTGGTCCTCCTTCTGTGGCTCTACCTGTCGGCGTTCATCATCCTGCTGGGTGCCGAGATCAACGCCGAGATGGAGCTGCAGACGGCGAAGGACACCACCAAGGGCCCGGAGCAGCCAATGGGCACCCGCCAGGCCTACGCCGCCGACAAGCTTGGGCCGGCCAGCGACAAGAGCTGAGCTCTCCGGCCGGTCTCAGCTGGCGGAACCTGAGCTGATCGGCGACCACCCGACCAACTCTCGGGCCACCGGGACGCAGCCGACCAAGGCGCCGTTCCGCCAGACAGTCACTTCGAGCCGGCGCCCGATGGCCTCGTCGTTCACCAGCTGCTGCAGATCTCCCGAACCGGTGACGGAGCGTCCGTCCACGGCCGCCGGCGCGTTCGCCCAGCGCGGACATCCGCCCGGCCGGCGCTGTCAGAAGATGTCGGCGCTGGCCGGTAGCCTCGCCGCCGAGGCGGGGAGGTCCGGGGTGGCGTACACCGGGGACGGGTTGGAGACGGCGCTGGCGGCGACCGAGTTGGCCGCGCAGGGGGCGCTCAAGATGGCTGGCTCGACGACCCGCGAGCTCAAGAAGGCCAAGGCGGCCGCGGCCAGCGGCGTCGTCCGCGACCTGCGGCGGGCGCTGGAGGCGGCGGAGACGGCCGCCCGTGCGCTGGCCGAGCTGGCCGCCGAGCTGCGAGCCGGCTACGACGTCGACGAGAGCGGCCACCTCGCCTCGGGCTCCTTCGCCAAGGAGCTGCTCGCGGCCGCTGATGATGCCGGCGTGGCCATGTTCAAGGAGGACGACCGGCTGCTGTGCTATCCGTCGCTGGTGCGGGTGCTACCGGCGGAGCTCGCGGTCGAAGTGGACCGAAGGCGCGACCGGCGTCTCCGCCCCTCGGTCCTGGTGGCGTCCCTCGCCCAAGCGCAGGGCGCTGCGCCGCGCTTCAAGCCCGAGCCGTTCTTCGAGAGCCTCAAGTCGGCGTACGAGCTCGTCCTGGCTCGGCAGCGGAAGGCGCCGGGCGCCGTCGTCCGGCTGGTGGACGTCCACGCGGTGCTCACGTTGCTGCCCGGTTCGGCGCGGGATTACAGCCGGCAGGAGTTCGCCCGTGACCTCTATCTCCTCGACCAGAGCGGTCTCACGACCAGCGACCGGTCCGGGGCCCGGCTGCGCTGGAGTGCCAGCACCGGCACGAAGGGCGCCGGCGTGCTCACGACCGTCTCCCGGGTCGGCCAGCAGCAGCGTTACTGGGGCATCGCGTTCACCGGAGGGGGCGGCGAATCGTGAGTAATCGGCCGGAGCTCGGAAGCTTTCCGGCGGGCGGGGCCGGGCTGACCGTCGAGGCCTATCTGGAGTTCCTTCGCAAGGAGTACCTCGGCGACTTCATCCGCGCCGGCGGAGCAGCGGTGCGCTTCGTCGTCCTGGGCGACGACGACGTCGCCCGGCGATGGCATGCCGGCCTGGCCGCCGTGGCCGCCGCCGACAGCTACACCTACGTGCTGGTCGACGCCGAGTCGACGCGGGTCCATCTCATGCACGAGCTGTTCTTCGCCATCTCGCGGCAGATCGACTGGCAGCGACTCAGCGCCGCCGCCGTGCGGACGGCGTACGACGGGGTGGGGCTGCCGGCACCAGCGGGCGCTGACGTCTCCGTCGGCACGGTCGCCCGGCACCACGAGGTGGACGCTCGCGAGCTCAACCGCAGCGTTCGCCGTCGCCTCGAGCAGACGGTGCTCGCCGACTCCACGCTGGCTCCCGAGTTCCGGCTGGCGATGCTGCGGCTCTGCCACGGCGAGCTCGGCTCCGGAGAGGTCGACGCCGGCGAGCGCGCGGCGGTGCTCGCCTGGCTCCGGGGCGAACCTGTGCCCTTGGCTCGGCTGAAACCGGCCCTCCTCTACACCCGCATCGGGCGGCACAACGCCCGGCCGCTGCTGCTCTCCCTGGCCGGCTGGCTGGTCCGCAACGCCGGATCAGGCCTCGTCCTCGACCTGGACCTGGATCGGCTGGCAGTCGCCCATCGCCCGCCGCTGGCGGCGCGCGAGGGCGTCTACTACTCCAAGGCGGCAACCCTCGACGCCTACGAGGTGCTCCGCCAGCTGGTCGACGCGACCGACACGCTGCACTCCGCGCTGGTCGCGGTCGGTCTGCCGCCCGCACTGGTGACCGACGAGGGGCGGGGCCTTCCCTCCTACACTGCCTTGCACCTGCGGATCGTGGATGAGGTGCGGGACCGTCGCCGCGCCAACCCGTTCGCCGCCCTGGTTCGCCTCGAGGTCCGGCTGGAGGCGGTCCCGTGACCGCCGCGGTAGCCGACTCCCGGCTGGCCAGCCGACGTGCCATCGAGGCCTTGCGAGCCGGTGTCCCCAGCCGAGACGCGGTGGCCGCCCTGGGCTCGGGCCAGACCGAGGTCGAGGACCGGTTCGTGGGCTTGCTGAGGGACATCTCCGCGCCCGGCATCGGTCGAAGCCTGCATGCTTCCGGGTTGCTGCTCGGGGGCGGCTTCGGCACCGGCAAGAGCCATCTGCTCGAGCACCTGGCCACCGTGGCGCTGGAGAGCGGTTTCGTTGCCAGCAAGCTGGTGATCAGCAAGGAGACCCCGCTGCATGATCCCGTCAAGGTCTTTCGCGCGGCCGCTGAGGCGGCGGTCTCGCCCGGCGCCTCGGGTGCGGCGCTGCGCGAGGCAGCCGCCGGTCTCGACGTGGACAGTCCGGCGTACGCCGAGCTGATCCGTTGGGCGACCCGGCCCGACAGCGGTCTGAGCGAGCGCTTCCCGGCGACGCTGACGCTGTTCCGGCGGGCCCAGAGCGGTGACGGCGAGTACGCCGATGCGATCGTGCGGTTCTGGAGCGGCGACCCGCTGCCGGTGCCTGAGCTGCGCCGGCGGCTGCGCGAGGCGGGGGAGGGAAGGCCCGTGCTCTCGACCATCTCCGCCAAGGAGCTCGCGGCCCAGCGGTTCCGCTTCGCCGCGCGGATCTTCGCGGCTGCCGGTTTCGCCGGGTGGGTCGTCTTGTTCGACGAGGTCGAGCTCATCGGTCGCTACTCCGTTCTGCAGCGCGGCCGCTCCTACGCCGAGCTAGCCGGTTGGCTGCGGCGCGACGCCGCCGACCTCGGCGCCCCGCTGGCGGCGGTCATCGCGATGACCGACGACTTCGACGCCGCCGTGCTGACCGCGAAGAACGACCGCGAGCAGGTTCCGGCCAGGCTGCGGGCGAGGGAGACACCTGAGGCCGACGAGCTCGCCGGAATGGCCGAGGCCGGCATGCGCGCCATCGAGCGCGACATGGTGCTGCTCAGTCCCCCAGACCGGGCCGAGCTCGACCACGCCTACCGGGAGGTCAGGGGCCTGCACGCCGAGGCCTTCGGCTGGGACCCGCCCGACGTACCAGGCCTGGAGAAGCTGGGTGCGACCCGGATGCGCCAGTACATCCGCGCCTGGATCAACGAGTGGGACCTCGTTCGGCTCGATCCCGACTTCATCCCACGGACCGAGACCGTCGAGATCGGCAGCGACTACCGGGAGGATGCGGAGCTCGAGGGAGAGGTGGAGCAGGCGAGCGGCGTCTGGGAGTAAGGCATCGTGGCCGGTCCGGCCCCCGGCGGGAATCGCACTGCCCTGTGTGACCCCGAAGGCGGGATACCGCCGAGCCCCCCCGGCAACTACAAGCCGGCTTGCAGCCCGCGGGCCAACGCGTCCTTCGGCAGGCCGGTCTCGAGGTCGATGAGCGAGCTGCTCCGGCCGCGGTACTCCCACAGGTCCCAGCCGATGCCGTTGCTCCGGCAGTAGGCCATCATCGCGGCCAGATCGGACTCGGCATTGGCGTCGGGGCGACTGCCGTTGTTGCTGGCGGGACCGAAGGCGTTGAACTCCCCGAGCCACAGGGGCGCGCCGAGGGCGCGCGCCCGCGCGAGATGGGCGGCAAGTTCCGGCTTCCCCACCAGCCAGGACGTTGGGTAGAAGTGCCAGGAGTAGATGATGTTGCCCAACGCGGGCAGACTGGACAGCTGCAGGCCGGCCCGCTGGTAGGTCTCGTAGGCGGCGTCCTCGAGCACCAGGGTGAGCTTCGGGTTCACCACCCGAATAGCGGTGCCGACCGCGCCGTAGAAGCGGGGGAGGTTCTCCTTCTGAACGTTCGGGCACGCAGCCGGCACGTACGGCTCGTTGTAGACGTCGGCCGCGATCACGGTCGAGTCGGCGGCGTAGTGCTGGGCGTAGAACTTCCACACCGCGGCGATCGCGTCGTACGGCGGGATGGCGGGCGCGTCCGGCGCTGCGACATTGGTGAAGAAGCTGCACACCGCGAGCTGTTTTGCGTGCTGCCCGGCGAAGACCCAGGCCGGCAACCCCATGTTCGTGCACTTAGAGGTGTCGAACGCCGAGGAGAGCCGCACCTGGTGCAGGTCGAGGATCACCGCGATCCCATGCGCTCGGAACACCGACACGGCCTGGTCGACCTGGGCGAGGTAGCCCCGGTCCCAGTGATGGGTCCAGCTGCCGTCGGCGGCTCGGGTCGGCGGGCTCGGCTCGGTGGCCGCCCAGCTGATTGCCAGCCGGACACTGTTGAACCCGAGTCGCTGCAGGGTCGCCGCCTCGTTGTCCGAGGGGACGCTGGGCTTGCACTGGTTCATTCGCGCGTCGGCCACGCCCGTGAGCCGGATCGCCTGCCCGCTGTCGTCGGTGATCCCGCTGGCGCTCGCGGTGATCCACCCGTGGATCTTGGCCGCCGGAACCGCTGGGGTCGGCACCGAGTTCAGTGGCACGGCCGCGTGCAGTGATCCCTTCGCGCCGACCTGTCCGCCGGTGCCCCGGTTGCCGGTCAGGCCTACGACGGCCACGACGGCCGTCGCGACCACCACGCTCAGCACGACGGCGACGGCTCGCCGAGCTTCAGCTCGCATGCCGTGCCAGTGCCGAAGCAGCATGGCTGCCGCCGCCACGCGCGTTGCCGATCAACGTCAGGGTTATGGCGAGCAGCGAGGTGGAGCGCCCACCTTTGGTCGCTGTCACGACGAGCAGTTCAAGGTCAGCGCATGACTGGCGATTGCGGGCACGTGCCTGGTCACGAACGAGGGTGGTCAAGAAGTTCCCGCCGAGTGGGTCGAGCTGACCCGGCGGGTCTCGGTCGGCTCTGGCGCGCATGAGCCGTCACAGTCGGGTGGCATGCTCGGTGTCGACCCAGAGAGGACGACCCGTGACCTTCTTCGAGCAACACCACGAGACCCTCGACCGCGCCATCGAAGCTACCCGCGCGCGGACCTACTGGAGCGCTTATCCCGAGTCGCCGAGCCCCAAGGTGTACGGCGAGACCGCGAACGACGACGGTCGGCGGGCCTTCGAGAGTTACCTTGGCAGTGACTTCCCGCTCGACCAACCCGGCGCCGACGGCACCGTTGGCGCCGAGCGCTCGCCGTACGGGATGGAGCTCGGCGTCCGCTACCCGCACCCCGACGTCGAGGTGCTGCTGCCCGCCATGTCGGCCGCGATGCCGGCCTGGCGCGACGCCGGGCCGGACGTCCGCGCCGGGGTCTGCCTGGAGATTCTCGACCAGCTCAGCAAGCGCAGCTTCGAGCTGGCGTACGCCGTCATGCATACGACCGGCCAGGCCTTTGTGATGGCGTTCCAGGCCGGTGCTCCGCACGCGCTGGACCGCGGGCTGGAGGCGGTGGCCTACGCCTACGCCGAGATGACCCGCCAGCCGGAGACCGCGTACTGGGAGAAGCCGCAGGGCAAGCGCGAGCCGCTGCGGATGCTGAAGACCTTCACGATCGTGCCGCGCGGTATCGCGCTCGTGGTCGCCTGCAACACCTTTCCGACCTGGAACAGCTATCCCGGCCTGTTCGCCAGCCTGGTCACCGGCAACCCGGTCGTCGTCAAGCCGCACCCGAGGGCGGTGCTGCCGCTCGCGATCACGGTCGCGGTGGCCCGGGGCGTCCTGGCCGAGGCCGGCTTCGACCCCAACCTGGTCTGCCTCGCCGCCGAGCGGCCGGGGGAGGGACTGGCCAGCGTCCTGGCCACCCGGCCGGAGGTGCGCCTCGTCGACTTCACCGGGTCGAGCGGGTACGGCGAATGGCTCGAGCG
>JBPCOB010000188.1:0-23456 GCA_051000715.1 Mycobacteriales bacterium
CTACGAAGCTCGCCCTATCTCCCGAAAGGCCTACCGGTCACGGGGTGCGTCTACGACGTGCGCACCGGCTGGATCGAGGTCGCGATCTCGGACTGAGCAGCCGGACGCGCCGGGCCCGTTCCGGGCCAGTTACCAGCGTGTTCGAGCCGGCGCATACTCAGCCACCATGAGCGAGCCAGAGAAGGGCGACTACTCCATGACCCTCGCCGACCTTGAAGGGTCGGTACGCGTTCCCGCGGACCAGCAGGTGATCGAGCTGGCCGAACCCCCACCGCCGGGTCCGCTGTCGCCGGAGGAGCTGGATCGCCAACGGCTCCTCGGGGTCACCGGGGCCGGACGGCTGCGTCAGCCCTAGGCCGAAGTTACGTGGCGGCGGAGCCCTGATCTGCCGGGTGACCGGCGTGAATGGTCTTCGACACGCCGGAAATGTAGCCAAGATTATTATCGGGATCGACGGGGTCTGTGCGGTAGCATCGGGCTATGACACGGCGGTCTGGTGCGATTCATGTGGCAAGGGTCGTGCGCAAGTACACGACGAAGGCGGGGCCGGCCGAGTCGGTCAGTCATCTGCTCCGACGCTCCTACCGGGCGGACGGAAAGATCAAGCACGAGACGGTGGCCAACGTCTCGGCGTTGCCGGCCCCGGCGCTCGACGCGCTGCGGGCGGCGTTGGCCGGCAAGCCACTGCTGGTGGCCGGCGAGGGGTTGGAGATCACTCGGTCGCTGCCGCACGGGCACCTGGCCGCCGTCGCCGCGCAGGGCCGCCTGCTGGGCCTGCCCGACCTGCTCGGGCCGCCGTGCCGGTCCCGCGACATCGCCGCCGCGCTGGTGCTCTCCCGGGTGGTGCGCCCGGCATCCAAGCTGGCCACCGCCCGGTGGTGGGCCGACACCACGATCGGCGCCGACTTCGGGCTCGTCGAGGTCGGTACCGACGAGGTCTACGCGGCGATGGACTGGCTGCTGGATCGGCAGGACGCGATCGAGGCCGTCCTGGCCCGCCGGCACCTCGCCGGGGCGGCGAACCCGGCCGGGCTGGCCTACTTCGACCTGACCAGCGCGTGGGTGGAGGGCCGGCACTGTCCGCTGGCGGCCCGGGGCTACTCCCGGGAGGGCAAGAAGGGCCTGCCGCAGATCGAGTACGGGCTGCTCACCGACGGCGCCGGGCGGCCGGTCGCGGTGCGGGTGTTTCCGGGCAACACCGCCGACCCGAGCGCGTTCACCGCCATCGTCGAGGTCGCCCGGGACCGGTTCGGCCTGCGGGAGCTGGTGATGGTCGGCGACCGCGGCATGATCACCTCGGCGCGGATCGACGCGCTGCGCGAGCTCGGCGGGCTGGGCTGGCTGACCGCGCTGCGGGCGCCGGCCATCGCCGCGCTCGCCGCCGACGACGGGCCGCTGCAGCTGAGCCTGCTCGACCAGGCCGACCTGGCCGAGTTCGCCCACCCCGACTACCCGGGCGAGCGGCTGGTCGCCGCCCGCAACCCCGCCCTGGCCGCCGAACGGGCGCGCAAGCGCACCGAGCTGCTCGCCGCCACCGCGGCGGCGCTGGCACCGATCGTCACCGCGGTCGACGCCGGCCGGCTGCGCGGCGCGGACAAGATCGGGCTACGCGTCGGGCGGGTGCTCGGCCGCCATAAGATGGCCAAGCACCTCGCCGTGACCATCACCGACACCACCCTGGCCATCGCCCGCGACGAGGCCTCGATCGCCGCCGAGGCCGCCCTCGACGGCATCTACGTGCTGCGCACCACGGTCGGCACCGACCTCAGCACCGCCGGGGTGGTCACCGCCTACAAGAACCTGGCCAACGTCGAGCGCGACTTCCGCCACCTCAAGGTCGACGACCTCGACCTGCGCCCGATCCATCACCATCTCGAGGACCGGGTCCGGGGCCACGTGCTCGTCTGCTTCCTCGCCGGCTATCTGGTCTGGCACCTGCGCCGCGCGCTGGCACCGCTCACCTTTACCGACGAGGCGCCACCCGGCCGGGACAACCCGGTCGCGCCGGCCCGCCGCTCGGCTGCCGCCGCGGCCAAGGCCGCCGCCAAGACCAGCCCGGCGGGCGAGCCGGTGCGCGGGTTCCGCGAGTTGCTCGACCACCTCGGCACGCTGACCCGCAACCACATCCGGGCCAGCTCCGGCACCGGCGTGGACACCGAGTTCGAGCTGCTCGCCACCCCCACCCCGACGCAGCGGCGGGCCTTCGAACTGCTCGGCGCACCCATCCCGCGCACACTCAAGTAGCCAGTACCGGCGCCACGTCGCCGGGCAAACTCCCATGTCAGCGCAGCCAAGGACGCCCAAGATCACGTAACTTCGCCCTAACGCGCGCTGCCCGTTGGTCCAACGGGGCTCGCGGCCGGTTACACCGCACGGGTGCTGGTGGCGGAGGCGGACGGGAATCGAACCCGCCTGACCGAGATCCTCGGCCACACCAGTTTTGAAGACCGGGAGGGCCACCAGGCACCCACACGCCTCCGCGAGCACTCTACGTAGGCAGACTCGGCAGAGCGTGGCGGCCTGTTGCCGCGGCCCGCTACGGACTCACGTTTCGGGCACCGCATAGACCACCACGTTGTCCGCGTAGTGCCGGCGGCCGGAGTCGAAACGGCCGCCGCAGGTGATAAGCACCAGGCGCGGACCCGGGGTGGGACCGAACACCTCCGCGGCCGGCAGCCCGGACTTGGCGTACTGCCGGCGAGCGGTCACGACGTAGCGCAGGACCTGACCGTCGTCTCCGCCGACCTCGACTGCATCCCCAGGACGCAGCTCGCGCAGCCGGAAGAGAGCTCCGGCACCGTCGCGGGCGCTATCGACATGACCGTCGACCACGACGCTGCCGTCCGCCACGCCGGGCCGGGCGCTCCCGGACCACCAGCCGAGCACCGCCGGGTCGGCCGGGACATCGAGGTCACCACCAGGGAGTACGCCGACCGGCGTGACTGCGGCGTCCACACCGAGCCGGGGAATCCGTAGCCGGACCGGATCCGTCCCGGCGGCCGGTGCGGCCGCGATTGGCGCCGGCACCGGATCCCCGATCGACACGGCGGCTGCCGGGACTGGGACCGGGGCGGCTGCCGCGACCCATCGCCCCGGCACGACCCCGAGGTCGGTCACCGGTAGGCGCTGCACGAGCCGGTATCCAGCGAGCCCGAACAGGCACAGCCCAACCGCGAGCCCGGCCACGTAGGGCCAGGCTGCGGTCGGGTTGGCAGCGCTCATCGGCGGACGACGAGCCCGCTCGGCAGTGGTACGGCGCGGGCTCAGCGCCGGGACAGACGCCGGGCCGAGACCACGGTCAGGACGCCACCGGCGAGTAGGGCGACCACCAGCCACGCGCTCGGACCCGAGTCGCCGGCCGCCCCGCCGGACCCCGCGTTCGCCCCGCTCGGCCCGCCGGCCGCGAGCTGGCCGCGCACCGCCCCGGCGGAAAACTGCGGCGTGTGTACGTTGAAATAGAAGCTGGCCGGGCTGGCCGCGATCTTCGCCACCAGTGCGGGGTCGGCGGTGGTGCAGGTCTGGCTGCCGCTGTTGATCCTGCTGGCCTCTAGCGGCACCACCACCGGTCCGGCCACTCCGGCGGCACCGCTGTGAATGTGAGCGGCGGCGATGTTGGACAGCCCGGAGGTGCTGGCCTGATAGCAGATCCGACCGGTGCTGGTGTCCAGCGTGAACAGCGCCCTGCCGGTGGCACCTTGCGGACCCGGGGTCGGCACCTCGTTGGCACCGCTGGCGCGAGCGGTGACGGTGGTCGTTGCGGCTGTTGCGACGCCCGCCGTCGCGAGGAAAACTCCTGCGGCGAGGACCGGTACGGCCACCAGGACGGCGGAACGGCGATCGAGCATGGAGGGCCTCCGGAGCACGCCGGCGAAGGTTCGTAGTCGACGTCGGCCGGAACGACGTCCAAACAGGTTTACGTGTGAGCGGCCCCCGCGGTTCACCACCGGCTGGCCGGCCGCTCGTAATCGGATCGGGCGAGATGCAATAGCGCCGGGCGCCAGGTCCGTCGACCGGAACGGACTGAAGACCGGGAGGGCCACCAGGCACCCACACGCCTCCGCCGCCGAGCCTACGGCGACGTAGGGTCGAGCGGTGACCGTCACCGCTACGTCGTACCGGCTCACGCAGTACGCCAGCGGTGGGGGCTGCGCCTGCAAGATTCCGCCGGGCGAGCTGGAGCAGATCGTCGCCAGTCTGGGCGGCGGCGAGCGGCCGGACGGCATCGGCGAGCTCCTCGTCGGCCTGGACGACGGCGACGACGCGGCCGCGGTTCGCATCGATCAGGGCACGGCGGTCATCTCGACCGTTGACTTCTTCACCCCGGTGGTCGACGACGCCTACGACTGGGGCCGGATCGCCGCGGCCAATGCCCTCTCCGACGTCTACGCCATGGGCGGCCGGCCACTGCTCGCGGTCAACCTGCTGTGCTGGCCGCGCGACGTGCTGCCGCTCGAGCTTGCAGCGGAAGTGCTCCGCGGCGGGCTCGACATCGCCAGGCAGGCCGGCTGCCACGTCGCCGGCGGTCACAGCGTCGTGGATCCCGAACCGAAGTACGGCATGGCTGTCACCGGGCTGGGCGACCCCGACCGGCTGCTGCGGATCGACGCGGGCCGGGCCGGCGTACCGCTCTCGCTCACCAAGCCGCTCGGGATCGGCGTGCTGAACGGCCGGCACAAGGCAACCGGCGAGGTCTTCCCCCAGGCGGTCGATGCGATGACCACCCTGAACCGGGCGGCCAGCGAGGCGGCCCTGCTGGCGGGCGTCGTCTGCGCCACCGACGTCACCGGCTTCGGCCTGCTCGGGCACCTCTACAAGCTGGCCCGCGCCAGCTCCCTCACCGCGGTTGTCGACGCGGCGGCCGTCCGCTATCTGGACGGCGCCCGGGAGGCCGCCCGCGACGGCTACGTCAGCGGCGGCACCCGGCGCAACCTGGCCTGGGTCGACCCCCACACCGACTTCGGCGTCACCGGGGAGCTCGAGCGGCTGCTGCTTGCCGACGCCCAGACCTCCGGCGGCCTGCTGGTCGCCGGGGAGGTTCCGGGTGCGCCGGTCATCGGCGAGCTGGTGCCGGCCGGCCCACACCCGCTCGTGGTGCGCTGAAGGTGCGGCGATGAGCCGGGTGACCCGGCGCCGGCCGGTGCTCCGCCTGGACGGTGAGCGTACGACGTCTCGACCGGACACCCTGGTCGCCGAGGAGCCGCTGGAGATCCGGGTCGGCGGCGTACCTGTCTCGGTGACGATGCGTACGCCGGGCGACGACTTCGACCTGGTCGCCGGCTTCCTGGTCACCGAGGGTGTCGTCGACGGCGCCGGGCAGCTGACCGTGATGCGCTACTGCGCGGGGGCGACCGCGGACGGCGTCAACACCTACAACGTCATCGACGCGGCCCTGCGCCCCGACACACCGCCGCTGGACCTCTCGGTCCAGCGCAACTTTTACACCACCAGCTCGTGCGGGGTGTGCGGCAAGGCCAGCATCGACGCCATCCGGACCCGCACTCGGTGGCCGGTGGCCGACGACCCGGTGCGGCTGCGCCCGGCGGTGCTCGCCGGCCTGCCCGACAGGCTTCGGGCCGCTCAGCAGGTGTTCGACCGGACCGGCGGGCTGCACGCTGCCGGGCTCTTCGACGCCGACGGCCAGCTGCTGTGCCTGCGCGAGGACGTCGGCCGGCACAACGCCGTCGACAAGGTGGTCGGCTGGGCCAGCCGCGAGGGCCGGTTGCCGCTTCGCGGCACCGTGCTGCTCGTCAGCGGCCGGGCTTCCTTCGAGCTCACCCAGAAGGCGCTGATGGCCGGCGTACCGGCACTCGCCGCGGTATCGGCGCCGTCCAGCCTGGCGGCCGAGCTCGCCGAGGAGGCCGGCATGACTCTGATCGGCTTCCTGCGCGGTACGACTATGAACGTCTACGCTGGCGCCCACCGGCTTCACCTTGACTCGGTGGCGCCCGGCCGGGTGTGAACTCCGCTGCACATGACTGAGCGCAGCCGGACCGCTACATGGTCTCCGGGATATCGATGCCGCGGACGCCGGGCTGCCGGTTCAGGCATTCGGTGAGGCGGGCCAGCTCGCGATAGCTGGCGTTGTCGATGCGAAACCGTACGTCGTTGAGCCGGCTGGACTTCAAGGTGCCGGGCCCGATCGGCTCCGGGCTCGTGTTGGGGATGCCAGTGCAGGCCGCCCGGGCCGCCCGGTGCTGCTGCGGGGTGGCGCCCGGGTCGAACTTCACGACCAGCTCACGCTGGCGCAGCTGGTCGGCGTACCTGCCGCAGCCGGTTAGCGGAGACGACAGCAGCACGGCGGCTAGTAGCGTGCCGCCGGTCGCACGCGCGTGCCGCACTGCCGCAGCCTACGGTGATCCCACCATGAGGTCGGGCGGCGGCCTCGGGAGGGAGCGAGCCAGCAGTGGTGGAGCGCATCGAGGACTACGCGGTCATCGGCGACATGCAGACGGCCGCCCTGGTCGGCAAGACCGGGTCGATCGACTGGTTGTGCTTTCCCCGCTTCGACTCGGGGGCCTGCTTCGCGGCACTCCTCGGCGACGAGGGAAACGGCCACTGGCGGTTGGCCCCGGTGGGTGGGCGCCCGGCGACACGCCGGCAGTACCGCGGCGACTCGCTGGTCCTGGAGACGGAATGGGACACCGCCGACGGCACGGTGCGGGTCATCGACTTCATGCCGCTGCGCGGGGACGCACCGGACGTCGTCCGCATCGTCGAGGGTCTCGACGGTTCGGTGCCGATGTCGAGCGAGCTGAGGCTGCGGTTCGAGTACGGGTCGGTCGTGCCGTGGGTCCGAAAGATCGGGGGCGACCTCGCCGCCGTCGCCGGGCCTGACGCCATCTGGCTGCGGACTCCGGTGGAGACCTACGGGCGGGACAAGACGACCTTCTCCGACTTCACCGTCCGCAAGGGCGACCGGGTGCCGTTCGTGCTGACCTGGAAGGCCTCCCACCTGCCGCCACCGAATCCGGTGAACGCCGAACACGCCCTGCGGGACACCCTTGAGTTCTGGTCGGGGTGGATGTCCTCCTGCCTCTACGACGGCGAGTGGGCGGACGCGGTGGTCCGCTCGCTGATCACGCTCAAGGCCCTCACCTACGAGCCGACCGGCGGCATCGTGGCCGCGGCGACCACCTCGCTGCCCGAGGCCATCGGCGGCGTACGGAACTGGGACTACCGCTACTGCTGGCTGCGCGACGCCACCTTCACCCTGCAGGCGCTGCTCTACTCGGGCTTTCCCGACGAGGCCCGCGCCTGGCGGGAGTGGCTGCTGCGGGCGATCGCCGGCAACCCCGACGACCTACAGATCATGTACGGTGTGGCCGGCGAGCGTCGGCTGGCCGAGTTCGAGGTGCCGTGGCTGGCCGGTTACGAGGGGTCGCGGCCGGTCCGGGTCGGCAACGCCGCCGTCGACCAGTTCCAGCTCGACGTCTGGGGCGAGGTCATGGACGCCCTCTTCCAGTCCCGCGAGTCGGGACTCCAGCTCGAGGACGACTCCTGGCGGATGCAGCGCGCCCTCATGCACTTCCTCGAGGGGAGCTGGGACACCCCCGACGACGGGATCTGGGAGGTGCGCGGCGGCCGCCAGCACTTCGTGCACTCCAAGGTGATGGCGTGGGTCGCGGCGGACCGGGCGGTGAAGACCGTCGAGCGGAGCGGCCTGGAGGGCCCGGTCGACCGCTGGCGAGCGCTCCGGGCCCGGATCCACGAATCGGTCTGTGAGAAGGGGTACGACGCCGAGCGCAACACCTTCACCCAGTACTACGGGTCGCGCGGTCTGGACGCATCGCTGCTGCTCATCCCGCAGATGGGGTTCCTTCCGCCGGACGACCCCCGGGTGATCGGCACGGTGGAGGCCATCCAGCGGGAGCTGTGCCACGAGGGCTTCGTCCTGCGCTACGACACCGGCGAGAGCGTGGACGGGCTGCCCGGACGGGAGGGTGCCTTCCTGGCCTGCACGTTCTGGCTCGCCGATGACCTGCACATGATCGGCCGCACCGACGAGGCCCGGGAGCTGCTGGAGCGGTTGCTAGCTCTGCGCAACGACGTGGGGCTGCTCGCGGAGGAGTACGACCCGGTGAACCGCCGGCTGCTCGGCAACGTGCCGCAGGCGTTCAGCCACGTGCCGCTGGTAAACACCGCCCGCAACCTGTCCCGGACCGGAACGCACGGGGGCCGACTCCAGCGGCAGGAGCCAACGCGCTGCGAGCCGGCCGGCTCGACGCCGGTGACAACCTCGCGGGCCTGATAGGCGTCTTCACTGCAGAACGGCGTCACCCCGTCGATGGCGGAGCCGCGTGCGCCGTGCCGAGGAGACGTCCATGAGCCACCCGAGCCGGCGAGTCGTTGCCGTCGCAGCCGCCGTGCTGGTCGCCGTGGTAACGGCACCGGCTGGGATCGGCTATGCGACCCTGCATGCCGACGGCACCGCGGCCGGGGTGCTGCCGGCGTCCACCACGGTTGGCGGCGTCGACGTCTCCGGCCTGGATCGGGCAGCAGCCGTGGCGGCGGTACGCCGAATCGTGGAGCGGAACTTCGACCGGGCCGCGACGCTCCAGGTCGGGCGTCGTACCTATACGACGGACCTGCGGTCACTCGGTGCCGGTGACGATGCCGAGACGGCAGTCGAGACCGCCTTCCGGCAAAGCCGCCGCGGCACCGTCAGCCGGTTCTGGGACCGGCTGAGCCACCGGTCCGGAGGGTCAACCGTGCCGCTCCGGGTCGACGGGCCGCAGCCCGGACCGCTGCAAGCAATCGTGTCGCGGGCGGTACGGGAGGCTGCGGTCGAGCCGGTCAGCGCCGGGGTAAGCCTGCGCGGCGGTTGGCTGCGCTTCACCCGGGCCACGACCGGGCGCCGGCTCGATCCGGTCGTGGCGGCCGACGCACTTCGGGCCTCCCTGCGCGACGGCCTCACACGCGTTCTCGCGCCGGTAACCGTTTCCCCGGAGGTCGCCGACACGGCGTACCAAACCGTCGTGCTGGTGCGCACCGGAGAGAACCGGCTCTACGTCTACCAGGGCGCCCGGGTGGCACGGGTCTTCGCCGTGGCGACGGGGTCACCGGACTTCCCCACCCCGACCGGTCACTTCCACGTCGAGGCGAAGCGTTACCTGCCGACCTGGACCAACCCGCACCCGGACGAGGGGTGGGGCAAGCTCGAGCCGCCGACCATCCCGCCCGGGCCGGCCAACCCGCTCGGCACCCGGGCGATGAACCTCGACGTACCTAACATCCGCATCCACGGGACGCCCGCTGCCGCCTCGGTCGGCTACTCCGCCAGCCACGGCTGCATCCGGATGCGGATGCCCGACGTCGAAGCGCTCTACCCGATGGTGCCGACCGGCACCTCGGTCTTCGTGACCTCCGCCGGCCCACCCAAACTGCCGCCGCCGGGTGCGCGAGTCTCGGTGGCCAGCCTGGCCGAGGGCGGCTGACCGACGCTCGGGGCGCGGGGCTCCAAGCTCACCCCGCCGCACCGGCGCCCGCGGAGAGGTCGGCGAGCCCTGCCACCAGGGCGGGCAGTACCTCGCCGATCGGTTCACGCAGCACCGCGCCCCCGCCTGCGCCGGCCAACTGGTCGTACGGCGTCGGCTGGGCGTTCACGATGACGAGCCGGGCCCCGGCGGCGAGTGCAACGCCGCAGAGCGCGGCCGCCGGCTGCACGGTGAGCGAGGAGCCGACGGCAAGAAACAGGTCGCACGAGGCGGCCGCCAGGGTGGCCCGCTGCAGCAGCCCGGGCTCCAGCGGCTGGCCAAACGAAATGGTCGCCGACTTCAGGATGCCGCCGCAGGATCGACAAGGCGGGTCCGGCGAGCTGTCGGACACCCGGTCGAGCTCCTCGATCATCGGCGTACGCCGACCGCAGTCGAGGCAGGCGACCTGCCAGATGGTTCCGTGCAGCTCCAGCGTGAGCTCGGGAGACGAGCCCGCGCGCTGATGCAGCTCGTCGATGTTCTGGGTGATGAGCGCGACCAGCCGTCCGCTGCGCTCGAGGTCGACGAGGGCACGATGGCCGGCGTTGGGGGCAGCGGTCCAGGCCGGATGCGCACGCCGGCTGGCCCAGGCCCGACGGCGTACCTCCGGGTCGGCCAGGTAGGCGTCGATGCTGACCAGGCGCTGGGCACCCGGGTCGCGGGTCCACAAGCCTTGCGGCCCGCGATAGTCGGGGATGCCGGAGTCGGTGGAGATGCCCGCGCCGGTCAGGACGGCGATGACCCTCGCCTCGGCGATCCAAGAGGCAACCCTGCCTGCATCCGAGGCCCGAACTCGCATCCGCCGAGGCTACGTGCCGGGGTCAGCCGATCCGCGATGCGCCGACGCCGTCGCGGGGGGTCGGTGGCCCGGCCTTCGAGGTCAACGAGGCTTCCGGCCGGGAGGCTCGGTCGCGGGCCGGTCCGGGCTCTCAAGCGGCAACCGGGCAGGATGGCGGGCATGGACCTCGGCTTGACCGACCGCGTATACCTGGTCACCGGCGGCAGCCGCGGCCTGGGCCGAGCCGCCGCCGCTGCGCTGGTGGCGGACGGGGCCCGAGTCGTGATCTCGGGTCGGGACCCGGAGGCGGTCCGGGCGACGGCCGGGGACCTGGGCGCTCGAGCCGTCGGCGTGCCGGCCGACAACGGTGACGCCGCGACCCCGGGCCGGCTTCTCGACGCCGCTCGGGAGGCCTTCGGCCGGCTGGACGGTGCCCTGATCAGCGTCGGCGGCCCGCCCGCCGGCCCGGTGACCGCGATCACCGACGACCAGTGGCGGGCGGCGTTCGAGTCGGTGTTCCTGGGAGCCGCGCGGCTGGCCCGCGAGCTGGTCGGCGCGCTGGCCGACGGGGGGTCGATGGCGTTCGTGCTGTCGTCGTCGGTACGCAGCCCGATCCCCGGGCTGGCGCTGTCCAACGGGCTCCGGCCGGGCCTGGCGATGCTGGCCAAGACGCTCGCCGACGAGGTCGGCCCGCGCGGCATCCGGGTCAACGGGCTGCTTCCCGGTCGGATCGCCACCGATCGGCTGGCCGAGCTGGACGCGTCGACCGGGGACGCGGCAGCCGCCCGTGCCCGCAACGAGTCGGTCATCCCGCTCCGCCGCTACGGAGAGCCGGCCGAGTTCGGTCGGGCCGCGGCATTCCTGCTCTCACCAGCGGCGTCGTACCTGTCCGGGGTCATGCTTGCCGTCGACGGCGGCGCGCTGCGGTCGCTGTGACCTGGTAGAAACCGGGCCATGACCACATCAGAGTTCGATCCCCTCGAGGCGCCCGAGCCGGCCGGCAGGACCGACGTCGAAGGCACCGGCGCCGACGCCGCCGCGCTGCCCGACGAGCGGCCGGCCACCTCCGATCCCGACCAGATGGTCGACACCCCCGACGACCTGGGCGGCACCGGAGCCAACGCCGGTGGCGCCGGCTGACGGCGACCGAATCCGGCCCCGCCCCGCCGGCAGGATTTAGGGCGGCCGCTCGAGCACGAGCTCCTCGCCGTCCCGGTCGTCCCACTGGGTGCCGATCTGGACGAAGCCGAGACTGCCCAGCAAGGCGCGGGAAGCCGTGTTGTCCGGCCCTACCGATGCCCGAAGCCGGCGTACGCCGGGCTGCGCCGCCGCCCAGCCCAAGAGAGCGGTGACCGCTTCCCGCGCGTAACCCTGGCGCCGATACGCGGCTAGCACCGTATAGCCGATCTCCACCATGCCGTTCCGGTCCGGCGGGGCGTGGAAGCCGATGCGCCCCACCATCGCCGGGACCGGTTGACGCCGGACCATCGCCCGCAAGAGCCACGGCAGCTCGGTGGTGTCGGCCCGGAGCTGGTCGCGTCGCAACCCGAGCACGAAGTCGTCCCGAGCGTCCGGCCAGCCGGCCGGCAGCGGAAATTCGATCAATTCCGCGGCGCCCGTAAGGTCCCTGATCAGCAGCGCCTCCAGCACCGGGAGCGGCAGCGCGACCAGGTGCAGCCGCGCGGTCGGCACGGCCGGCGCTGCCGGCTCGCTCACGATCAGGCCGACGCCGCCTCGAGCGGCCGGGTCGGGGACGTCGCCGCCTGTCGCTCGAACTGGGTCCGGTACAGCTCCGCGTAGAGCCCACCCGCAGCCAGCAGGTCGTCATGCCGGCCGCGTTCGACGATCCGGCCGCCGTCCACCACGAGGATCTGGTCGGCCTCCCGGATCGTGGAGAGCCGGTGGGCGATCACCAGGGAGGTGCGGCCCGCCAGCGCCGAGGCCAGCGCCCGCTGCACGGCCGCCTCCGACTCGGAGTCGAGGTGCGCGGTGGCCTCGTCAAGTACGACGATCCGCGGAGCCTTCAGCAGCAGCCGGGCGATCGCCAGCCGCTGCTTCTCGCCGCCGGAGAGTCGGTAGCCGCGGTCGCCCACAACGGTGTCGAGCCCGTCCGGCAGGGAGGCGATGAGGTCCCAGATCTGGGCGGCCCGGCAGGCCTCGGCCAGCTCCGCCTCGCTGGCTCCGGGGCGCGCGTAGAGCAGGTTCGACCTAATCGTCTCGTGGAACATGTGCGAGTCCTGGGTGACGACCCCGATCGCGTCCCGCAGGGAGTCCAGGGTCAGGTCGCGCACGTCCCGCCCGGCGACCCGGACGGCGCCGCCGGTGACGTCGTAGAGCCGCGAGGTCAGCGCGGTGATCGTGGTCTTGCCGGCGCCCGAGGGGCCCACCAGCGCGACGAGCGAACCGGCCTCCGCCCGGAAGGAGACCTCGTGCAGCACCTCGGCCGTCGGGGCGTTGTCCAGGACCGCCACCGACTCGAGGGAGGCAAGGGAGACCTCCTCGGCGGTCGGGTAGCGGAAGTAGACCCGGTCGAACTCCACGGTGGCCGCAACGCCGGCCGGCACCGGTACGGCGTCCGGCCGCTCGTCGATCATCGGGGGCAGGTCCAGCACCTCGAAGACCCGCTCGAAGCTCACCAGCGCGGTCATCACGTCGACCCGGACGTTGGACAGTGCGGTCAGCGGGCCGTAGAGCCGCCCGAGCAGCGCGGCCAGCGCGACCAGCGTCCCGACCTGCAGATCACCGTGGACGGCCAGGGTGCCGCCGACGCCGTACACCACCGCGGTGGCCAGCGAGGCGACCAGCGTCAGCGCGGTGAAGAACACCCGGGCGTACATGGCCGACGCGATGCCGATGTCACGCACCCGGGCGGCCTTGTCGGAGAAGGCGGCCGACTCCTCCGGCGGCCGGCCGAAGAGCTTCACCAGCAGCGCGCCGGAGACGTTGAACCGCTCGGTCATCGTGGTCGACATCCCGGCGTTGAGCTGCATCGACTCGCGGGTGATCGCCTGTAGCCGGGCGCCGACCAGCCGGGCCGGGATGATGAAGACCGGCAGCAGCACCAGGGAGATGGCGGTGATCTGCCAGGACAGGTAGAACATCGTGCCGGCGACGAGCACCAGGCTGATGACGTTCGAGACGACGCCGGACAGCGTCGAGGTGAAGGCCTGCTGGGCGCCGATGACGTCGTTGTTGAGCCGGCTGATCAGTGCACCGGTCTGGGTACGGGTGAAGAAGGCGATCGGCATCCGCTGGACGTGCGCGAACACCCGGCTGCGCAGGTCGTAGATCAGGCCCTCGCCGATCCGCGAGGAGTACCACCGCTGGGCCAGCGAGAGAGCCGCGTCGAGGACGGCCAGTCCGGCCACGGCCAGCGCGATCGTGGTGACGACATCGGCCCGTCGCGGCACGACGCCCTTGTCGATCACCAGCTTGAACAGCACCGGCGTCGCGACCACGATGAGTGCGTCCAGCACGACGAGCAAGAGGAAGACGGCGAGCTCACGCTTGTACGGCGCCGCGAAGCGCACGATCCGGCGGACGGTGCCGGGGGCCAGCTTCTGGTTGGCGACGTCGGCGTCGCGGGTGAAGGAGCGCAGCATCTGCCAGTTGGCGTGACCGGCCATGTGGAGCCCCCCTCCGCTGCTAGAACGCGGAGACTCCGGTGAGCGCCCGTCCGATCAACAGCTTTTGAATCTGGCTGGTTCCTTCGTACAGCGTCGTAACGCGGGCGTCCCGCAGGTACTTCCCGGCGGCGTACTCGTCGATGTAGCCGTAGCCGCCGTGCGCCTGCACGCAGGCATTGGCCACCCGCACCGAGGCCTCCGAGGCGAAGTACTTCGCCTTGCTCGCCGCCAGCGTGTAGGGCAGCCCGCGCGTCTTGGCGTCGGCGGCCGCCCAGGTGAGCAACCGGGAGCAGTCCACGTCGACCGCGCTGTCGGCGATCAGCTCCTGGACCAGCTGGTGGGCGGCCACCTTCTTGCCGAACTGCTCGCGCTGCGTGGTGTAGGTGACCATCGTGTCGAGCGCCGCCTGGGCCAGCCCGGTGCAGGAGGCGGCCAGCGAGATCCGCCCGTCGTCCAGCGCGGAGAGCGCCACCTTGATCCCGGTGCCCTCCTCGCCGCCGAGCAGCGCCTCCGCCCCGACCGTCACGTCGTCGAGGACCAGCTCGGCGGTGTCACAGGATCGCAGGCCGAGCTTGCCGTGCACCGGTATGGCGGAGAACCCCGCAGCGTCGGTCGGCACCAAGAAGGCGCTCACCCCGCGGGCGCCGGCGCCACCGGTGCGGGCCATCACCAGGGCGAGACCGGCGATGGTGCCGTTGGTGATGAAGACCTTGCGGCCATTGAGCCGGTAACCGCCAGCCACCCGCTCGGCGGTCGCCGCGAGGTCGGCCGGGTTGCTGCCGTAATCGGGCTCGGTCAGGCCGAAGCAGCCGAGCACCTCCCCGGTCGCCATCCGGTGCAGCCAGGCGCTCTTCTGCTCGGCCGTCCCCCACCGGGCGATCGAGCCGGCCGCCAGGGCGAGGTGCACCGACAGGATCGAGCGGACGTTGGCGTCGCCCCGGCCCAGCTCCTCCACGACGAGCGCGTAGGACAGCGGGTCGGCTCCTCCCCCGCCGTACTCCTCGGGGATCGTCAGGCCGATGAAGCCCGTCTCCTTCAACCCGTCGAGAGCTTCGCTCGGGAAGCGCTCGCGCCGGTCGTTCTCTAGCGCCGCGGGGACCACAACCGCATCGACCCAGGTACGGATGGCCTTGCGAACCGCCTCCTGGTCGGGGTTCAGTGACAGGTCCACGACTTCCCCTCGACGTTACTGCTTTGCCTTGCCGCGGGTCGCCCCCCCGCGCCCGCGCAGCGTGGCACCGTTCTCGCTCAGGATCCGGTGGACGAAGCCGTAGCTGCGACCGGTCGACTCGGCCAGGGTGCGGATGCTCTGCCCACCCTCGTACTTCTTCCGGAGGTCCGAGGCGAGCTTGTCGCGCTCGGCGCCGGTGACCCGGCTGCCCTTCTTCAGCATGTCCGCCACGTGGTGCCTCCGTTTGAGTGTCTGCGTTGCTCTGCTGGAGAGCTCATGCCCATGATCACTCTAGTTACCCCGCTCGATCGGCACCACCCCCGTTACCGTGACCCAATGCCAACCGCCCAGCGAGCTAAGGTTCGCTGGGAGGCGCCGGCCTGGGCGGGACCCGCCGGGCGGTCCACGGTTCGCGACCTGGCGGGTTGGCTGGCGATTGTGATCGCCGGGCTGGTGGTGTCGGCGCTCGCCGTCGCGGCCCACGCCAGGCTCGGTACGGCGAGCGCGCCGTTCAGCGGCCGTTACCGGTTCAAGGTCGACACCGGCTCGCTCCTGGCCCCCCTGGTGGCTGCGGCGGTGCTGGCCGGCGTACGCCGAGGGGTGCACGAGCGGCTGCCCTGGCGCCGGCTGCTGCTCGCCGGCTACCTCGCCGCCGTCGCGTGGGCGCTCGCTCTGGCCGTGGTGGACGGCGGCAACGGTCTGGCCACGCCGGTGGACGCCCCGGACGGCTATCTGCCCGACGTCGCGAGGATCGGCTCTGACCCGCTCGGTTTCCTGCGCGACTTCGTCTCCACCGCCGGCTCGCACACGCCCTCGACCCGTCAGCATCCACCGGGACCGGTGTTGCTGCTGTGGGGACTGACCCGACTCGGGGCGCACAGCCCGGCGCTGCTCGGTTTGCTCGTCACGCTGATCGGCTGCCTGGCCGTTCCACTGGTCGCGGTGGCGGTGCTGTCACTGTGCGGGGAGCGGGCGTCCCGCCGGCTGCTGCCGGTCCTGGCCCTCGCGCCGTACGCCGTCTGGCTCGCGGTGAGCCTGGACGCGGTCACGTTGACGCTCGGTGCCGGCGCCATGGCCTGCGGAGTTCGGGCCAGCGAGCCCCGCCGGTCGCCCTTCTGGGCAGTGGCCGCCGGCCTGTTGCTTGGAGTCGGCGCGTTGTTCTCCTACAGCGTCGGCTGGTTGGCCGTCTCTGTGATCGTGGTGAACTTCGTCCGCCGCCGGCCACTGCTCAACATGATCACCGGGGCTGCGGCACTTCTGCCGCTGGCTCTGGCGCAGCTGGCAGGCTTCCTGTGGAGCGACGGGCTGACCGCAGCGCAGGCGGACTTCTCGCTGCGGGTCGAGCCGCAGCGCTCGTGGATGGTCTGGGCGCTGCTGGATCTGTTCCTGCTCGCCATCGCCTGCGGGCCGGCGGTCGCGGCCAGCGCCCGCAAGCTCCGGCGTACGCCGGGATGGCCGTTCACGGTCGGGGCCGGGCTCGCGGTCGTGTTCGCCGTGGGGTCGGGACTCTCCCGCGGCGAAGTGGAGCGCTCCTTTCTGCCGTTCTTCCCGTGGCTGTTGGTGGCGGCGGTGGCGCCAGAGCGGGGCGAGGACGCAGGGGCCGCTCCCACCCCGCTGCTGCTCATCGCCGTCGGTGCGTTCACCGCCATCGTCATCGAGGCGGTCCTGCGTACCGCCTGGTGACCGGACCTCGCGGGAAGTCACGCCAGCGCCACCAGGTCGGCCAGGTCCGCGCTCCAACTGTCCTCCACACCGTCGGGCAGCAGGATCACGCGCTCCGGCGTCAGCGCGTCGACCGCACCCTCGTCGTGCGTCACCAGGACGACGGCGCCGCGATAGGCCGCAAGCGCGGCGAGCACCTCCTCGCGGCTGGCCGGGTCGAGGTTGTTCGTCGGCTCGTCGAGCAGCAGCACGTTGGCACTCGAGACGACCAGGACGGCGAGCGCCAGCCGGGTCTTCTCCCCGCCGGAGAGGGTGCCGGTCAGCTGGTCCACCACGTCGCCGGAGAACAGGAACGCCCCCAGAGTGCGGCGCAGCTCCTGGTCGCTTGCTTCTGGGGCGGCGGCCTGCAGGTTCGCCAGCACAGACCGGTCCGGGTCAAGGGTCTCGTGCTCCTGGGCGTAGTAGCCGAGCCGCAGGCCGTGGCCGGGGTGCACCTCACCGGTGTCCGCCGGCTCCAGCCCGGCCAGCAGCCGCAGCAGCGTGGTCTTCCCCGCGCCGTTCAGACCGAGGACCACCACCCGGCTGCCGCGGTCGATCGCCAGATCGACGTCGGTGAACACCTCGAGCGAGCCGTAGGACTTCGACAGTCCGGTGGCGGTCAGGGGTGTCCGGCCACACGCGGCCGGCTCGGGAAAGCGCAGCTTGGCCACCTTGTCCGCGCGCCGAACCTCGGCGAGACCGGCCTCCAGCCGGCCGGCGCGGCGGTCCATGCTGTGCGCCGCCCGAGCCTTCGTCGCCTTGGCCCGCATCCGGTCGGCCTGCGAGCGGAGCGCGACGATCTGGCGCTCGGCGTTGGCCCGCTCCCGCCGCCGACGCCGCTCGTCCGCCTCCCGGGCCTCGAGATAGGTCGCCCAGCCAACGTTGTAGACGTCGAGGACCGCCCGGGCGGCGTCGAGGTGGAAGACCCGGTTCACCGTGGTCCGCAGCAGCTCGACGTCGTGGCTGATCACCACCAGCCCGCCTCGATGGGTACGCAGGAAGTCTCGCAGCCAGCCGATGGAGTCGGCGTCGAGGTGGTTGGTCGGCTCGTCGAGCAGCAGCGTGTCGGCGCCGCTGAACAGGATCCGGGCCAGCTCGACCCGGCGCCGCTGGCCACCGGAGAGGGTGCCGAGCTCCTGGGTGAGCACCCGGTCGGGCAGCCCGAGGCTTGAGGCGATCGAGGCCGCCTCGGCCTCGGCGGCGTACCCGCCGAGCACCTGGAAGCGCTCCTCGAGCCGGCCGTAGCGGCGTACGGCGGCCTCCCGCCGCCCGTCGTGGGCGCTGGCCATCGAGCCGGCGGCCGCAGCCATCTCGCGACCGACGGTGTCCAGGCCGCGAGCGGAGAGGATCCGGTCGCGGGCCAGGACCTCGAGGTCCCCGGTCCGGGGGTCCTGGGGCAGGTAGCCCACGGGGCCGGAGCGGGTCACCGCGCCGGTTGCCGGCGGCGCCTCGCCGGCAAGTACACGGGTGAGCGTCGTCTTGCCGGCACCGTTGCGGCCGACGAGGCCCACCCGGTCATCCGGCCCGATCCGGAAGCTGACCCCAGCCAGCAGCGCGCGCGCGCCGGCGCGCAGCTCTACATCGGTAGCAGTGATCACGGTGCTCTCTCAAAGGTGGTCGCGACAGCCAGCCATGACCCGCACGGCGTAGAGCGGCGGGCTATCAGCAGGTCAGTCGACCAGGAGCACGTCGGTCAGTCTCTCAGACGTTGAACCCGAGGGCGCGCAGCTGCTCGCGGCCCTCTACGGTGATCTTGTCGGGGCCCCAGGGCGGCATCCAGACCCAGTTGATCCGGAAGTCCGACACGAACGGCGACAGTGCCTCACGGGTCTGGTCCTCGATGACGTCGGTCAGCGGGCAGGCCGCCGAGGTCAGCGTCATGTCCAGTACGGCGATGTCGTCGGCGTCGATGGTGATGCCGTAGACCAGGCCCAGATCGACCACGTTGATGCCCAGCTCGGGGTCGACGACGTCGCGCATGGCCTCGGTGAGGTCGTCCACGGTGACGGTTGCGCTCATGGCGTGATCTCCTCTATCGACTCGGCTGTCAGGGTACGAGGCAGGGCAGACCCTGCGGTCACAACGGCGCGAGCGGTGGCGTCCTTCCAGGCCATCCACGACAGCAGCGCGCACTTCACCCGGGCGGGGTAGCGAGCCACACCCGCGAAGGCGACGGCGTCCTCCAGGAGGTCCTCGTCGGGCTCCCGCTGGCCCTTGGACTGCAACAGCGCGAGGAACTCCTCGGCGACGCCCATGGCCTCCTCTACCGTGCGGCCGATCACCAGGTCCGCCAGCACCGACGCGCTGGCCTGGCTGATCGAGCAGCCCTCGCTGTCGTAGGACACGTCACTGACCAGCTCGCCACCCAGCAGGACCCGCAGGGTCACCTCGTCGCCGCAGGTCGGGTTGGTGTGGTGCACCTCGGCGTCGTACGGCTCGCGCAGCCCCTTGTGGTGCGGGTGCCGGTAGTGGTCCAGGATGATCTGCTGGTAGAGCGACTCAACCTGCACGGAAGAACCTCTGCACGTGAACGAGGCCGGCGACCAGCGCGTCGATCTCGTCCGTGGTGGTGTACAGGTGCACCGAGGCCCGGGTCGTCGCCGGTACGCCGTAGCGCAGGCAGACCGGCCGGGCGCAGTGGTGCCCGACCCGCACCGCGATCCCGAGCTCGTCGAGCACCTGGCCGATGTCGTGCGGATGAATCCGGGGCAGGGTGAACGAGATCGCGCCGCCCCGGTCTTCGACGGTCGGCGGGCCGACGATGCGCAGACCGTCGATTCCGCGAAGCTGGTCGAGGGCGTACGCCGTGAGCTCGTGCTCGTGCGCGGCCACCGCGTCCATGCCGAGATCGGTGAGGTAGTCGACGGCCACGCCGAGACCGATCGCCTGCGCAATCGGCGGGGTGCCGGCCTCGAACTTGTGCGGCGGAGCGGCGTACGTCGACCCGCCCATGGTCACCTCGTCGATCATCTCGCCGCCGCCGAGGAACGGCGGCATCTCCTCGAGCAGGTCCCGGCCCCCCCACAGCACACCGATGCCGGTCGGACCGCACATCTTGTGCCCGGTGAACGCGACGAAGTCGACCCCGAGCGCAGCCACGTCGACGCCCAGGTGCGGCACCGACTGGCAGGCGTCCAGCACCACCAGCGCGCCGACCTCCCTGGCCCGCCGGACGATGACATCGACCGGGTTGAGCGTGCCCAGGACGTTGGACAGGTGGACGAAGGAGACCACCCGGGTACGCTCGTTGAGCAGCGTGGCGAGGTCGGTGAGGTCCAGCCGGCCGTCGTCGGTGAGCGGCAGCCAGCGCAGGGTCGCGCCGGTCCGCTGGGCCAGCAGCTGCCACGGCACCAGGTTGGAGTGGTGCTCCATCTCGGTGACGAGGATCTCGTCGCCGGGCCGGATCGCGAGCCGCGACGGCCGTGCACCACGCGGCTCCAGCGGCGAGTTGGGGCTCATCCGGGCGCTGGCGTTGCCGAGCGAGTAGGCGACCAGGTTGAGCGCCTCGGAGGCGTTCTTGGTGAAGACCACCTCGTCCCGGCTCGGGGCGCCGATGAACGCGGCGACCTTGTCCCGGGCGCCCTCGTACGCCGCGGTCGCCTCCTCGCCCAGGGTGTGCACCGCGCGGGCCACGTTCGCGTTGTGCTGCTCGTAGTGGTCGCGGAGCGCGTCGAGCACCGCTGTGGGCTTCTGCGAGGTGTTGGCGCTGTCGAGGTAGACCAGCGGTTGGCCGTGAACCGTCCGGGACAGGATCGGGAAGTCCTTGCGGACCCGTTCGACGTCGTACGCCGCGCTCACAGCCCGGCACCTCCGCCGCCGGGCAGGATGCCGGCCACCGGACCGGACGCCGCGGCGACGGCGACCTCGCCGTACCGCTCGTAGCCCTCCTCCTCCAGCCGGTCGGCGAGCTCGGGGCCGCCCGACTCGACGATGGCCCCGCGGACGAAGACGTGCACGAAATCCGGCGAGATGTAGCGCAGAATGCGGGTGTAGTGGGTGATCAGCAGGGTGCCGACCTCACCGGTCGCCCGCACCCGGTTGACGCCCTCGGAGACCACCCGGAGCGCATCGACGTCGAGGCCGGAGTCGGTCTCGTCCAGTACGGCGATCTTCGGACGCAGCAGCTCCAGCTGCAGGATCTCGTGCCGCTTCTTCTCCCCGCCGGAGAAGCCTTCGTTCAGCGACCGCTCGGCGAAGGCCGCGTCCATGTTCAGCCGGGCCATCGCCTCCTTGACCTCTTTGATCCACAGCCGCAGCTTGGGTGCCTCGCCGCGGACGGCGGTCGCCGCCGTACGCAGGAAGTTCGACACCGATACGCCGGGCACCTCGACCGGGTACTGCATGGCCAGGAAGACCCCGGCCCGAGCCCGCTCGTCGACGGTCATGGCCAGCAGGTCCTCGCCGTCGAGGGTCACCGAGCCCTCGGTCACCGTGTATTTCGGGTGTCCGGCGATGGCGTAGGCCAGCGTGGACTTGCCGGACCCGTTCGGGCCCATCAGCGCGTGGGTCTCGCCCTGCCGCACGGTCAGGTCGACGCCGCGGAGGATCTCGCGTGGCGAGTCGTCGTCGGCCACGGTGACATGGAGGTTGGCGATCTCGAGCGTTGCCATCGGGTCAGAACTCCTGGGTGGCGACGAAGACCTCGCCGCCGTTGAGACGGACGGGATAGACCGGTACCGGGCGGGTGGCCGGCAGGCCGGTGGGCTTGCCGGTGCGCAGGTCGAAGCGGGAGCCGTGCAGCCAGCACTCGATGGTGCCGTCGTCGACCTCCCCCTCGCTGAGGGCGACCTCGGCGTGCGAGCACACGTCGTGGATCGCGTACACCTCACCGGCGCTGCGGGCGACGCAGACCGGGCGGCCGGCCAGCTGCACCCGCAGGGCCCCTTCTTCCGGTACGTCGGAGAGCGCGCAGGCCCGCAGATAGGTCATGACCGCACCCGGGCGAGCTCGGCGTCGACCGCCGCCGTCAGCCGCTCGGCGATCTCGGGAAGGCCGATCGAGCGGATGACGTCGGCGAAGAAACCGCGAACCACCAGCCGGCGGGCGGCCTCAGACGGAATTCCCCGAGCCTGCAGGTAGAACAGCTGCTCGTCGTCGAACCGGCCGGTCGCGCTGGCGTGCCCGGCGCCGACCACCTCGCCGGTCTCGATCTCCAGGTTGGGGATGGAGTCGGCCCGAGCCCCGTCGGTGAGCAGCAGGTTTCGGTTGAGCTCGTAGGTGTCGGTGCCCACGGCCGCGGCCCGGATCAGCACGTCGCCGACCCAGACGGTGTGGGCTCCTTCACCTTGGAGTGCGCCCTTGTAGGTCACCCGGCTACGGCAGTGCGGTACGGCGTGATCGACCAGCAGCCGGTGCTCGAGGTGCTGGCCCGCGTCGGCGAAGTACAGGCCGAGCAGCTCCGCCTCCGCGCCCGGGCCGGCGAACCGGACGGTCGGAGCCAGCCGGACGAGGTCGCCACCGAAGGTGACCACGACCGACTTGAACCGGGCGTCGCGACCGAGCCGGGCGACGGAGGTGCCGGCGTGAACGGCGCCACCGTCCCAGTCCTGCACGCTGACCAGCGTGAGCGAGGCCGCGTCGCCGACCAGGATCTCGACGTTGGCGGCGTACGCCGCGGAACCGGTGTGGTCGAGGACGACGACGGCCTTCGCGAACTCGCCCACGTCGAGAAGCAGATGGTCGTAGGCGACGCCGCCCTGACCGCGGACCGCTACCACCAGTGGCGACTCGCCGGCGAAGCCACGGGGAATCGAGAGCACCGCCGGCTTCTCGGTGCGGTCAAGGGCGAGAGCGGCCAGCCGGTCCTCCGGAAACAGCACCGAACCCACCCGCGGGTCCTCACGAGGCACCCGCTCCAGCGGCACCGGACCGGTGCAGCCGACGTCCACGCCGGCGTCGGCGGGCGGCCCCTCGAGCAGGCCAGCCAGTCGGTCCAGCGGTGTGAACCGCCACTCCTCCTCCCGGCCGGTCGGGACCGGGAAGTCCTCGACGTCGAAGGACCGGACCCGCTGGACCCGGGCGTCGGCCGGCGAGCTGGCGGCCCGGCCGGTGCCGGGCCCGGCCAGCCGGTCACCCCCCGCAGCAGCGGGGGCGACCTCGATCCCGCCGGAGGTCAAGCCGCCGGTGGATGGGGAAGTGCTCACCTAGCCGACCGCGCCTTCCATCTGCAGCTCGATCAGGCGGTTGAGCTCCAGGGCGTACTCCATCGGCAGCTCGCGCGCGATGGGCTCGACGAAGCCCCGGACGATCATCGCCATCGCCTCGTCCTCGTCCATGCCCCGGCTCATCAGGTAGAACAGCTGGTCGTCGCTGACCTTGGACACCGTCGCCTCGTGACCCAGCGACACATCGTCCTCGCGGACGTCGACGTACGGATAGGTGTCCGACCGGCTGATCGTGTCGATCAGCAGCGCGTCGCACTTGACCGTGCTGGCCGAGCCCGACGAGCCCTCGAGCACCTGGAGCAGGCCGCGGTACGACGTGCGGCCCCCGCCGCGGGCGACGGACTTGGAGATGATCGAGCTCGAGGTGTGCGGCGCCGCGTGCACCATCTTGGCGCCGGAGTCCTGGTGCTGGCCCTCGCCGGCGAACGCCAGCGACAGGGTCTCGCCGCGGGCGTGCTCGCCCATCAGGTAGATCGCGGGGTACTTCATCGTCACCTTCGAGCCGATGTTGCCGTCGACCCACTCCATCGTGGCGCCCGCCTC
>JBPCOB010000189.1:0-14480 GCA_051000715.1 Mycobacteriales bacterium
CCCGGGGGCAGCACGATGGTCTGTGCCATGTCCAGCGGCCGCTTGAACCCGACCGTCTCGGCGACCGCCTGCTCGGCCACCCGGTTGGTGCCGCTGGCCTCACCGACGGGCGCCGTCATGCCGCCGACGTCGTAGTTGTCCTCGGGCACCTAGATCCCTCCCACGAAGCGGCCCGGGCTCAGCCGGCCCTCCGGGTCGAAGCGGTCCTTGACCCGCCGCATCAGCGGCAGGGCGTCACCGACCGGGCCCCACACATCCAGCCCGACCTTGACCTCCGGCGGCGCCTGCAGCACCACCGCCGACCCGTCGTAGGGGGCCAGCTCCTTGCGGAGCCCGGCCAGCGCCGGCCTGACCTGGGGACCCGGCGGCCAGGCGACATACAGCACACCGGTCGCCGCGGAACCCCGAACGGTTGCCGCGACCCCGAACTCCCGCTGAGCTCCTTCCAGTGCCCGCAGGACCTGCGGCAGAGCAGCGGGGGCGGCGGACAGCTTGAGGCCGACCTCGCCATCGGCGTACGGGTGCCGGCCGAAGCCGTTCGGCAGCTCGACCTCGATCGCGGCGTCCGGGTGCAGCTCGGCGGCCACTCCCGCCTGCGCCTCGACGGCCGGCTCGATGCCTTCGAACAACACGGTGAGGCGGCCCGCCTCGTCGGCTCGAAACAGGTCGAGCTCCAGGGCGGCCGGGACGAGCGCAGAGTGCATTACTCGTTGCACGAGCTCGCCGCCACGCTCCGGCCCGTCGAAGGGAATGGATACGACCCGCCGGTCCGACGGCAGTGGGTGCAGCCGGAAGATCGTCTCTACGATCACGCCAAGCGTTCCGAACGAGCCGGTGAACAACTTGCCGAGGTCGTAGCCGGCCACGTTCTTCACGACCTTGCCGCCGGCGTGCGCGACGGTGCCGTCGGCCAGCACGACCGTGACGCCGATCAGCAGGTCCCGGACCGTGCCGTAGCGCAGCCGCCGCGGGCCGGCGGCGTTGGCAGCCACCACGCCGCCGAGCGTGGCGCCGTCCCCGGGTGGGTCCAGGGCCAGCATCTGATCGACGTCGGCGAGCCGCTCCTGCAGCTTCGAGAGCGGGAGCCCGGCCTGGGCCCGGACCACCAGGTCGCCCGGGTTGTACTCGAGGACGCGGTCCAACCGGCGTACGTCGACCGCCAGGTCGACCGAGCGGGGCGGGTTGCCCCAGCCCAGCTTGGTGCCGGCTCCCCGCGGTACGACGGACAACCCGCTGCCGGCCCCCGCCCGCAGCAGCTCTGCCACGTCGTCGGCCGTCTCCGGAGTGACGACCGCGGTGGGAACGACGCCGTCTACGGCATCGGCGGCCTCGCCGTCGCGGACGACGTCGCCCAGCGAAGTGGGCAGACCGGGGTGCGGGCCGGCGTCGACGGTCATCAGAAGACCTCGGCCAGCCCGGCTTCTTGGAGCGGATGGACTCCCTTGCGCGGGCCCGGAGCCTCCCCGCACAGGCGGGGGGTCGGGAAGATCTTCCCCGGGTTGGACAGCCCGGCCGGGTCGAAGGCGCAGCGCAGCAGCTGCATGGTGTCGAGGTCATCCGCGGTGAACTGGCGGGCCATGTACTTCGCCTTGTCGCTGCCGACCCCGTGCTCGCCGGTGATCGAGCCGCCGTACTCCACGCACAGGTCGAGGATCGCGCCGGCCACGTGCTCCGCCTCCTCCGCCTGACCGGCCACCGCGTCGTCGAAGAGCACGAGCGGGTGCAGGTTGCCGTCGCCGGCGTGGAAGACGTTGGCGACGCGCAAGCCCTTCGCCGCGGCAAGGTTGCCGATCCGGGCCAGCACCTCGGGCAGCACGGTGCGCGGGATCACGCCGTCCTGGACGAAGTAGTCGGGACTGATCCGGCCGACGGCGGCGAAGGCGGACTTGCGGCCCTTCCACATCAGCGCCCGCTCGGGCTCGTCCTGAGCGATGCGGGTCTCGAAGGCGTTGCGGGCCCGGCACAGCTCGGCGACCTGCTCGAACTGGTGCGCCACCTCGGCCCGCGGGCCGTCCAGCTCGATCACCAGCACCGCCGCGGCGCCCTCGGGATAGCCGCAGTGCACCGCCGCCTCGGCCGCCTCGATGGCGAGCGCGTCCATCATCTCGATGGCCGCCGGCACGATGCCGGCGCCGATGATGTCGCTGGTCGCGGCGGCGGCGTCCTCCACGCTCCGGAAGCCGGCCAGCATCGTCTCGACCGCCTCCGGTTTGCGGACCAGCCGAAGCGTGATCTCGGTGGCGATGCCGAGGGTCCCCTCTGAGCCGACGAAGGCACCGAGCAGGTCGTACCCGGGGTGGTCCACCGCCTTGCCGCCGAGGTGCACCACCTCTCCGTCCGGCAGCACGACCTCCGCCCCGGTCACATGGTTGGTCGTGAACCCGTACTTCAGGCAGTGCGCGCCGCCGGAGTTCTCCGCGACGTTGCCGCCGATCGAGCAGACCAGCTGGCTGGACGGATCCGGCGCGTAGTAGTAGCCGTGCGGGGTCACCTCACGGGTGACCCACAGGTTGATCACTCCAGGCTCGACGACCGCCCTCTGGTTCGCGATATCGATGTCGAGGATCCGGCGCAGCCGGGACAGCACGATCAGTACGCCGTCCGCCACCGGCAGCGCGCCCCCCGACAGCCCGGTTCCCGAGCCACGCGCGACGGACGGCACGCCGGCCTCGGCGCAGAGCCGGACGACCGCTGCCACCTGCTCGGGCGTCTCCGGCAGGGCAACCAGCGCCGGGGTCACCCGGAAGTGGGCCAGCCCGTCGCACTCGTAGGCGCGCAGCTGCACCCGGTCGGTGAGCACGCCGCCGGCGCCCAGGACGGTCCGCATCCGCTCGGCCAGCCCGGCGACATCGAGTTGAGGTACGACAACTTCGGCGACGGCCATCAGTCGAGGTACTCGTACGCCGGCAACGTGAGGAACTCGGCGAAGTCGTCGGAGAGCGCGACGGTCTCGAACACCTCGCGGGCCTCCTTGAACCGCCCGCCGGTGAAGGCCCCGTCGCCGACCGTCGACCGAATCTTGTCCAGCTCCTCGTCAGCGATCCGGCGTACCAGGTCGGGGGTGACCCGCTCCCCATTGGTGAGGACGGCGTCGTTGTGCACCCACTGCCACACCTGGGACCGGGAGATCTCGGCGGTGGCGGCATCCTCCATCAGGTTGAAGATCGCCACCGCGCCGCTGCCGCGCAACCAGGCCTCGAGGTACTGCAGCCCGACGCTCACGTCGTTGCGCAGGCCGTCCTCGGTGATCTCCCCCGGCGTCTCGGGTACGGCGAGCAGCTGCGCGGCGGTCACCGACACCTCCGGGCGCGCCCGGCCGAGCTGGTTGGGCCGGTCCCCGAGGATCCGGTCGAAGACCTCCATGGCCACCGGCACGAGGTCGGGATGGGCGACCCAGCTGCCGTCGAAGCCGTCGCCGGCCTCCCGCTCCTTGTCCGCCCGGACCTTCGCGAGGGCCGCCTCGTTGACCTCCAGGTCCCGCCGACTCGGGATGAACGCCGCCATCCCACCCATCGCGTGGGCGCCCCGTCGGTGGCAGGTCTTGACCAGCAGCTCGGTGTAGGCGCGCATGAACGGCACCGTCATCGTCACGCTGTTTCGATCGGGGAGCATGAAGTCGCCGCCGCGCTCGCGGAACTCCTTGATCAGGCTGAACATGTAGTCCCAGCGACCGGCATTCATCCCCGCGGAGTGCTCGCGCAGCTCGTAGAGAATCTCCTCCATCTCGAACGCCGCAGGGATCGTCTCGACCAGCACGGTGGCGCGGATCGTGCCCCGCGCGATCCCGAGGGCCTCCTGGGCGTGCACGAACACGTCGTTCCACAGCCGGGCCTCGAGGTGGCTCTGCAGCTTGGGCAGATAGAAGTACGGCCCGAAGCCCGCGTCGAGCTGCGGCCGACCGCTGTGGAACAGGTAGAGCCCGAAGTCGAACAGGCTGCCCGACATCGGCTCGCCGTCGACGTGCAGGTGCTTCTCGTCCAGATGCCAGCCGCGAGGCCGTACGACGAGGGTGGCGACCTGGTCGTTGAGCTTGTAGGCCTTCCCCTCGGGGCTGGTGTAGTCGATTCGCCTGCCGATCGCGTCGAGCAGGTTCTGCTGGCCCTGGACCATGTTGTCCCAGGTGGGGGCGTTGGAGTCCTCGAAGTCGGCCATGAAGACCCGGGCGCCGGAGTTGAGCGCGTTGATCAGCATCTTCCGGTCGGTCGGCCCGGTGATCTCCACCCGCCGGTCCACCAGCCCGGGCGCCGGCTCGGCCACCCGCCAGCCGTCGTTCTCGCGGATGTCCCGGGTCTCGGCCAGGAAGTCGAGGGTTCCGCCGGCAGCGAGCTCGGCGTGCCGCCCCCTGCGGCGCTCCAGCAGGTCACGCCGGGTGCCGCCGAATCTCCGCTGCAGGTCGGCGAGGAAGCTCAGGGCGTCGGGCGAGAGGATTCCGGCGTACCGGCTCCGTTCCCCCAGCAGGTCGACACCATCGGGCTGGGACATGGGCCACGCCTCCATGCGAGTCGAGCGACGCCGGGCCAACCGGACCCACCTTGATAGCACCCGTCGGCGAAGTCAATCCGCACGTGGACCGGCCGACGCTTGCGACCGGGCACCTCGGCGGTGCGAATCGCCTTGTCGGAATACTGCTGCGGGGGCGACGACGGGACAGACGCGTGAACGTTGCATTTCTCGGACTGGGGCGGATGGGCGCTCCGATGGCCCTGCACGCGCTCAATGCGGGCCACCGCCTGGCCGTCTGGAACCGGACGCCGGACCGGGCGGCCGAGCTGGTCGCGGCCGGCGCGGTCGGCGCGGCGAGCCCTGCGGAAGCTGCCCGCGACGCCGGCGCGGTGGTCTGCATGCTCGCCGACCCGGACGCGGCCCGGGAGGTGCTGCTCGGGCCGGGCGGGGTGGCCGAAGGCGCCGTCGCCGGGACTCTCGTGATCGACTGCTCCACCATCGGACCGGCCACGGCCAAGGAGTTGGCAGCCGCCCTCGACGAACGCGGTCTGCGCTACCTCGACGCGCCCGTGCTCGGGTCGGTGGCGCCTGCGCGAGAGGGCACGCTGGCGGTGTTCGCCGGCGGTTCCGCCGCTAACTACGCCGAGGCCGAGCCGTTGCTGCACCTGTGGGGGGACCCGGCGAAGGTACGACACGTCGGCGAGGTGGGCAGCGCCAGCGCCGTCAAGCTAGTGATCAACCTGACGCTCGCGATCGCCATGAGTGGCGTCGGGGAGGCGTTGCGGCTGGCCGGCCACCTGGGCGTCGATCGGCACGCCGCGCTGGACGCCATCGCCGCGGGACCGCTGGCCGCCACGGTGGCCAGCAAGTGCACCATGCTCGACGCGGAGGAGTACTCCCCCGCCGGCTTCACCCTCGACCTCCTCGCCAAGGACCTGGGGCTGGTCCTCGACGCGGCTTACGGCGGCCTGCCGGTGACCGCATCGGTGCTGGCCGACTACGCGGCGCTGGCCGGCTACCTCGCCTTCGAGGACCGGCCCAACAGCTACTGAACCGACGCGTCGTCGTCGGGCCGGCGGCGGGCTCGCTTGGCCTCCCGGCGTACGTCGGCCCGGACCCGGTTCGACCGGTCGAGCCGGACGTCGGTACCGCGGGGCGCCCGAATGACATCCACCCCGGCCGCCGTGGTCGGCTCCCAGTCGAAGCTGACGGCACCGATCGTGACTTCGGCGCCGGGCTCCGCGCCGGCGCCCGCGAGCGCCGCCTCCACCCCCAGCCGGGCCAGCCGATCGGCCAGGTAACCAACCGCCTCGTCGTTGCTGAAGTCGGTCTGGCGGACCCAGCGCTCGGGCTTCTCGCCCCGGACGACGAAGCCGGCACCGGCCGGCTCCACGGTGAATCCGGGCTCGTCCGTCGCCGCCGGCCGCAGCACGATTCGGGTGGCCTCGGCTCGCGGTGCAGCGTCGCGAGCGCTTCTAACCACCTCGGCCAGCGCGAAGGTGAGCGCTCGCAGACCTTCGTGGGTGACCGCCGAGACGGCGTACGTCGGCCAGCCCCGCTCGGCGAGCTCCGGGTGGACCAGCTCGGCCAGCTCCCGCGCGGCCGGCACGTCGACCTTGTTCAGCACCACGAGCCGCGGCCGGTCGGCCAGCCCGCCGTACGCCGCCAGCTCAGCTTCCAGGGTGTCCACGTCGCTGCGCGGGTCGCGACCCGGCTCGCCGGTCGCGCAGTCGACCACATGCACCAGCACCGAGCAGCGCTCGACGTGACGTAGGAACTCCAGGCCCAGGCCGCGCCCCTCGCTGGCGCCGGGCAGCAGTCCCGGGACGTCAGCGACGGTGAACACCGTGTCGCCGGCGGTGACCACGCCGAGGTTTGGCGCCAGCGTGGTGAATGGATAGTCGGCGATCTTCGGCTTGGCCGCCGACAGCGCGGCGATCAGCGACGACTTGCCGGCGTTGGGGAAGCCGACGAGAGCGGCGTCGGCGACGGTCTTGAGCTCGAGCACCACCTCGGCCTCGGCGCCGGGCTCCCCCAGCAGCGCGAAACCCGGTGCCTTGCGGCGCGGGGAGGCCAAGGCGGCGTTGCCCAGCCCGCCGGTTCCGCCGCGAGCGAGGACGAATCTGGTCCCGGCACCGACCAGGTCCGCAAGAACGGTGCCGTCGAGTCGGCGTACCACCGTGCCGTCCGGGACGGCGAGCTCGACGCTGTCGCCGTCGGCGCCGTTTCGGTGGCCGCCCTGGCCCGGACGTCCGGAGGTCGCTCGCCGGTGTGGCGAGCGGTGGTAGTCCAGCAGCGTCGTGACGTTGCCGTCGACGACGAGCACCACGTCACCGCCGTGGCCACCGTTGCCGCCGTCCGGACCGCCCAGCGGCTTGAACTTCTCCCGATGCACCGACGCGCAGCCGTTGCCGCCGTTGCCGGCTGCTACCCGCAGGACGACGCGGTCGACGAACGTCGCCATGCCGGCTCCGCGGGTGCCGGCCGGCCGGCTAGGCGTCGACTGTGGACGCGCCGGTCCCCGCAGGCACGATGCTCACCGAACGGCGGCCGCGTCGTGTTCCGAACAGGACCGCGCCGGCCGCGAGCGCGAAAAGGGTGTCGTCGCTGCCCCGCCCGACCAGGGCGCCCGGATGGAAGTGGGTTCCCCGCTGGCGCACCAAAATCTCCCCGGCATTGACCAGCTGGCCGCCGTACCGCTTGACCCCGAGCCGCTGGGCGTTGGAGTCGCGCCCGTTCCGGCTGGAGGACGCGCCCTTCTTGTGCGCCATGAGGCTCTACTCTCCTGTGCTCTCGGCGGAACCGGCGCCGGCGTCGATCCCGGTCACCCTCAGTTCGGTGTGGTGCTGACGGTGACCCTGCCGCTTGCGGTAGCCGGTCTTGTTCTTGTACTTCAAGATGTCGATCTTCGGTCCCCTGGTGGGCCGGACCACCTCGGCCCGCACCGTCACCGCGGACAGAGCCTGCACATCGGTGGTGAGCCGGTCCCCGTCAACGACCAAGAGCGCCGGCAGGACGACTTCAGCACCGGGACCGGCCGACAAGCGGTCGACCTCCACGACGTCGCCGACGGCCACCTTGTACTGGCGACCACCCGCTCGGATGATCGCGTACATCGTCTCGGCCTCCGAAATCGGTCGTTCACTCCAGGTGGCGCCGTGGGCACAGGCGAAAACCGGCCGCCGGTTGGGCGCGCGAAACCACCAGGGTAAGGAGCCGCGCTCCCGACGGTCAAACCCGCCGCTTCAGCTGCCGACGTGGACCGGCACCGGAGCCGGCTCGACCGACGCGTCCCCGACCTTTCGGGCCGACGTACGCCGGGCTCGTGCCCGCGGCGCCGGCGGCGGCTCGTCGAGCGGAACCGGCTCGGTCGGAACCGGCTCGGTCGGAACCAGAACCGGCTCCACGGGAATCGGCTCCATGGGAGCCGGCTGCGGCTCGGTCGGGCGTTCCATGGTGCCGGTTCCAGCGGGTGGCCGCGGTGCCTGCAGGGCCACCGCCAGCTCGACCGGTGACGGAACGGCAAGGTGGGCTTCCAACGGCATCCGCGGCGCGGTCGGCCGTCGGGTCGGCGCTGCAGGCTGGAACGGGTCCAGAGTCACCCGAATCCCCCGACCGGCACATTCCGGGCAAGGTTCGGAAAACACCTCGACCAGCCCCTGGCCCACCCGCTTGCGGGTCATCTGGACAAGCCCCAAGGAGGTGACCTCGGCTACCTGGTGCTTCGTCCGGTCGCGGCCCAGGCATTCCAGCAGCCGTCGCAGCACCAGGTCGCGGTTGCTCTCCAGCACCATGTCGATGAAGTCGATGACGATGATCCCGCCCAGATCGCGCAGCCGTAGCTGGCGGACGATCTCCTCCGCGGCCTCGAGATTGTTGCGGGTGACGGTCTCCTCGAGGTTGCCACCGGCGCCGGTGAACTTGCCGGTGTTGACGTCGATCACGACCATGGCCTCGGTCCGGTCGAACACCAACGACCCGCCGCTGGGCAGCCACACCTTGCGCTCGATGGCCTTTGCGAGCTGCTCGTCCACGCGGTACGCCGAAAAGACGTCGCCGTCCTCGGTCCAGCGCCGCAACCGTTCTCGCAGGTCCGGTGCCACGTGCTCGACGTACGCCTCGATCGTGTCCCACTCGTCCTCGCCTTGGACGACGACCGAGGTGAAGTCCTCGTTGAAAACGTCACGGATCACGCGGACGACGAGGTCGGGCTCGGAGTAGAGAAGTGCCGGCGGGCTGGCCGAGGCAGCCCGCTTGGTGATGTTCTCCCACTGCGCGGCCAGCCGGGCCACGTCGCGGGTGAGCTCGGCCTCGTCGGCCCCTTCGGCGGCGGTTCGTACGATCACTCCGGCGCCCTCAGGCGTGACCCGCTTGAGCACCGATTTCAGCCGGGAACGCTCGGTGTCGGGCAGCTTGCGGCTGATGCCGGTCATCTTTCCCTCGGGCACGTAGACCAGGTACCGGCCAGGCAGGCTGATCTGGCTGGTGAGCCGGGCCCCCTTGGAGCCGATCGGGTCCTTCGTGACCTGGACCAGGACCGACTGACCGGACTTGAGCGCCTGCTCGATCCGCTGCGGCCGACCCTCCAGCGAGCTCGCGTCGTAGTTGACCTCGCCGGCGTACAGCACGGCGTTGCGGCCCTTGCCGATGTCGACGAACGCCGCCTCCATCGACGGCAGCACGTTCTGCACCCGGCCCTGGTAGACGTTGCCGACGTACGACGTCGCGGCGGTCTTCGTCACGTAGTGCTCGACGAGTACGCCGTCCTCGAGCACGGCGACCTGGGTGCGGTCCCGGGACTCGCGCACGACCATGACCCGCTCGACGGCTTCGCGCCGGGCCAGGAACTCCGACTCGCTGATCACCGCGGGTCTGCGGCCGAAGTCGCGGCCATCCCGACGGCGCTGCCGGCGCGCCTCCAGTCGGGTTGAACCGCGGACGCCCTTCACCTCGTCGGCCTCTCGGGGCTCGCTGGTCCGCGGCGCCCGGACCCGCACGACGGTGTTCGGTGGGTCATCCGGAGCCGGTCCAGCAGTGTCCTCGCCGCCGGCGCCTCGCCGCCGGCGCCGCCGGCGGCGCCGGGTACCGCCCTCCTCTTCGGTGGCGCCCTCGCCGGTGTCCTCCGCCGGCTCGCCACCGGTCTGGGGGCTCCCAGCGTTGGCGGCGGCCGGCTCGCCGTCGGCGGCAACCGCTCCCCCGGCGTCCGCACTCTCGAGCGTGCCGCCATGACCTCGTCGGCCGCGGCGCCGACGCCGGCCGGGGCGGCCCTCCTCGCCCTCGGCGTCGTCAGGATCCTCGGCGGGCGCCACCCCGGCGGCGGGCTCCGCCACGGCGGCCGCCGCCTCGGTAACCGAATCCCCCTCAGGTCCGGTCGCGACCGGACCGGACCGGCGTCGCCGACGTGGCGCGGCTGGCTCGGCAGCCTCTACGACGGGTTCCTCCGGAGGCTGGAAAGCGATGGAGGGCGGCTGGAACATCACTGCGGGCGGCGGCTGGAAGGTGACGACGGCTGGGGGAACCGGCGGGGGTGTCGGGGCAGCCGCCGGCTCGCCCTCGCGGTCCGGCAGAACTTCGGGCCCGGCGGCGTTCTTGGCGGCCGTCGTACGCCGACGACGCCGCGGCGGCTCGGCTGGCGTGTCGTCCCCCGGCGTGTCCGCTACTGGAACGGGGTCGGTCAGGGCCGCTGGCGCCGCTTCGGCTCGCGGTGACTCCGCGTGAGTGCCCCGTCTTGGTGGGCGCTCGGTTCGTGCGCGGTCGCCGGGAGCGGTCGCGAGGCCGGCTACCGCAACCGGCGCCGGCGCTTCAACCGCCGCCTCCTCGATCGCCGCCTTGGCGGTCCGGCGGCCACCGCGGGCGCGCGGTGGCTGCGCGGTCCGCGCCGCCGGCTCGGCCGGACCGGTCGGGGCCAGCGGACCCCCCGGAACCGGGTCCGGCGTTTCCGCCACCGGCTCGGGTGGACCGGCCGGGCGTGACGCGGCCCGGCGCCGGCGGGGTTGGGCCGCGGCGGGAGCCGACGAGCCGTCTACCGGCGACGCGGTCGGTGCTGCGGTCGCGGGGCTGTCCCCGCCGGTGGGCTCGGTATCGAGCATCCGGGCGATCTCCGTTCACGCTCCCGGGCGCCAAGCGCCGCGCGGGAGCTGTCGTTTGGTCGTCGGCCGCCGCTTCGTATCGAGCGGCACCGACGGAAGTCGGCGGGCGCGCCTACCGCGGGAGCGGGGCGCCGGCGACATCGGCGAGCCGGCCGGCACCGCGGTCGGGCGCCAGCGGATCGGCGATCCGGGCCGGGAGGTCGTCACTGACGTCGAGCAGGCCCTGGGCCAGCCGGGTCACCGAGGGTGGCACCGGCGGCACGAGGTCGGCCACCAGACGCAGTCCGGCCAGGATGTCGTCGGGTCGTACAGCCGGTGTTACATGCCGCACGACCAACCGCAGTATCGCACACAGCGGCTCGCCAGCCGGTTTCCCGGGTCGTGTCTCCCTTCCCCCGGTCACCTCGGCGAGTACCACGGGTGCCCGGGCGTCGAGTGTGCGAGCGCCGTCCTTGAGGACCCGAACCACCGGCACCTCAGCCTGGTCGAGGAACGCGGCCACCGCCGCCGCCGCCCGTTCCACCGGTACGCCGGCCAGCTCGATGCGCCAGTCAGAAGCGTTCACCCGCTCGGCCAGTGAGCCGCTCCCGGCCTCCACCGCCTCCATGACGTCCAGGCCGGCGGGCAGCGCGTCATCCAGCGCGGCGCGCAGCCCAGCCGGCTCCACCGGTTCGGTGAGGGCGATCTCCAGGTACTCGGCCTCGCTGGCCGTTCCGGTCGGCGCCGCACCGACGTAGGAGATCTTCGGGTGCGGCGAGAAACCGGCGGAGTACGCCATCGGTACGCCGGCCCGACGCAGTGCCCGCTCGAACGCCCGCTGGAAGTCCCGGTGGCTGCTGAACCGCAGCCGGCCGCGCTTCGCGTAGCGGATGCGCATCCGCGCCACGGCCGGCGGCGGTGGCGGGCCCTCCGGCGTACGTGCCGGCATCTAGCCTCGCACCGGGCGCAGCTCGAGCACCCGCACCGTCTCGGTGAAACCGCCGCGTCGGTAGAAGTCGTACGAACGTTCGCTCGGGTGGACGCTCAGGTAGTCCAGTCCCAGCCTCGCGGCCTCCGCGCGCAGGACGGCGAGCAATGCCGTGCCGACCCCAAGGCCCCGGTGGTCCGGCAGGACGTAGGCGTTCTGCACCTGTCCGGCCCGCCGGTCCCAGACGCCCGGGCCGGGGATGCGGTCGATGATCGCCAGCCACATGGTCCCGACCGCACTGCCGTCCAGCTCGGCGAAGGCGCGGTGACTGTGCTCGTGCTCCTCCCACCACCGCGCGAAGCGGGAGCAGAAGTCTTCCCACGTCAGCCCCTGCTCGCCTCGCTCGTCGACCCGCCACCGCCAGCGCAGCCCGGCCAGCTCGACGGCGTCGCAGCGGCCCGCCCGACGTACCGCCGGCGTCATCTCGGTGTGATCGGCAGCAGCCGGCGGCCGGTGGGGCCGATCTGGATCTCGGTGCCCATGCCGGGGCACACTCCGCAGTCGTAGCAAGGGGTCCAGCGGCAGTCCTCGACCTCCGAGCCGGCGAGCGCGTCCTGCCAGTCCTCCCAGAGCCACTCCTTGTCCAGGCCGGCGTCGAGGTGGTCCCAGGGGAGCACCTCGGTGTGGTCGCGCTCCCGGGTGGTGTACCAGTCGACGTCGACCCCGACATCGGCGGCCGCCTTCATCCAGCGCTCGAAGGAGAAGTGCTCACTCCAGCCGTCAAAGCGGCCGCCGTCCTCCCACACCCGGCGTACGACGGCACCGACCCGGCGGTCGCCGCGGGAGAGCAGGCCCTCGACGATCCCCGGCTTGCCGTCGTGGTAGCGGTAGCCGATCGATCGGTCCCGGCCGATCGCGTCGCGGAGCAGCCGCAGCCGGCGGTCGGTGGTCTCGGCGTCGAGCTGGGCCGCCCACTGGAACGGCGTGTGCGGCTTGGGCACGAACCCGCCGATGGACACGGTGGCACGAATGTCGCTACGGCCGCTGGCCTTGCGCCCCGCGGAGACGACCGCTTTGGCCAGTCGGGCGATCTGCAGGACGTCCTCGTCGGTCTCCGTGGGCAGGCCGCACATGAAGTAGAGCTTGACCTGCCGCCACCCCGCGGCGTACGCCGTCGTGACGGTGCGGATGAGGTCGTCCTCGCTGACCGTCTTGTTGATCACCTTGCGGATGCGCTCCGAGCCGCCCTCCGGGGCGAAGGTGAGCCCGGACCGGCGGCCGTTGCGGGACAGCTCGTTGGCCAGCGTCACGTTGAACGCGTCGACCCGGGTGCTCGGCAGGCTCAGGCTGGTCGCGGTGCCGTCGTACCGGTCGGCCAGCCCGGCGGCGATCTGGCCGATCTCGGAGTGGTCGGCGCTGGATAGGCTCAGCAGGCCGACCTCCTCGTAGCCGGTCGCGGCCAGGCCCGCCTCCACCATCGCGCCGATGCCGGTGATGCTTCGCTCTCGCACCGGTCGAGTGATCATGCCGGCCTGGCAGAACCGGCAGCCGCGGGTGCACCCACGGAAGATTTCCACGCTCATCCGCTCGTGCACGGTCTCGGCCAGTGGGACCAGCGGCGCCTTGGGGTACGGCCACTCGTCGAGGTCCATCACCGTGGACTTGGCCACCCGGGCCGGTACGCCGGGACGGTCGGGCACGACCCGCGAGATCCGGCCGTCCGGCAGGTAGTCGACGTCGTAGAAGCGCGGCACGTAGACGCTCCCGGTGCGGGCCAGGCGCAGCAGCAGCTCCTCACGACCACCGGGTCGGCTCTCGGCCTTCCACCGGCGGACGATCTCGGTGATCATCAGGACGGCCTGCTCGCCGTCCCCCGGCACCGCCGCGTCGAGGAAGTCGGCGATCGGCTCGGGGTTGAACGCGGCGTGGCCGCCGGCGATCACCAGCGGCTCATCGGTGCGGTCCTTCGCGCGCAGCGGGATGCCGGCGAGGTCGAGGGCCTCGATCATGTTCGTGTAGCCGAGTTCGGTGGCGAAACTGATGCCAAGGACATCGAAGTCGATCACCGGACGATGGCCGTCGACGGTGAACTGAGGGACCCCGTTCTCGCGCATCAAGCCCGCGAGATCCGGCCACACGGCGTAGGTGCGTTCGGCCAGGGCGTCCGCGCGCTCGTTCAGCACCTCGTACAAAATCATGACGCCTTGGTTGGGCAGCCCGACCTCGTAGGCGTCGGGGTACATCAGCGCCCAGCGCACCTCGACGGAGTCCCAATCCGTGACCTGGGCGTTGAGTTCACCGCCGACGTACTGGATCGGCTTGCTGATCCGAGGCAGGAGGGATTCGAGCTGCGGGAAGACTGAGGTCACAGGCATGGCGGCACCCAGGGTACGGGGCCTACACAGCTCACCTTCGAGACTGCAGCCGCTGCTGGTCGCCCTACCCGACCCCCTGATGTCGTAGGCCAGCCCAGAACACGCCCGGCGGGTCGACTGCGTCGCTACGACATCTGTCCCGACCCTGCGCTGATGTCGTAGCTCAGCCGAGAACGCGCGCGGCGCGTCGCCTGCGACGCTACGACATCGTCGTTCATCCACAACGCCAGGGCAGCTTCCACATTAGTGAGCAGAGACCGTCTCCGAGCGGCGGCTCCGCCCAGGCTCCTGGCATGGAGTTGCGTGAGCAGGCTGGAAGTGACCATGGGGTCATCACGCGGGCCGAGATGCTGACGGCTGGCATCAGCCGATCCGAGATCGACTGGGCGCTGCGCCGCGGATCACTCGTCCGCGATCAGCGTGGCCTCTACGCCGTGGCGGATGTTCCTGCGACAGAACTTCGTCGCGCGCGGGCGGCCGTCCAATCCGTCGGACCAGCTGCTCAGGCCGTCGCCAGCCATGACACCGCGGCTCGACTTCACGGAATCGACGCGGTGCGCCAAGAACCATTCGAGCACGTCACCATTCCGAGATCCACGCGTCGCCCCCAACGCCCGCCTTTGTGGCTTCACGCCCATGATCTCAGCGACGACGACGTCACGGTTG
>JBPCOB010000190.1:0-28646 GCA_051000715.1 Mycobacteriales bacterium
CCACACCCCGGTGCTGCTCACGATCCTGGCCGCGGCGCTCACCCAGGGGGTGTTCCCCGGCAGCTACCTGTCGCTCCTGCACGCCCGGCCGGCCGCCGTTGCTCTCCTGGCCGTTCGCAACGCCGTGTTGCTCGCAGCCGCCGTACTCGCCGTTCATGCGAGCGCTCCACAGGCCGTGGCTCGGCGTCCGGATGGCGCCACATCGGCATGGCGCACCCGCACCTTCCGGGCGGGAGCGTCGTTGGAGGTAGCGCAGACGGACAACCCGACGGAGCGACCATGAGCAGTAACGGGAACGGCCACTCGAACGGCCACGCGCACCTGACGGGCCGTCAGCTCGACGTGCTGCGCCTGGTTGCCGAGGGCAGGTCCAACGCCGAGATCGCCCGCACCCTGTACGTCTCCCCGAGCACGGTGAAGACGACGCTCACCCAGCTGTCCCGTCGCCTCGGCGCCCGCAGCCGCGCCCACGCGGTTCACAAGGGCTGGGAGAAGGGCCTGCTCGTCCAGATCCGCTGATTGTCCAGCCTGCGCCGTCGTCGTCACGGCTGACGAGCGGCCGGCTGACCGCAGCCGGAGTTTCTGACCTTGTCAGATTTGCGACCTTGGCCACCGGCAGCTGACGCGCTCACACTGAGGCCGGCTGCCCTTTCGGTGGGAACCCGTTCGGCAGCTCCCGGACCGGCTCGCTCGAGTCGGCGTTCTCCCAAGCCGCGCCCCCGCCGCCGCAGCAGGCTCTGTCCGCGGCGCGGGCCTGACCACATGGTGCCCGTATGACAAGCCGTCCGATCAGCGACTATGCGATTCTCTCCGACTGGCACTCCGCTGCCCTGGTCAGCGGCAGCGGCTCGGTCGACTGGCTCTGCGTGCCACGCTTCGACGCTCCGTCGATCTTCGCCGAGCTGCTGGATCCGGGTGGAGGTTGCTGGTCCATCCGCCCGGCGGGCGAGTACGACGTGGACCGGTCCTACCGGCCCGGCACCCTGGTGCTCTCGACCCGCTTCACCACGCCTACTGCGGTCCTGACGGTGTCGGACGCCCTGGTCCTGGACCCGGCGCAGGCCGGTCATGGGCTCGGCCGGCTCGCTCCGCACGTGCTGGTGCGAGTGGTCAGCGCGGATCACGGCACGACCGATTTGGAGGTCGAGTTCGGGCCACGCCCGGAGTACGCCCGCGTCCGTCCACGGCTACGGGTCGTGCCTGGTGGGATCGCAGCGGTCGGCGGCGGGTGCGGGCTCGCCCTGTCCGGACCGCCACCGACCGAGGTGAGCACTGGTTGGGCGCGCTGGCGGCGCACGCTGCGGGCCGGGGAGACGATCGCCTTTGCGTTGCACTATGCGGACGGATGGTCAGACCTTCCGCGGCTGTGGTCACAGGGCGAGATCGAGCGGTGCCTCGCAGACACGGTTCTGTCGTGGGAGACCTGGTCGGCCGCACACAGCTCGTACGCCGGCCCGTGGCCGGAGCTGGTCGGGGTCAGCGCCCGGGTGCTCCGGGGCCTGACCTACGCGGACACCAGCGCCACGGTTGCGGCCGCGACCACGTCGTTGCCGCCGAGCCGAAGCAGCGCGGCGAACTGGGATTACCGGTACAGCTGGGTGCGCGACGCGGCCCAGACGCTCGACGCGCTGTCAGCCGAGGGCTGCTCCATCGACGCCGAGCGGCTACTCGGCTGGCTGCTCGGGGTGGCCGGCACCTCGGAGGGGCCCGGCCTGGGCACTCAGGCGGTATACGGCGTCGGCGGTGAGCTCGACGTGTTCGAGCGCGAGCTCGGCCATCTGGCTGGGTGGCGCGGCAACGGGCCGGTTCGGGTCGGCAACACTGGGACGGGCATTGGCCAGCCGGCCACCTGCGGGGAGGTGCTCGACGCGGTCTGCCGGCTGGCTGGCCGGCTGGAGCCGTTCGATCTCGAGACTTGCAAACTGCTCGCAACGCTTGCCGACGGCGCCGCACTGCGGTGGGCTGATCCCGACCACGGCCGGTGGGACGACCGCGGCCCGCCACGGCACTACCTGTATTCCAAGTTGATGTCCTGGGTGGCCCTCGACCGCGCGATCCGGCTGGCCGCCAGCATCGGCCGCCCCGACCGGGTGCCGGACTGGACCGCCACCCGTGGGCAGATCCGCGCGGAGATACTCGAGCGGGGGTGGAGCCACCGGCTCGGGGCCTACGCGCAGGCCTTGGACAGCGACGTGCTGGACGCCTCGGCGCTGTTGCTGACCCTCACCGGGTTCCTACCGGTCACCGACCCGCGGATGTGGGCCACGATCGAGCGGGTCGCAACCGACCTCTCGGCACCGTGTGGGCTGCTCTACCGATTCGAGCAGGCGGCGGCCACCGCCCGCCTCGAACCCACCTTCCTGCTGTGCAGCTACTGGCTGGTGCAATGCCTGGCTCTGGCCGGCCAGACCGCCAGGGCCCGTGATTTGTTCGAGCGGGCCACGGCGTACGCCAACGACGTCGGGCTGTTGAGCGAAGCGGCCGACCCGCTCACCGGCGACCTACTCGGCAACTTCCCCCAGGCCATGAGCCATGTCGGGCTCATCAACGCCGCCGTCGGTATCGCTGCCGCCGAGGGGGTGCTGCTCTAACCGACCGGTCGTCTCGACGGGGCGCCAGGCGCCCGGACCGGCCGGGTCGAAGAGATAGCCGATGCCCCACGCCGTACGGATCGCCGTCGGCCGGCCAGGGTCGGGCTCGACCTTGGTACGAAGGCGGCGGATGTGCACCGTCACCGTTGAGGGCTCACCGAAGCTGTAGCCCCACACCTGCTCGAGCAGGACCTCTCGCCGCAGCGGCTGCTCCGGGTGCCGCATCAAGAAGACCAGCAGCTCGAACTCTCGCAGGGTGAGGTGAGCCTCCTCGCCGAAGACCTCGACTCGACGGCGGGTCTCGTCAACCACCAGCGGTCCGGCGACCAACACCGGCACCGGGCGGGAAGCCCGCTGCCCCTGCGTGCGGCGCAGGACCGCACGCACCCGCGCGACAAGCTCCACTGGCGAGGTCGGCCAAGGCAGGAAGTCATCGGCACCGGCGGCGAGGCCGGAGATGCGCTCCGCCTCGTCGGCGCGGGGGCTGACAAGCACGACGGGCATGAGAGGCAGCAGCTGCCGCAGTCGCCGAACCACCGACAGACCACCGGGACCCACCGCCTGGCAATTTAGGACCACCAGGTCGGGGCTCAGCTCGACGATCCGGGCAACCGCAGCTGCAGCCGTCTGGGGCGCGACCAACACCGCGGTGTGGCCAGCCAGCTTGAGGCGCCCGGACATCTCCCGGACCACCGGATCACCGTGGTCGACGAGCGCCACCAGCGGTGCCACCGGGTCAGCGTCGCGGGTCACGTAGGTGCCGCCGCCGGCGTGGTTGTGCGCCGAGCCGGCAGTGAACTCCCCGGAGGCGACGACTCGACCGCCGTTCGGAGGCAGCTGGGCCTTGGGCGGCACCCGGGCCGTTGTCAGCGCGGTCGGAGATTCGACGACGACCCACCGCCAGGCACTAGGACGGTCGACTGCTTGTCGAGGCGACCGGGATCTAGGCTAGGTCGACATGTGGCCTACTTGTAGGGCCAATCTCGTGTCATCTTGGGGGGCCAATCATGGCGGATGCCGGCCTCGAGCTGCTCATCGAGCTGGACCGGCACCGCAGACGACCGCTCGGCGCCCAGCTACGGGACAACCTGCGCGACGCTGTTCGCAGCGGCCGGCTGTCGGCCGGTACCACGCTCCCCCCGAGTCGCACGCTGGCTCGCGAGCTGGGGATCTCCCGCGGAGTGGTCGTCGAGGCCTACAACCAGCTCGTGGCGGAGGGCTTCCTGATCGCCGTACGCGGCTCCGGAACTCAGGTGGCCGCCGGCGCCGCCATCCCGGCGCGACCCAACCCGGCAGAGCGGCCAGCCCCCTCGCCAGCGATACTGGACCTGCGGCCCGGAGCACCGGACCTCGGCGCCTTTCCGCGGTCGGCTTGGGCAGGTGCCGTCCGGCACGTCCTCCAGCAAATTCCCGACGCTGAGCTCGGTTACTCGGCCCCATTGGGCGTTCTGGCGCTGCGCGACCAGCTGGCCGCCTACCTGCGGCGGGTGCGCGGCGCCATGGCCACTGCCGACGACGTCCTGGTCGTTGCCGGCGTTACCCAGGGACTCACCTTGTCCGCCCGCGCGCTGGTGGCCCAGGGCCACCGACAGCTTGCCGTGGAGGACCCGAGCAACGCCGTACAGCGGGGGGTGCTGGGGCGCTACGGGCTGAGCATCGTCGACGTGCCGGTGGATATGGAGGGCATCGACGTGGTGGCTCTCGCGGCCACGAGGTGCCGGGTCGTCGTCGTCACGCCGGCGCACCAGTACCCGACCGGGATGGCGCTCTCCCCGGGGCGCCGCACAGCGCTGCTGCAGTGGGCCCGCGATGTCGACGGCTTGGTGATCGAGGACGACTACGACGCCGAGTTCCGCTACGACCGGGCGCCGGTCGGCTGCCTGCAAGGTCTTGACCCCTCCCGGGTGGCGCTGGTGGGGTCGGTGAGCAAGTCGCTCGCCCCTGGCCTGCGGCTGGGCTGGCTGGTGCCTCCGCCAGGGTTGCTGCGCCTGGTCGCCGAGGCCAAGCGCGACGACGACTTCGGCACGAACGTCATCGAACAGCACGCGCTGGCCCGGCTGCTCGACTCGGGCTCCTACGACCGGCACCTGCGCCGGGTTCGCCGCCGCTACCAGGACCGGCGGGACGCACTGGTCGCCGAGCTGGGCCGACAGCTGCCGAGCTGCCGGGTCACCGGCCTGGCCGCGGGCCTGCACCTGCTGCTGGAGCTCCCCGCGGAGGTCGACGAGGATCGGGTCGTAGCCGCCGCGATGCGGGCCGGCCTGGGGGTGCTCGGGGTTGGCACCATGCGGGGGACGGTGCCCGGGCCGCCGGCCCTCGTGCTGGGCTACGCGCGGCTGGCCACGACCGGCTCGGCCGACGCGGTACGCCGCCTCACGGAAGCGGTCACCGTCGCTGCAGCGCACCGGACGGGATCGTCTGCGGACGGGCCGGTCCCTGCGCGCCGAGCCGGCACTTCAGCGACCTCGCCGGCGGGGAGCGGTGGAACGGCGATCGACTTCTACGACTCGGTCCCGTACCTCCCGGCGCCGCACTGAGCTCGAACGTCGTGCCGCCCGCTGCGCAGGTACGTGCCTGCGCGGGTCAAGGCAGTCGGCTGGCGAACTCACCGCCCCACGGGCCAGTGCTCAACGTCGACCTCCGGCATCGGAAAGTGGCGTGGATTGCCGGTGGCCAGGCGGCCGCCTGCTGACAGTGCTGCTGCCGCGATCAGGCAATCCGCCTGCGAGAGGGTCGTGCCTCGACCGGCGTAGTCGCGGCGCCAGGCGCCGGCTCGTTCGCCCACCATGCGGTCGAGGGGTACGACGAGGAGCCCGTCGAGCAGCCGCTCGACCGCCACCTGCTCGTGCGGGCGCAGCCCGCGCACGACCTCCTCCACGTTGACCGCGCAGGTCGCCGCCACATCGGCCCTACTCCGGACCAGACGCAATCGCTCGAGCACCGGTCTGCCTCGCAGTACGTCGATCAGGACCGTTGTGTCCAGCAGGACGACGCTCATCTCAGCCCAACCGCTCGGTGTCACCGCGCCGCTGCGCAGCGACCCACCCGGCGGGATCGTCGTCCCAGTCGTGCCCGCCGTCGTCCACCGAGCCCGCGGCGGCCAGCAGGGAGTCCCAGCGCTCCTCGTCGGCTAGTCGCCGCCGTACCGCTTCGACGACGAAGCGGCTGCGTGCACCGCGCCCGACACGGGCGTCCAGCTGCGCGACCAACTCGTCGTCCAGCACGATGTGCATACGCATGTGCCTACGGTAGCCCACCAGCCCCGGGCGCCGGTGGAGACGAACGGCCGCCACCGGTGCTTACACGTTGGTGACGACCGGGGGCGGCTCGACCACGGCGACTGCATCCGCGAGAAGGTGGAGCATCGTCTGGACGTTCCCAGAAGGAGCCCGCATGCGCCGTCACCTGCTCGTCGGAATCGCGGCCGGTGCCACCGGCACGGCCGCCCTGAACGTGGTCACCTATCTCGACATGGCGCTGCGCGCGCGACCCTCCAGCGAGGTGCCGGCGCAGGTTGCCGAGAAGATGGCCGAGAAGAGCGGCATCGACCTCGCGAAGGGGATCGATCCCGGTGAGCCGGTGGACAACCGCAAGGAAGGCATCGGCGCACTGCTCGGCTACCTCACCGGTCTTGGAGTCGGTGGGGCGTACGGGCTGTTCCGTGCCGCGGGGCCGCGGCCGCCCGCTCTGCTCGCGGGGGTCGGGCTCGGCATGGCGGCGATGGCCGGCAGCGACGTACCGGCCACCGCGCTGGGCGTGGCCGACCCGTCGTCCTGGCCAGCGAGCAGCTGGGTCGCGGACGTCGTCCCGCACCTCGCCTATGGCCTGGTCACCGCGGCGGTCTTCGACTCGCTGCTCGGCGAGCACTGATGGGCTCGACGGTCGCCGACTTCCTGCTCCAGCGGCTTCGCGAGTGGGGCGTCGAGCTGGTCTTCGGCTTCCCTGGCGACGGGATCAACGGGCTGCTCGCCGCGTGGGGACGCGCGGACAACGTGCCGAAGTTCGTCCAGGCCCGGCACGAGGAGATGGCCGCGTTCGAGGCCGTCGGCTACGCCAAGTTCACCGGCCGGGTCGGCGTCTGCGTCGCGACCTCCGGTCCGGGCGCGATCCACCTGCTCAACGGCCTGTACGACGCCAAGCTCGACCACGTACCGGTCGTCGCCATCGTGGGCCAGACCAACCGGAGCGCGATGGGCGGCTCGTACCAGCAGGAGGTCGACCTGCTGACCCTGTTCAAGGACGTCGCCCACAACTATGTGCAGATGGTGACGGTCCCCGAGCAGCTGCCCAACGTGCTGGACCGGGCGATCCGCACCGCCTACAGCGAGCGCGACGTGACGGCGATCATCCTGCCGGCCGACGTCCAGGAGCTCGACTACTCGCCACCCACGCACGAGTTCAAAATGGTGCCGTCCAGCCTGGGGGTGAGCTCACCCGAGGTCGTGCCGACCGAGGCCGACCTGCAGCGGGCGGCCGATGTGCTCAACGCCGGCACGAAGGTCGCGATGCTGGTCGGGCAGGGCGCCCGCAGCGCCGCGGCCGAGGTCGTGCAGGTGGCCGACCTGCTCGGCGCCGGAGTAGCCAAGGCCCTGCTCGGCAAGGACGTCCTCTCCGACGAGCTGCCGTTCGTCACCGGCTCGATCGGCCTGCTCGGCACCCGCCCCTCTTACGAGCTGATGATGGGTTGCGACACCCTGCTGACGGTCGGCTCGAGCTTTCCGTACACACAGTTCATGCCCGAGTTCGGGTCCGCGCGCGGAGTCCAGATCGACCGGGACCAGAAGTTCATCGGGATGCGCTACCCGTACGAGGTCAACCTCGTCGGCGACGGCCAGGCCACCCTCGCTCGGCTGATTCCGCTGCTGCGGCGGAAGGAGGACCGCTCCTGGCGCGACGAGGTTGAGGGCCACGTCGCCCGGTGGTGGGAGGTCATGGAGCGGCGCGCGCACACCAGCGCCGACCCGATCAACCCTGAGCAGGTGTTCGCCGAGCTCTCGCCCCTGCTTCCCGACAACGCGATCGTCGCCTCTGACTCCGGTTCCTCGGCGAACTGGTACGCCCGGCACATCAAGATGCGCGGCACCATGCGCGGGTCGCTCTCTGGCAATCTCGCGACGATGGGCCCCGGCGTCCCGTACGTGATCGGCGCCAAGTTCGGGGACCCGACCCGGCCGTGCATCGCGCTGGTCGGCGACGGCGCGATGCAGATGAACGGCATCAACGAGCTGATCACGATCGCGAAGTACTGGCGCGAGTGGGCGGACCCGCGGCTGGTCGTCGCCGTGCTGGACAACTCCGACCTCAACCAGGTGACCTGGGAGCTGCGGGCGATGGAGGGAGCGCCCGCCTTCCTGCCGTCGCAGGAGGTGCCGGCCTTCCCGTACGCCGGTTACGCCGAGAGCCTTGGGCTGCTCGGCATCCACGTGGACAAGCCGGCCGACGTCGCCCCGGCGTGGGAGCAGGCACTGAGCGCCGGCCGGCCGGCCGTCATCGCGTTCGTGACCGACCCGGCGGTGCCGCCGATCCCGCCGCACGCCACCCTGGACCAGATCGAGAAGTCGGCGCTGTCGATCGTGCGCGGCGACGCCGACCGTTGGGACGTGGTCAAGGAGGGACTCAAGAGCAAGGTCCAGGAGCTTCTGCCGGGGACAAAGGCATGAGGCGAGCGCCCGCGGAGTCGCGGGTGCACCTGGTCGACCGGATGGTGCGCAACGTCGAGACCGGCCGGTTCGAGCGGTCGCTGTCGGCGCTGACCGGCGTGGGTGCGATCGTCACGGCGGCGGAGATCTTCCTCGAGCACGACCGGGCCAGCTTCGGCAACCGGATGATGTGGCTGCCGGTCGCGCTCGGGCCAGTCGGTCTGGCGGCCGGGATCGCCGGGTTCGCCAGCCGCCGGGCCGCCAAGACCGCGCTGCCGCTCGCGTCGGCGGCCATCGTCGCCAACGGGCTGCAGGGCACCTACTTGCATGTTCGCGGTATCGGCCAGCGTCCCGGCGGCTGGCGACTGGCCCGCTACAACGCCGAGATGGGACCACCGCTGCTCGCTCCACTCCTGGTCACGATCGTCGGCGGGATGGGGCTGCTGGCCTCCGTGCTGCGCCGCGAGGGCGACTGAGGTGGCCCGTTCGCGCCGTAGGACCGGCACCACCCCGGGCGGCGAGCAGGAGCGGTTCCCGGGGTACGACGTGATGAGTCAGGCTGGTACCTGGGACGCCGCTACGGCGAGCGTCGTCCAGGCTCGGCTGGGCGCTCCGCCGGCCCTGCACTTCTTCTCCCCCGACGAGCAGGCCACCGGCACCGCGCTGTTCGACCAGCTGCTCGACCAGCGGGCCGGGCCCAAGGTCCCGATCCTCGCCATGGTGGACGTCCGGTTGAGCGAGGGCTCGACCGACGGCTGGCGGCACGAGGACATGCCCGAGGACGGCGCGGCGTTCCGGCGATCCCTCGCTGGGCTCGATGCGGACGCGCTGGCGGCCTATGGGGACCGGTTTGCCGCGCTCGGCTGGGACGACCAGGCCGACGTCCTGCAACGGGTCCAGGACCGCTCCGGCTCAAACTGGCACGGCCTGTCCGCCAAGCACGTCTGGGACATGTGGACCCGCTACGCCTGTACGGCGTACTACTCGCATCCCTGGGCATGGAACGAGATCGGCTTCGGCGGGCCGGCGTACCCGCGCGGCTACAAGAACCTCGGCCTCGACGCCCGGGAGCCGTGGGAGGTGCCCGACGCCTCCGGTCGCGATCCGGCTCCGTGGGCCGACTACGTCGAATCCGCCCGGCGCCGGCGCCCCGGCCGCGAGACGTGAGGCTCGGGACGAGCGGCGTACGCCGGCGCAACGCCTCGGCCTGGCTCGTACCCAACGACGGCAGCCGCGTCAACGCCGAGCTCCGCGAGTCGATGCGCCGGTTCGACGACGACGACGAGGTCGACCTGGCCATCGTGGGCTGCGGCGCGGGCGGCGCCACCTTGCTGCAGCGGTTGGCGCGGGCCGGCTGGCGAGTGGTCGCCTTCGACGCGGGGCCGTTCTGGGACCCCGACCGCGACTGGGTCAGCGACGAGGCCGGCTCGCACCATCTGTACTGGACCGAGCCGCGGGTGCTGGCCGGCAGCGACCCGGTGCCGCTGGGCTCCAACAACTCCGGCCGTGGCGTCGGCGGCTCGATGGTGCACTTCGCCGGCTACACGCCCCGCTTCCACCCGTCGGACTTCTCGACGTACACCGACGACGGCGTGGGCGCGGACTGGCCGATCTCCTACGCCGACCTCAAGCCCTACTACTCCCAGCTCGAGCAGGAGCTGCCGGTGGCCGGCGAGCACTGGCCCTGGGGCGACCCGCACGGCTACCCGCAGTCGCCGCACCCGATCGGCGGTAACGGGATGGTCTTCCAGCGCGGCTGCCTGGAGCTCGGGATCCAGGTCAAGGTCGGCCCGGTGGCGATCACGAACGGCCGGTTCGGCAACCGGTCGCACTGCATCTACCGCGGCTTCTGCCTCCAGGGCTGCAAGGTCAACGCCAAGGCGTCACCCCTGATCACCCACGTGCCGGACGCACTGGCCCATGGAGCCGAGATCCGGGCCGACGCCATGGTCACCGCCGTCGAGGTCGACGACGCCCGAGGGGTGGCGACCGGTGTGCGCTACCTGCGGGACGGCGTCGAGCGGGTGCAGCGTGCCCGGATGGTCGCGGTGGCCGGGTACTCGATCGAGACGCCCCGCCTCCTGCTCAACTCGGCCACCCGGCGCTGGCCGGACGGGCTGTGCAACGACTACGACCAGGTCGGCCGCTACGTCATGGTGCAGGGGGCACCGCAGAGCGCCGGCCGGTTCGCCGCGGAGGTCCGCTCCTACAAGGCGCCGCCGCCGGAGGTCTCCACCGAGGACTTCTACGAGACGGACCGGAGCAAGCCCTATCAGCGCGGCTTCTCGCTGCAGGGCGTCTCCCCGCTGCCCATCACCTATTCCGAGCATGTCGCCGCCCAGGGCCACTGGGGCCCGAGCCTGCGCGAGTACATGCGCGACTACGTCCACTGGGCGGTCATCGGCGCGCTGTGCGAGTTCCTCCCACTGCCGGACAACCGGGTGACCCTCGCCGAGGAGACCGACCGGCACGGGCTACCGGTGGCGAAGTTCAGCTACAGCCAGTGCTACAACGACCGGTCGCTCGTGGCGGCGGCGGAGGAGAAGCTGAAGGCCATCCTCACCGCGGCCGGCGCAACCGAGGTCATTACGATCGACCGGTTCGCCCACCTCGTCGGTGGCTGCCGGATGAGCGCCGAGGAGGCCGCCGGCGTGGTCGACGCCACCCACCGGACCTGGGCGATTCCCAACCTGCTCATCGGCGGCGGCAGCGTCCTGCCCACCCAGGGCAGCGCCAACCCGGCGCTCACGATCATGTCGCTGGCCGCGCGGGCGGCCGACCACCTGGTCGCTGGAGCGCGGTCCGGCCTTCGTACGCCGGCGCCACGGTGATCGCCGACGAAGCGGTCACGGGGGTGGCCGTCGCGGTCTTCGACGTACCGACCGACGCGCCGGAGGCGGACGGCACGCTGGCGTGGTCCAAGACCTCGGTGGTGGTCGTCGAGGTCCGGGTCGGCGACGGTCCGCGGGGCCTCGGCTGGAGCTACACCGGCCGGGCCGCGGCGACGCTGATCGAGGACCTGCTGGCCGGCGTGGTGGTCGGCAGGCCGGCTCTCGACGTACCGGGTTCCTCTGCTGCCATGGTGCGGGCTGTCCGCAACCTCGGCCGCCCCGGTATCACCGCCACGGCGATCTCGGCCGTCGATCTCGCGCTGTGGGACCTCAAGGCCCGGCTGCTCGACCTGCCGCTGTGCCGGCTGCTCGGCCAGGTGCACACGGACGTGCCCGTCTACGGCAGCGGCGGCTTCACCAGCTACGACAACGAGCAGACGACGGCTCAGCTCACCCGGTGGGTGCACGAGCTCGGGATCCCCCGGGTGAAGATCAAGATCGGCGAGTCGTGGGGCACCGAGGAGGCCCGCGACCTGGAACGGGTGGCGCTCGCCCGGCGGGTGATCGGTCCCGACGTCGAGCTGTACGTCGACGCGAACGGCGGCTACACCGTTGGGCAGGCGGTGCGGGTGGCCCGCCGGTTCGAGGAGTACGACGTCCGCTGGTTCGAGGAGCCGGTCTCCTCGGACGACCTCGCCGGGCTGGCCGCCGTCCGCCATCAGGTCGTGGCCGACGTGGCGGCCGGCGAGTACGGCTACGACCTGCCGTACTTCGCCCGGATGATCGGCGCCGGTGCGGTCGACTGCCTGCAGGTCGACGTCACCCGCTGCGGCGGCGTGACGGAGTTCCTGCGTGCGGCCGCCGTCGCCGCCGCCGCAAACGTTTCTGTCTCGGCGCACTGCGCGCCCAGCCTGCATGCGCACCCGGCGACCGCCGTACCGAACCTTCGCCACCTCGAGTACTTCCACGACCACGAGAGGATCGAAAGGCTGCTCTTCGACGGTGCTCTGGTCGCGACTCGCGGCTCGTTGACTCCGGACACCGGCCGCCCGGGCATCGGCATGGAGCTCAAGCGCGCGGACGCCGAGCCCTACCGCGTCCACTGACCGCTGACCGGTTTGATCGCCTGACACAGTCCTCGCATGACGGGCGAGCCGAGCACGGCCCAGCAGTATCGGGAGTTTGCGCGTTCGGCTCGCGGATCGTCACCGACCTACGAGCGGCTGGCGAACCGGATCGCCGACGACCAGGTGGTGCTGGCCCTGCTCGACGAGCTGCCGGAGCCCAAGCGGCAGCCCAACCTCCTGCTCGGCGCCGTACGGCTTCTCGCCGGCGCGTTGCCTGACTACGGCGACTTCCGCGGCTGGCTGCTCGACCAGCGTGATGCCGTCGTCGACGTCATGCTCGCCAGACGCACCCAGACCAACGAAGTGGGCCGATGCGCCACCCTGCTGCCCGCACTAGCCCAGCTGCCCGGTCCGCTGGCGCTGCTGGAGGTCGGGACAAGCGCCGGTCTGTGCCTGCTGCTCGACCGTTACGGCTACGACTACGCCGGTCACCGGGTCGGCCGGGAAGACGCCCAGCTGGCGCTGTCGTGCCACCCCCGGGGACCGGTACCGCTGCCGGACTCGCTGCCCGAGGTGGTGTGGCGAGCCGGGATCGACCTGCACCCGGTTGACGTCTCCGACGCCGAGGAGGTCCGCTGGCTCGAGGCGCTGGTCTGGCCGGACCAGCCGGAGCGGCTCGATCGGCTTCGGACCGCCGTACGGATTGCCCGCCGGGACCCACCGCGCATCCTCGAAGGCGACCTGCTCGACGAGCTGCTTCCGCTGGCCGCGGAGGCGCCTGCCGACGCCACCCTCGTGGTCTTCCACTCCGCGGTGCTCAGCTACCTCACCGCCGAGGAACGCGGTCGTTTCGCGGAGCAGGTGCGGTCCCTGGGGGCGGTGTGGCTGTCCAACGAGGGCAACCGGGTGCTGCCCGCACTGCCGGCGCCAGCGGATCGCGCGGACGAGCGTTCGTTCGTCCTGAGCCGGGACGGACGACGAGTCCTCGCCCTCACCGCTCCACACGGTGCCTGGCTCGAGTGGGTGGAGGCACCCGCACCCGGGTGACCGGATGAACCCCGGGCGACCGGCGTGGGGTGCCCGTCAGGTCGACGGGTCCACCGGGACGCAGAGCGCGAGAGCGGCCGGCTGCGTCTGCACGAGCAGGCGATCAGTGGAGGGACGCACGTCCCCGTCGAGCTGCACCGGTAGGGCGCGGTCGGCCCGTATCTCGACCCGGGCGGCGCGCCAGGTCTCCAGCTGCTCGGGACGGGGTTGCCGCCGCAGCACGATGCGCGCGGCCAGTCCGGCCCAGTCGCGCAGCCTGCGTGGGGCCAGTACGGCGACATCGAGCAGACCATCGTCGCCGCGGGCGTCGGGCAGCACCGGCAGGCCACCCTGAAGCCGGCCGACGTTGCCCACCAGCACGCCGCGGCCGCGCCGGCGTACCGGCGCCCCGTCATCGAGCCGCAGGTCGAAGCTGGTCATCGGAGTGCGCCGGACGTTCTGCAACCCGCTGACGATGTACGCCGGCCAGCCGAGCCGGTCCTTCAGCGCCGGCGGCGCATCCCGGAGCATCGCCGCGTCGAAGCCCATGCCGGCCATCACCGCGAAGCGCTCGTCCTCGATCGCTCCGACGTCGACGCGCCGGTGCACGCCCGCCGCCGCGATCCGGGCGGCGGCGGCCAGCTCGAGCGGAATGTCGAAGTTGCGGGCGAGCAGGTTGCCGGTGCCGACGGGGAGTACGGCGAGCGGTACGTCGGTGCCAGCGGCCGCGGTCACGCACGCCATCACCGTCCCGTCACCGCCGGCCGCGATCACCAGCGCCACGCCCTCCGCGATCGCCCGCCTGGTGACGCCCGCCCCCGGATCGTCGGTCGTCGTCTCGAGCCAGGCCAGGTCGGTAAGGCCGGCAGCCGCCAGCGCCTCGCGGACGGCGGCCGGCTCGGCGCCGGACGTCGGGTTGAACACCACCGCCACCCGGGTCGAGCTCACCCAGCCCGCTCCACCCGCCGGTAGCGCGCCTCGGCCAGCCCATAGATGCCGAACGCGACGAGCCCGAGAGCCACCAGCCCGAGCAGCCATGGGCCCGCGCCGCTGCGCGCGAGGCTTTTCAGCGCGCCGTCCAGCCCGCGGGCCTTGCCCGGATCGAAGGTGACCGCCGCCGAGACGAGGAAGTAGCCGGCCAGCGCGAAGACGAGGCCGCGTGCCGCCGTGCCGAACATGCCCAGCTTCTCGACGACCGCCCGGGTCGAGGAGCTCATCTCGTTCAGGCGCAGGTACTTCTCGAACTTCCGCCGTACTCCCTCGACCACGAGCATCACGCCGACGCCGATCAAGATGGCCCCGACCACGCCGACCAGAGCGCGACCCCAGCCGTGCTGCATGGCCTTGGCGGTGAGAAGCACGTTCTGCCGGGCGCTGCCCCCGCTGGCGTTGCCCTTGCCGGTGAGCAGCGAGACGGTGGTGAAGCACAGGCTGGCGTACGCAAGGCCCCGCACGAGGGACTTCACCCGACCTTTGGCACCGGGGTCGCCGCCGGTCTCACCGAGCGCGACCTCGGTGAAGCGCCAGGCCGCGTAGCCGGCAAATCCCACCGCGAGCAGCCAGAGCACCACCGTCCCGAAGGGGTGTCTGGCAACCGCCTGCAGAGCGCCGTTCTGGTCGGTCTCCTGCGCTCCCCTACCGAGCGCAATCTGGACCGCAAGCAGGCCGATGAGCAGGTAGGTGACACCGCGGGCAGCGAGCCCGAGCCGGGCCAGCCGGTGGAGCCAGGGACTGCGGGCCGCTGCGCCGGCCGTGGCCCGGGCCTCTCGACCCAGCGCGGGGGGCGTCACCGAGCGAACCGGACGGCAGGGGACGACTCGGTCGTCGGTGCGTTCGCAGGCATGGGTACTCCCGGCGGCTGGGGGTCAAGATCATGCCCGGCGTTCGCCGACCACAACCCCCTCGCCCATGGTCCCCTCCCCGGCAACACTCGGCGAAGGGGCCCGGTCTGCCGGTCGCCCCCGTAACCCCGGCTCAATCGACCACGAGATCCCGGTACGCCGGATGCCGCTCGATAACGCTGCGCACGAACGGGCACAGCGGTCGGACGCGAAGGCCTTGCCCGCGGACGTCGTCCAGGGCCTGCCGCACCAGTTCGCTCCCCACGCCGTGCCCCTCGTGCGCGCCCTCGACCTCGGTATGGGTGAACTCAATAGTTGAATCGTCGAGGCGATAGGCCGCGAAGCCGGCCAGCACGCCGTCCACCGAGGCTTCGTAGCGGTCGCGCTCGGCGTTGCCGGTCACCGAGATGGCCACGTGGCGACTCCTTCCCAAGTCCCTGTCGACACCAGCTACTTGCTCACAGCGTCCTTGCGCGACTGCGGGAACCGCTCGGTCAGCCTGCTCTGGTAGGAACGCTCGCCCTCGCCGATGTAGATCTGGCGCGGTCGGGCGATCTTCTGCTCCTTGTCCAGCAGCATCTCCTCCCACTGCGCCAGCCAGCCCGCGGTGCGGGCGACGGCGAACAGCACTGTGAAGAAGTCCGTCGGGAATGCCATGGAGCGGTAGATCAGGCCGGTGTAGAAGTCGACGTTGGGGTAGAGCTTGCGCTCCCGGAAGTAGTCGTCCGAAAGCGCGATTCGTTCCAGCTCCAGCGCGATCTCGAGGTCCCTGTCCATGCCGACCTGGCGAAACACGTCGTCGGCGAGCTTCTTGACGATCTGCGCGCGCGGGTCGAAGCTCTTGTAGACGCGATGGCCGAAGCCCATCAACCGGCTTCCCTTACCGTTTTTCACCCCTTCGATGAACGCCGGAATGTTCTTCCTGTCCCCGATCTCGGTGATCATCCGGAGCACCTCCTCGTTCGCGCCCCCGTGCAGCGGCCCGTAGAGGGCGGCGATGCCGGCGGTCACCGCCGAGAACGGGTCTACGTGCGAGCTGCCCACGGCCCGCACCGCGTTCGCCGAGCAGTTCTGCTCGTGGTCGGCGTGCAGGATGAACAAGATCTCGAGCGCGCGGGTGAACACCGGGTTCGCCTCGTACTTCGGCTCCGACATCCGCGCCACCATCGACAGGAAGTTCTCGGTGTACGAGAGGTCGTTGTCGGGATAGATGAACGGCAGTCCCTTGATGTGTCGATAGCAGAACGCCGCCAACGTCGGCATCTTGGCCAGCAGCCGGCTGATGGAGATGTTGCGTTCGTCGGCGTCGAAGATGTTCTTGGCTCGCGGATAGAAGGACGACAACGCGGCCACCGAGCTGCACAGCATGCTCATGGGATGGGCGTCGTAGCGGAACCCTTCCAGGAACTTGCGGATGTTTTCGTGGACGTAGGTGTGGTAGGTGATCTGGTGCGACCACTCGTCGTACTCGGTCTGGGTCGGCAGCTCACCGTGCCGCAGCAGCCAGGCGACCTCGAGGAAGGTAGCGTTCTCCGCCAGCTGTTCGATTGGGTAGCCGCGGTAGCGGAGGATCCCCTGGTCGCCGTCGATGAAGGTGATGGCACTCTTGCAGGACGCGGTGTTCATGAACGCCGGGTCGTAGCTCAGGAGGCCGAAGTCGCCCTCGTTCATCTTGACCTGCCGCAGGTCCATCCCGCGGATGGCCTGGTCGCCCTCGACCCCGGCTTCCAGCACTGGGAGCTGGTAGGCCTTTCCGGTGCGTGGATCCCTGACGTCGAGCACGGCCGGTCCGGCCGGCTGATCCGGAGCTGCCGCCGAGTCGCTCAAATGCCCTCTTCCCCGTGGTGGTGCGGTAGCGGTGTCGCCGGTGTCGAGCGGCCCGGCTTGCAATCTAGTGGCCCCCGGGGTCGCCTCCCTTACCGGACCAGGCAGGCGGGCCGACGAGAGCGAGGAAGTTCTCGAGGATCCGCGGGCCATCCGGCGTCAGGATCGACTCGGGATGAAACTGCATGCCGAACCGAGGTAGCTCCCGGTGCTCGAGGGCCATCACCAGCCCGTCCTCGCTCTCCGCAGTGACCAAGAGCTCGGGGGGCAGCCCCTCCCGCCGGACGATGAGGGAGTGGTATCGACCGGCGGAGAAGGACGCCGGCACGCCGGCGAACAGCGGGCCCCCGGTGTGCCGGATGGGCGACGCCTTGCCGTGGACCGGCTGTGGGGCCCGCTCCACCGTCGCTCCCAGTGCCACCGCCAGCGCCTGGTGGCCCAGGCAGACGCCGAGGACGGGGGTCTCGGCCGGCAGGGCACGGACCAGCTCAACCATGCAGCCGGCCGACTCCGGGCGGCCGGGACCCGGCGACAGGATGACGCCGTCCGGCGCCAGCGCCGCAGCTTCCGCGGCGGAACGCTCGTCGGAACGGATCACCGTCGTCTCCCGCCCGGCCCCCCGCACGAGCTGAACGAGGTTGTAGACGAAGGAGTCATAGTGGTCGACGACGAGAATCACGCCGGTCCCCCGGTGATCGCGGCCAACACCCCGGCGGCCTTCGCGCCGGTCTCGGCGAGCTCCCGATCCGGATCGGAGTCGGCGACGATCCCGGCACCGGCGTGGACGTGGACGGTCTCCCCTCGAACCACTGCGGTTCGAATGGTGATGGCGAAGTCGAGATCCCCGGCGAAGCTGAGATAACCGGCGGCGCCGGCGTACGGTCCCCGTGCCGTCCGCTCCTCGGTGGCGATCATCTCCATGGCTCGCCGCTTCGGCGCGCCGGTCACTGTTCCAGCTGGAAATGCGGCCGCCAGAGCGTCGAAGGCCGACCGGCCCTCCGCCAGGTCGCCTTCTACCGTGCTCACGATGTGCATGACCCGGGAGAACCGTTCCACCGTCATGAGCTCAGTGACCTCGACCGATCCGGGGCGGCAGACCCGACCGAGATCGTTGCGGGCCAGGTCCACCAGCATCGCGTGCTCGGCCCGCTCCTTGGGGTCGGCCAGGAGCTCCTGCTCGAGGCGCCTGTCCTCGTCGGGGTCGTGACCGCGGGGACGGGTTCCCGCGATCGGCCGGGTCAGCACCCGAGTTCCCTCGACCCGGACCAACGGCTCAGGTGACGAACCGGCCAGCTCCACTCCGGGCGTTCGTAGGAGGAACATGTACGGCGCGGGGTTGCTCGCCCGAAGCCGGCGGTAGATCGCAAGGCCGCCAGCAGGGGTCCGCACCGAGAGCCGGCGGGACAGCACCGCCTGGAAGATCTCGCCGGCCAGGATCTGCGCCTTCGTCCGCTCCACGCCCGCCCGGAAGCGGCCGTCGTCGACGTTGGACTTCGGCTGTCCAACCGTCTCCGTTACCGCCACCGCGAGCTGCGGCGGCGGTGTGGCGCGCGAGACCTTGTCCACCAGCCCCTCCAGCGCAGCGACGCTCCGGCGGTAGCCGTCCGGGCCGCAGCCGTGGACGACGAGCAGCAACCGCTGTCGCCAGTGGTCGAAGATCACCGCCCGGTCGATCACGAGGAAGCACATCGGGTCGACCGGCGGGCCGCCGCCGTGCGGGTGCGGGGACCCGTCCAGAAGCTCGGCGGCCTCGTAGGCGAGGTAGCCCACAAGGCCGCCGGTCAGCGGCGGCAGACCTGGCAGCCGGGGGGCGCGGAGAGCCGCGGCGACCGACCTCAAGGCGGGTAGGGCGCCGGCCGGCAGCCCGGTTGGATCCAACCCCAGCTCGCGTGACACCGACTTTAGCCGCGCACCCGAAGCATCGACCGTCACGACCGCCGCGGGATCGCCCGCGACAAAGGAGTAGCGGCCCCAGCGCTCGGACCGTTCGACGCTCTCCAGGACGACTCCCGGCCCCGAACCCGCCAGTGACGGGAACAGCCCGACCGGCGTGGAGACGTCCGACAGCAACTCGGTCCACACCGGCACCAAGGGCCACCGGGAGGCCAGGTCAGCGTAGGTCCTGGGGTCGGGCTGCACCTGCACGGTGGATTTCACTGTTCCCTTCAGGCATGAAAAAAGCCCCGGGATCTCCGGGGCTTCGCCGTCTGGCCGCACGTCGCTAGACGCGGACCCACACCGAGGCCCGCCTCCACCAGTACTCGGATCGGTTCGTGCACCGCCGGCGCATCATGCCGGCGATTCTGCGGCCCGGCGCCGGTCACGTCAACGCCTCGGACCGCCGAGGGGTTGACGAGACGGCCGTCCAACAGCGAGCATGGGCGCGATGGCCCTCTCCGGAAGTTTCCTGTCGCCGACCTCGTGGTATCGGTGCGGCCACTTCACGGCATCCCTGAGGGGCGCGGCCGGCTAGCCGAACCGCGCAACGAGACCTCAAGGCGTGGAGCACTCGCTCCACGCCTTTTCTGTTGCTCCCAGGAGAGTGCGATGGAAGCCGAACAGCCGGTGGCCTGCCGCGGAATCCGTGGAGCCATCACCGTGGAGACAACCCGGCCCGAGGCGGTGAGCGAGGCAACTGCCGAGCTGCTGGCTGCGCTCGTCCGCCAGAACGGGTGTCAGCTCGAGGACATTGCGGCGGCGATCTTCACGGTGCCCGACGATCTCGTCGGCGCCAATCCGGCGGCGGCCGCCCGGGCATCCGGTTGGGACGGCGTGCCGCTGCTCATGGTGCGCGAGCACGGCGGTGACGCCCGGATACGCCGCTGCCTGCGGATCCTGCTGCTGTGGAACACGCCCTGCCGCCAGGCCGACGTACGGCATGCCTATCTGGGCGGCGCTGCGGAACTTCGCCCCGACCTCACCGCTGCCCGGTAACGGAGGACCAGTGATTGTGATCATGGAAGCACACGCCAGCACGGAACAGCTCGCGGTCGTGATGGAAAGAGTCGACTCGTTGGGCTTGCAGGCGCACCTGTCTGCGGGCGCCGAGCGCACTGTCGTCGGCGTCATCGGGGACGAACGCCCGGTCGACCCTGCACTGTTCGAGGCCTTGCCGGGAGTCGAACGAGTGGTCCGGATCCTGCATCCGTTCAAGCTCGCGAGCCGCGACTTCCACCCTGCTGACCGGGTCATCACCCTGCCCAACGGCGCTGCGCTGGGGGGTCCCGACGTCCTCGTCATGGCGGGGCCCTGTGCGGTCGAGAGCCGCGAGCAGCTGCAGGCGACGGCCCAGGCGGTCGCAGCGGTCGGCGTACGTGTGCTGCGCGGCGGTGCCTTCAAGCCGCGCACGTCGCCCTACAGCTTCCAGGGCCTTGGCGAGAAGGGCCTGCTGCTCCTCCGAGAGGTGGCCGACGAGCTGGGGCTCGCGGTGGTGACCGAGGTCGTCAGCCCCGAGGACGTGCCGCTCGTCGCCGAGCACGCCGACCTGCTGCAAATTGGTGCGCGGAACATGGCGAACTACAGCCTGCTCCGTACGGTGGGGGATGCGGGTCGACCGGTCGTGCTCAAGCGCGGCCTCGGTGCCACGGTGGACGAGCTCCTGCAGGCGGCCGAGTACGTGCTCTCCCGCGGGAACGGCGACGTGGCCGTCTGCGAGCGGGGCATCCGGACCTTCGAGACCTCGACCCGGTTCACCCTCGACATCAACGCCGTACCGGTCCTGAAGCACCTCACCTCGCTGCCGGTGATCGTCGACCCCAGCCATGCGACCGGCCGGGCCGACCTGGTGGGCCCGATCGCCTGCGCCGGCGTGGCCGCCGGCGCCGACGGCCTGCTGATCGAGGTGCACGCGAACCCTCGTGAGGCCCGTTCAGACGGCGCGCAGGCGCTGGACCCGGCGGCGTTCGCCGCCCTGATGGCACGGATCGGACGGGTGGCCGAGGCGGTGGACCGGCGATGCGCGTGACGCCGTCGCCTCAGCCGGCGGGCACCGACCGGGGCGGTCCGGGCCTCGGTTCGGTGGCCATCGTCGGAGCCGGTCAGGTCGGGACGATGCTCGGATTGGCCCTGCGAGGCGTGGGCGAGGACCGCGGAGCCTGCGAGGTGACGTTGTTCGACCGGAACCCGAGCACCGCCGCGGTAAGCCTGGGGCGCGGGGCCGGCGACCGCGTGCTGGCGACCGCCGCCGAGGCGCTGGGGGCTGGCACGATCATCCTCGCCCTGCCGGTACCGGACATCCTCGGCTACCTGGCGGAGTACGGCGGGCGAGCGCGGCCCGGCTCCCTGTTCCTCGACACGGGCAGCGCCAAGGCGCAAGTCGTGCAGGCGATGCGCGACTGCCTGGCTACCGGCGTACACGCCGTCGGCGGGCACCCGATGGTCGGCACGGAGGGTGTCGGCCCGGCGGCGGCGCATCCGGAGCTGCTCCGTGACGCCGCGTTCGTCCTCACGCCGGTACACGACGACGCCGAAGCCCTGACCAGGGCCCGCGCCCTTGTCCGCCGGCTCGGCGCGCGGCCGCTGGAGATGGACGCCGAGCGCCACGACACGACGGTCGCCCGCACCAGCCACCTGCCGCACGTGACGGCCTTCGCGATCGCCGCCGCGGCCGGGCGGGCGGCGTCAGGCCCGGACTTCGCGCCGGGGCTCGCCTCGACCGGTTACCGGAGCGCGACCCGGCTGGCCGACAGCAACCCGTACATGGTGGCGAGCTTCCTCTCGGCAAACCGCACGCACGTGCGCACCGGCGTGCAGGAGCTCCGCAGCTGGCTCACGCGCTTCGAGGCAGAGCTCGAGACCTCCCCGGAGCAGCTCGGCCGCTTCCTGGCCGAAGCCGCGTCGCAAGGAGCGAAGGTCGCGTGAGTGCTACAGCAGGGGCTCGTTTCCTCGACGGTCCGCTGACCGGGTCGTCCGGCGTACCGGGGGACAAGTCGATCTCGCACCGGAGCGCGCTGCTGGCCGCCATGGCATCCGGGCGCAGTCGCATCCGGCGCTTCTCGACCGCCGGTGACTGCGCCTCGACGCTGCACCTGCTGCGGCAGCTGGGCGTGGTAGTGCACCGGCACGGCGGGGACCTCTACGTCGACGGCCGGGGCGTCGAGGCACTGCCCGAACCCCCGCGCCCGCTGGACTGCGGGCGGTCGGGCACCACGATGCGCCTCGCCGCCGGTCTGCTCGCCGGGACGCCGGGACGCCGAACGGTTCTCAGCGGGGACGACCAGCTGCTGCGTCGACCGATGACGCGGGTGGCCGAGCCGCTGCGCCGCATGGGCGCGTCCGTTGGCACGACCCCGCGCGGCACCGCGCCGCTGACCGTGGACGGAGCGGCCCTGCGCGGCATCCAGTACGTGCTGCCGGTGGCCAGCGCCCAGGTGAAGTCGGCGATCCTGTTGGCCGGACTACAGGCCAGCGGCACGACCGTCGTTGTGGAGACCGTCCCTACACGCGACCACACTGAGCGGCTGCTGCGATCGGTGGGTGTGCCGGTCGCCGTCTCCAGCTCCGCCGACGGCCGCGTCCGCACCTGCCTGTCGGCGGCGACGCCGGACCGCCTCGACCTGGTCGTGCCCGGCGACTTCTCCTCCGCGGCCCCCCTGATCGCGGCGGCGGCTCTCGTTCCGGGATCGGACGTGCTGCTCGAGGACATCGGGCTCAACCCGACGCGGACCGGGCTGCTGCGGGTGCTCGACCGCATGGGCGCCGCGATAGAGGTGGTGCCCGGCGCCACCGAGCCGGAGCCGCGCGGGTCGATCCGGGTCCGCCACACCGCGCTGCAGGCGACCTCGGTGACCGCCGAGGAGGTCCCGGCCCTGATCGACGAGCTCCCGCTGGTGGGACTGCTGGCGGCGGCCGCCGAGGGTCGCACCGAGGTGCGGGGGGCCGCGGAGCTGCGCGCGAAGGAGAGCGACCGGATCACCGGCCTGGTAGCGGGCCTGCGCGCCCTGGGTGCCTCGGCCGACGAGCTGTCCGACGGCTTCGAGGTCCAGGGACCGGCCGCCCTGACCGGCGGGTACGCCGACGCTCTCGGCGACCACCGGCTCGCCATGACCTTCGTCGTGGCCGGCCTGATCGCCTCGGGCGCGGTACATGTGTCCGGGCAGGAGTTCGTCTCCGACTCGTTCCCCGAGTTCTTCGCCACCCTGGGTCGACTGCGAGGTCATCGATGACCCGGCCGGCGATCGCGCTGGTCGGAGATCCGGTGGCCCACAGCGCCTCGCCCGCGATGCAGCGGGCGGCCTTCGCGGCGGCCGGGCTCGCCGTGGACTACACGACCGTACGGATCGGCGCCGGGGAGCTTGCGGACGCCTTTCCCGACCTGCGTCGGCGGTTCGCCGGGCTCAACGTGACCCGCCCGCTGAAGGAAGCGGTGCTCCCCCTGCTCGACGCCGTGTCGCCGGCCGCCGCCGCGGCGGGGTCGGTCAACACCGTCGTGTTCTCCGGCGGTGCCGCCCGCGGTGAGTCCACCGACGGGGCCGGGTTCATGGCTGCGCTGGCCCGGGCGACGCACCTCCGGGTACGGCGAGCGCTCATCCTCGGCACCGGCGGTGCCGCCCGCGCGGTTGCCGCAGCGCTCCGGCAGGACGGAGCGGCGGTCGAGGTCGCCGGCCGCAACACCGGCGCCGCGCAACGCCTCCGGGAGCACCTGGGCGTCGACGTCATCGGGAACGACGTAGGCAGCGTCGCGGCAGCGGTGGAATCCGCCGACCTGCTGGTGAACGCGACGCCGGTCGGCGCCGCGGAGACCCTGCCGCTGCACCCGGCACTGGTCGTCGTCGACCTGGTCTACCGCCCTCGCCGTACCCGTCTGCTCGAGCGGGCGGCGCTGGCCGGCTGTCGCACCGTCGAGGGGATCGAGATGCTGATCGAGCAGGGCGCCCGCTCCTTCGAGCTGTGGACCGGCGACAGAGCGCCGGTGCCGGAGATGCGCCGCGCCGCGTACGCCGCGCTCTCGGAGCGGGCGACGTGAGCGGGCTGCGGTTCCTCACCGCCGGCGAGTCCCACGGCCCGGAGCTCGTCACCATCGTGGAAGGTCTCCCGGCCGGAGTTCCGATCGCGCTAGAAGCTCTAGACCACGAGCTCGTCCGGCGGCAGGCGGGATACGGACGCGGAGCCCGGTCGACGAAGATCGAGCGCGACGCCGCTGCGGTCGTCAGCGGCCTCGCCGGTGGCCGTACGACCGGGGCGCCGGTGGCGCTCCGCATCGTCAACCGGGACTTCGCCAACCAGCCGGCCGCTCCCCGACCGCTCACCACCCCGCGGCCCGGGCACGCCGACCTGGCCGGCCGGCTGAAGTACGGGCTGCGTGACTTCCGCACGATCCGGGAGCGCGCGAGCGCCCGGGAGACCGCTGCCCGGGTCGCGGCCGGCTCGCTCGCCCGAGCGCTACTGGCGCCGTTCGGCGTCGAGCTCGGCAGCATTGTCACCGCCGTGGGCCCGGTCAGAAGCCGGCTCGACCGAGGCATCGAGGGGCCGGCCGAGTTCGGGCTGGACCAGCTCGACGCTGCAACGCTGCGGACGCTGTGTGCTGCTGCGGAGGACGATCCGCTGCGCTGCCCGGAGCCGGCGACTTCGGCGGAGATGGCACGTGCGGTCGACGGCGCCCGAGCCGCCGGCGAGACGCTCGGCGGAATCTTCTGGGTGGTCGCCACCGGGGTCCCTGCCGGCCTCGGCAGCTACGTCCACTGGGATCGCAAGCTCGACGGTCTGCTGGCCCAGGCGGTCTGTTCCATCCACGCCGTCAAGGGCGTCGAGATCGGTCCCGCTTTCGCGCTCGCGGGTGCGCCCGGCAGCACCGCCCAGGACCACATCGAACGGCGTGACGGGGCCATCACCCGCCCCACCAACCATGCGGGGGGCATCGAGGCCGGGGTGACGAACGGCCAGCCGGTCCTGGTGCGTGCGGCGATGCGACCGCTGTCCTCGATCCGCAGCTCCACCGCATCGATTGACTTCGAGACCGGCGAGCCGGCCGACCCGCCTTATGTGCGGACCGACATCTGCGCCGTACCGGCGGCCGCCGTGGTCGCGGAGTCCATGGTGGCCTGGGTACTGGCGACGGCGTTGCTGGAGCGGTTCGGGTCCGATCGCCTCGACGCGATGCTGGCGGCGTACGCCGCCGTCGGCGACGGCGACCTCCTCGAGGTCCGGCGATGACGCCTCAGCTGACCCGCACGTTCCTGCCCGCCCCGCCGCTGCCGCCGGGACGGCCGCGGCTGGTGCTCGCCGGCTTCATGGGGACCGGCAAGACCGAGGCCGGCCGCCGCGCCGCGGCCCTACTGGGGCTGCCCTTCGTCGATGCCGACGAGGTGGCGGTACGCCGAGCCGGCCGGTCGGTCGACGAGATCTTCGAGCGGAAAGGGGAGGCGGCGTTCCGCCGGCTCGAAGAGCAGGTTCTCGCTGATCTCGCCCAGCTGTCCGGAGTCGTGATAGCCACCGGCGGGGGCGCGGTGTTGCACACCGAAGCGTTCGCCGCGGTGTGTGACGGAGCGGAGGTCGCGGTCCTCACCGCGGCACCGGAGGTGCTCGCGGAGCGGATCGGCCGGTCCGGCGGCCGGCCGCTCGTGGGAACGGACGACCCGGGGGCGATCGCCCGCCTGCTGCAGCAACGCGGCGCTCTCTATGCCGCCGCCGGCGGGCTGCTCGACACGACGACTCGACCCCCGGACGAGGTGGCGGCAGCGCTCGTGGCGCGCTACCGACGACGGACCGGCGAGCCCGCGGCCGGTACGCCGGCCCGCATCGAGGTGGCGAGCGGCGGCGGCTCATATCCGGTGCTGGTCGGAGCCGGGGCCATCGAGCTCCTCGCCGCGGAGCTGGCGAGGGTGCGTCCGGGCATCGGGCGCGCCGTCGTGGTCGTGGATGAGCAGGTGGAGAGCACCGTCGGTCCCCGCGTGACCGAGGTGCTGCGCGCCGGCGGCATCGAGACCGCAGGTCGCTACCCGCTGCCGGCCGGCGAGGCGGCCAAGTCACTGTCCTGCGTGGCAGACCTGTGGACCTGGTTCCGCGCCGAAGGGCTGGACCGCACCGGCGTCGTGGTCGCCGTCGGCGGCGGCGCCACGCTCGACGTCGCCGGGTTCGCGGCGGCCACCTACGCCCGCGGAGTGCCGCTGGTCAACGTGGCCACGACCCTGCTCGCCTGCGTCGACGCGTCGTTGGGCGGCAAGGTCGCGATCGACCACGACGACGTCAAGAACCTGGTGGGGTCGTTCCACGACCCCACGCTGGTGGTCGCCGACACGTCCGTGCTCGCCTCCCTCCCCGGCCGGGTGTTCCGTGCCGGGCTCGCGGAGTGCGTCAAGGCCGCCGTACTGGCCTCGCGGGCCATGCTCGAGCTGCTGGCCGCTGCGCGTCCCGGCGACGAGCCACCCGTGCCGGTCGAGTGGATCGTGGAGCAGTCCGTCCGGATCAAGGCGGCCTACGTGGCGGCCGACCCCGAGGACCGGCTGCTGCGGCAGTCCCTCAACCTGGGCCACACCTTCGGGCATGCGATCGAGGCCGCCAGCGACTACGCCGTACCGCACGGCGAGGCGGTGGCCGTCGGACTGGTGGCCGCAGCGCGGTTGGGCGTCGAAGTCGGCAGCACCACTCCCGCCCTGCCCGGGTCGGTGCAAGGCACCCTCGAGCGCCTCGGCCTACCCGTGCGGCCGCCCGCCGGGCTGTCGCCGGAGCGACTTCGCGCTGCGGTCGCCGGCGACAAGAAGCGCCGTGCCGGGCGACCGGTGCTCATCGTCCCCGCCGCCGGCGGCGCCGAGCTGGTCGAGGGCCTGAGCGCCGAGGACTTCCTCGGCAAGCTGGGGACCGGATGAAGATCCTCGTCCTGCACGGCCCGAACCTCAACCTCCTCGGCGACCGGGAGCCCGAGGTCTACGGCCACCTGTCGCTGGCGGAGGTTGATCGCCGAATCGCCGCTCGGGCGGCCGAGCTCGGGATGGAGCTGCGCATCCGGCAGTCCAACATCGAGGGCGAGCTCGTCACCGAGCTCCAGCAGGCACGGGACTGGGGGCACGGGATCGTGATCAATCCCGGCGGCTACTCCCACACCAGCGTCGCCATCCGCGACGCCATCGCCGCGGTCCGGCTGCCGGCCGTCGAGGTCCATCTGTCCAATCCGGCCGCGCGCGAGGACTTTCGCCGTACCGATCTCGTCGGCGGCGTGTGCACGGGCGTCATCGCCGGCTTCGGCTGGCGCAGTTACGTGCTGGCCCTGGAGGCCCTGAGTTCGATCGGAGTTGACTGACAGGGTGACCCCTGATGCGAAGGTCTTCGTCCTGCACGAGAACTCCGACTGGATCCCGCCGTTCGCCCGGGCGTTTGACGACGAGGGCATTCCCTACCAGGAGTGGCTGCTCGACGGCGGTGTGCTCGACCTCGACTCGCCGCCGCCGGCCGGGGTCTTCTGGTCGCGGATGAGCGCCTCGTGCCAGACCCGGGGACACACGCGCGCCAAGGATCACACCCGGGCGGTGCTGTCCTGGCTGGCGGCGCACGGGCGGCGGGTCGTCAACGGGCGCCGGGTGCTCGAGCTGGAGATGAGCAAGGTCGACCAGCTGACCGCGCTGCGCGCCGCCGGCTTCGACGTACCGCGCACGATCGCCGTCTCCGGCGAAGCAGAGCTGGCCGCGGTCGCCCGTAAGCTGCCCACGCCGTTCGTGGCCAAGCACAACCAGGGCGGCAAGGGTCTCGGCGTACGCCGCTTCGACACCGCAGAGGCGCTCGCGACCTACCTCGATTCGCCCGACTACGAGCCGCCCGCCGACGCCATCACCCTGCTGCAGGAGTACGTCGAGCCGGTTTCGCCCTTCATCACCCGGGTCGAAGTGGTTGGTGGCAGGTTCCTCTACGCCTTGACCGCCGACGTTGCCCGCGGCGGGTTCCAGCTCTGCCCGGCCGATGCCTGCGCCATCGATTCCGACGAGTCGTGCCTGGTGGACGGGTCCGCGCCGGGGCTGTTCGCCCTTCGCAGGGACTTCGACGCGCCGATCGTGGGACGCTACCTCGAGTTCGCGCGTCGCCACGGCATCGAGGTGGCCGGCTTCGAGTTCATCGAAACCGCCGACGGCCGGGCGGTGACCTACGACGTGAACACCAACACCAACTACAACCCCGAGGTGGACGCGCAGGCCGAGCGCTCCGGGCCGCGGGAGGTCGCGCGGTTCCTCGGCGGACTCCTCGAGAAGAAGGGCTAGCGCGGTGCGGTGGGGCTACTGGATGCCGGTCTTCGGCGGCTGGCTGCGCAACGTCCCGGACGAGGGGATGAGCATCGCCTGGCCCTACCTGCGCGACCTCGTGGTCGACAGCGAGCGGCACGGCTTCGACCTCTCGCTCATCGCCGAGCTCAATCTCAACGACATCAAGGGGCACCGGGCGCCCTCGCTGGACGCCTGGACGCTGGCGCCCGCCGTCGCCGCGGTGACCGAGCGGCTGGAGCTGATGCTCGCCGTACGCCCGAACTACCACTCGCCCTCGCTCGCGGCGAAGGCGATCTCCACCCTCGACACCATCGCGCCGGGCCGGATCAGCCTCAATGTGGTGTCGTCGTGGTGGAAGGACGAGGCCAGCCAGTACGGCGCACCCTTCGACGTCCACGACGCCCGGTACGCCCGTACGGAGGAGTGGCTGACGGTGCTGCGCCGGCTGCTCACCGAGGACACGGTTTCGCACGCGGGCGACCTCTACCAGCTCGAGGGCTGCATCCTCGAGCCCAAACCGTCGCACCCGCCGACCGTGTACATGGGCGGCGAGTCACCGCGGGCCAAGGAAGTGATCTCGGCGTACGGCGACGCGTACGTCATGCACGGCGACCGGCCCGAGGTCATCGCCGCCAAGGTGG
>JBPCOB010000191.1:0-5403 GCA_051000715.1 Mycobacteriales bacterium
CCCCCAGGGGCTGGCTGTTGACAGTCGATGCCGGCCGCGGAATGGTTGCCGCCGGCGGGGTCATTCCTGTCTTCGCGGCGACCCCGCCGTTCGGAGGCGGTCATGCGGCGTATCGGTCCTGTCGCAGCTGGCGTGGTCTGCGCGGTGATGGTGAGTACCAGCGTGGCGAACGCGGGCACCGGCTGGCGGATCCAACCCACCCCCAAACCCCCTGGCGCCCAGCTCAGCCGGCTGCTTGCGGTGTCGTGTCCGTCGACCACCGCGTGCATCGCGGTCGGCGATCGGGTGAACAGCGGTTCCGACCGCGTCGTCACGCTGGCCGAACGCTGGAACGGCAACGGCTGGACGATCCAATCCACCCCCGAACCGGCGGGTGCTGGAAACAGCCAACTGCTCGGGGTGTCGTGCCCGTCGACGACCGTCTGCACAGCCGTGGGGCAGTACCAGGACAGCTCCGGCAACTACCGGTCACTGGCGCAGCGCTGGAACGGCAGCCGCTGGACGATCCAATCCATCCCCGAACCCGCAGGGACCGACTACAGCGCGCTGACGGGGGTGTCGTGTCCGTCGACCACGGCATGCACCGCGGTCGGGCGGGTACTACTTTAATCGCGCCGGCAACCTGGCGGCGCTCGCACAGCGGTGGAACGGCAGCGGCTGGACCATCCAGGCCACCCCCAGACCCGCGGGCTCCCCATCCAGCGCGCTGGTCGGGGTGTCATGCCCGTCCGGCACCGCCTGCACCGCGGTCGGGTATGCCTTCATGACCAGCGCCGGTGTCACCGCGACGCTGGCCGAGCGCTGGAACGGCACCAGCTGGACGGTCCAGTCCACCCCCAACCCCATCGGCGGCGAGAACGTCAACCTGACCGGGGTGTCGTGCGCGTCGACCACCGTCTGTACCGCGGTCGGTCAGTACTTCGGCCCCCATGGCCGCGACTTGACGCTGGCCGAGCGATGGAACGGCGGCCGCTGGACGATCCAGCCCACCCCCCGTCCCGCCGGCACCCGTGGCATCGAGCTGATCGAGCTGTCTGGGGTGTCTTGTCCGTCGACCACCGCCTGCGCCGCGGTCGGGTCGTACTACGACAGCGGTTCCGACCGCGTCGTCACGCTGGCCGAACGCTGGAACGGCAACGGCTGGACGATCGAGTCCACGCCCAACCCCACCGGTGCCGACGTCAGCGAGCTGAACGGCGTGTCGTGTGCGTCAAGCACCCCGAACGGGTGGCCGTGGCCGTCGAGCGCCGCCTGCACCGCGGTCGGGTCCTACGCCCGGTACAGCTCCGGCGACTATGGGCCGCTGGCGGAGCGCAGGTAGCCGCCGCCTCACAGTTGCATCGGCGCAGGCGTCGGCCGCGCCGGCACGGCTACTTGAGGAAGTCCGGCACGTCGAGGTCGTCGGTGTCGTCGAAGACGATCGTCCGGCGCCCGGGAGGCTCGGGCGCGCCGCGGCCGGGCGGCTGCGGGCCGGGGCTGGGCGGCTCGGCACCGCCGCGGCCAGGAGACCGCCCGGCAGAGGACTCCCCGCCCCCGGGAGCCTTGCCGGCCACCGCTGCCGATTGCCGGTCTTGCTGGGCCGGCGCACCGGCAGCTGGCGAAACCGCCGGCGGGGAGTTCGGCGCGGCCTGGGGCTCGGCGTCCGGCCGGCTGGCCTGGCGACGCGAGCTCTCGCCGGCCGGCCGATGTTGCGGCTCCCCGCCTTCGAACCCGGCGGCAATGACGGTCACCCGCACCTCGTCGCCGAGCGCGTCGTCGATCACCGCCCCAAAGATGATGTTGGCCTCGGGGTGCGCCGCGTCCGCGATGAGCTGGGCCGCCTCGTTGATCTCGAATAGCCCAAGGTCGGAACCGCCGGAGATGTTCATCAGCACGCCCTGGGCGCCGTCCACGGACGCCTCCAGCAGCGGGCTGGCGATGGCCATCTCGGCCGCCACTGCGGCCCGGTCCTCGCCGCGGGCGGACCCGATGCCCATCAGCGCCGAGCCGGCGCCGGACATCACCGACTTCACATCGGCAAAGTCAAGATTGATCAGGCCTGGGGTGGTGATCAGGTCGGTGATGCCCTGGACGCCGGAGAGCAGCACCTGATCGGCCGCCCGGAAGGCGTCGAGCATGCTCGGCCGGTTCGTCATCGACAGCAGCCGATCGTTCGGGATGACGATGAGCGCGTCGACCTGACCGCGCAGCTCCACGATCCCCTGCTCGGCCTGCGTCGCACGCCGGTGGCGCTCGAAGGAGAACGGGCGGGTGACCACACCGATAGTCAACGCTCCCAGGGACTTCGCCACGCTGGCCACAACCGGTGCGCCACCGGTCCCCGTGCCGCCGCCTTCGCCTGCAGTGACGAACACCATGTCGGCACCCTTGAGGACCTCTTCGATCTCCTCCCGGTGCTCCTCGGCGGCTCGCCGTCCCACCTCCGGGTCGGCGCCGGCGCCCAGCCCCCGGGTCAGCTCGCGGCCGACATCGAGCTTGACGTCGGCGTCGCTCATCAGCAGCGCCTGCGCGTCGGTGTTGATGGCGACGAACTCGACGCCCTTCAGCCCTACCTCGATCATGCGGTTGACGGCGTTCACCCCGCCGCCGCCGATGCCGACCACCTTGATGACCGCCAGATAGTTCTGCGGAGCTGCCACGACGCGGGCCCCTTCGGAGAAGATTCGCGGACGCGGCTGCGCCCGCGGGCTGTCGGGAAGGGCCGGGGCGGTGGTGCAGGGAAGACACCACCGAGCCGGGTTTACGGGTCCAGGCGGGAGATCGGGCGGCCCCTCACCTTGAGGTCGAGGTTTGGGGCGATGTCAGCCTGAAGGTTCGCCGGGGAACACTAGAAGGCGGGCCGGTCGTGGGTCAAGCGCGGGGCCACTTTTCCTGGTGGCGGAGCTCCACCAGCACCTCGCCACCGAGCATGGTGATGTCGCCGGCTCCCAGGGTGAGCACCAAGTCCCCCGGGCGGGCCCGCGCGACCAGCCGCCCTGCCACCGCAGACCAGGATGGCTCGAAGGCGACCGCGACGGCTGGCAGCGGCACCGCGGCGGCGACCAACGCCCCGGTCACCCCGGGTATGGGCTTCTCGCCGGCGGCATAGACCTCCATCACCACCACCTCATCGGCCAATCCAAGAGCGGCACCCAGCTCGGTGCCGAACGCCGCCGTTCGGGTGTACCGGTGTGGCTGGAACGCGACCACCAGCCGGCCACCGGCGGCGACATCACGAGCGGCTCCCAGGGTGGCGCTGATCTCGGTCGGATGATGGGCGTAGTCGTCAAAGACCCGTACGCCGTTCTCGCTGCCCTTGAGCTCGAGCCGGCGACGAGCCCCGGTGAAGCCGGCCAGGCCTTCGGCCAACCGCGGGAAGGGCAGCCCGAGGGCCAGCCCGGCGGCGAGCGCACCGGCCGCGTTGAGCGCGTTGTGCCGGCCGGGCACGGCGAGCCGGACCGCACCCAGCTCGCGCCCGTCCAGCACCGCGACGAAGTGCGCTCCCGCGGCGGCGAGGACAAGCCGCTCCAGCCGCAGCCCGGCGGTGGGCACCTCGCCGTAGGTGTGCATCGCGAGGCCGCGCGCGCCGGCCACCGGCAACAGCCGGCGTACCCCGGGGTCATCGGAGCAGGCCACCAGGAAACCGGCCGGATCGACCCGGCCGATGAAGGCGGCGAACGCCGCGTCCACGGCGGCGGCGTCCGGGTAGTAGTCGAGGTGGTCCAGCTCCACGTTCGTCACCACGGCGGCGTGCGGCGCGAGCAGCAAGAACGACCCGTCGCTCTCGTCGGCCTCGGCCACGAAGATCTCACCGGACCCGTGGTGGGCGTTGGACCCGGCCTCGTTGAGGTCGCCGCCGATGGCGAACGACGGGTCGGCGCCGCAGTGCTGGAGCGCGACGGTGAGCATGGAGGTGGTGGTCGTCTTGCCGTGCGTCCCGGCCACCGCGACGCCTCGTCGGCCGCGCATCACCGCGGCCAACAGGGCCGCCCGCGGCAGGATCCGGAGCCCCCGCCGGCGGGCCTCGACGAGCTCGGGGTTGCCCGGCCGGATCGCGGTGGAGAACACCACGGTGCTGGCGCCGCCGACCTGCTCGGCGGCATGGCCGATGAACACCACGGCGCCGAGCGCCTGCAGCGCTGCCAGCGCACGCGACTGCTTGGCGTCGCTGCCGCTCACCGGAATGCCGCGGGCCAGCAGGATGCGCGCGATGCCGCTCATCCCCGCCCCGCCGATTCCCACGAAGTGCACGGCGCCCAGAGCCTCTGCCGCCGGCACCCCGCCGCTCATCCGGATCTCCCGCGTGCAGCGGCGGTGACCATCCGAGCTAGCTCCACGTCGGCGTCGCGGCGCCCGAACCGGGCGGCGGCCGCCGCCATCCGGGCAAGGTGGGCGGGTGCGAACAGGAGCGGGACCAGCTCCCGAACGATGAAGGACGGACTGAGGACGGCGTCGGACACCATCAACCCGCCACCCGCTGCCACCACCGGCTCGGCGTTGAGGCGCTGCTCCCCGTTGCCCACCGGCAGCGGGACATAGGCCGCCGGCAGGCCGACTGCGGCCAGCTCCGCGCAGGTCAGCGCGCCCGCGCGGCACAGCGCCAGGTCCGCCGAGGCGTACGCCAGCTCCATCCGCTCGACGTAGGGAACGGCGACATAGGGCACCTCCGTCGTGATCGGCAGCCGAGCGGAGATCTCGTCGTAGTGCGCGGCCCCGGTGGCGTGCAGGACCTGGACGCCGGCGCGGGCGAGCTCCGACGCCGCTGCGACCACCGCCGCACTGAGCCGTCGGGCGCCCTGGGAGCCGCCGAAGACCAGGAGCGTCGGCAGCTCCGGCCGCAGCCCGAAGGAGGCCCGGCCTACCGGGCGCATCGCCGGCCGGTCCAGCGAGGCGACGGCTGCCCGCAGCGGAATGCCCACGTAGATGGCGTGCGGCAGCCGAGCGGCGGGCGTGCCCGTGGCCACGTACGGCGTGAGGCGGGCGCCGACCCGGTTGGCCAGCCCGGGCCGGGCGTTCGCCTCGTGGACCACCACCGGTATCCGGCGCCGGCGGGCGGCGAGGTAGGCCGGCAGGGCCACGTAGCCGCCGAACCCGATGACGACGTCCGCCCGGACTGACTCCATGACCGCGCCGGCCGCGTGCACAGCCCCGGCCAGCCGACCGGGCACCGTGAGCAACGCCGGGCTCGGCCGGCGGGGCAGCGGCACCGCCGGGATCACCGCCAGCGGGTACCCACGGGCCGGCACCAAGCGGCTCTCCAGCCCACGCTCGGTTCCCAGTGCCGTGATTCGCACCGCCGGGTCGCGCCGGCGCAGGGCGTCGGCGACGGCGAGCGCCGGCTCGACGTGGACGGCGGTCCCGCCGCCGGCCAGCCCCACACTCCACGCACGATCAACGGTGCCGGCGACCGGCGGACGAGGCTTT
>JBPCOB010000192.1:0-8814 GCA_051000715.1 Mycobacteriales bacterium
CGGCAGCGAAAACGGCGCGCGCGGCGGTGTGGCCGAGGCGGCGCACCGCGGTGACGAGCGCACGACGCTGCTGGGTTTCCTCCAGCGCCAGCGCGACCTGGTGGCCTGGAAGGTGCGCGACGCCTCCGACGACGTGCTGCGGTCGGTCAGCACGCCCACGGGTCTGACCCTGCACGGCGTCGTACGCCATCTCGAACATGTGGAGCGGTACTGGATCCGCGACGTCTTCGCCGGTGAGGGGGGCCTGGCGTACGCCTGGACGGACGAAGATCCGGACGGCGACCTGCACGTGCCCGCGGGCATGTCGATGGCGCAGTTGCTGACGGACTGCGCCGAGGAGTCGGCGCGCTGCGACGCTGTGATTCACGCGGCTCCGTCACTCGACGCCGTTTCGGTACGCCGCGGGTTTTCGCTGCGTTGGATCCTCATGCACCTGGTCGAGGAGACCTCACGTCACCTGGGGCACATCGACCTGCTCCGTGAACAGGCCGATGGGGCGGTCGGCGAGGAGCCCAAGGAGTAGTTGCCCGCGCGTTCGCAGGCCTGTGCACAACGGCCGCGGCTTGTCGGCTCCGTACGCGATAATCGAATGCATGTTCGAAGAAGTGCCCACCGGCCGAGCGACGCGGCGGCGCCAGGCGAGCGCCCCGCGTCCCCTCGGTCCGGTGTCCGCGGACGTCGAGCTCGTGCGGGGCCTTCTCACCGCTCCGCCAGGCCCGGACGCCATCGCGCAGCTCGCGCCGCTCGATCCGGCTCGGTTGGGCGACGAGGGGCGCACCCTCCTGCTACAGGCCTGGGAGCGACAGTCCCGCTGGGTGGCGGCCCAGGAGTACGCCGCCCTGACGGCCGCGGCCGGTCCGCCGGCCGTGTGCGAGGAGGACGACTGGGCGGCCGAAGAGGTCGCGGTCGCGCTCCGGCTGTCCCCGATGACGGCGCAGCGCCGGATCGACATCGCCCGCCGGCTCGCCGAGCTCTTCACCGCCACCGCCGAGGCCTTGCGGTCCGGCCGAATCTCCCGGTGGCACGTGACGGCCATGACGCAGGAGACGGCCGATCTCGCCCCAGCCCTGGCGTTGGCAGTCGAGGCGCGGGTGTTGCCGCGGGCAGTGCGCCAGACTCCCGGCGAGTTCCGTCGAGCGGTACGCCGCGCGGTAGCCACCGTGGATCCGATCCTGGCCGAGGTGACCCACGCCACTCAGGTCGGCAACCGCTTCGTGCGTTGTTACCCCGAAGACAGCGGCATGGCCGTCGTCGAGGCGCGGCTCTCCGCGGATGGCGCGGCCGCGATCATGGCGGCGGTCACCGCGCTCGCGGGGAAGTGGGACAGCGCGGATGGTCGCACGATCGAGGTCCGTCGGGCCGACGCCCTGGTCGACATGGCGCACGGCGTCCTGAACGACCCGGCGTTGCCGCGTTCCCAGCGACGGCCGGCCCGGTTCGAGGTGACGGTCGACCTCCCCACGTTGACCGGGCTGGCGGACAACCCCGCCGAGCTGACCGGCTACGGACCGATTCCCGCCAGCCTCGCCCGCCGCCTGGCCGTCGACGGGGAGTGGCACCGACTGGTGACCGACCCGCTCAGCGGTGGACTGCTCGACTACGGGCGCACGACGTACTCGCCCCCCGCGGCACTGGTCGACTTCCTGCTTGCGCGGGACCGCACCTGTCGCTTTCCCGGCTGCGGCCAGCCGGCGGTGCGCTGTGACATCGACCACGGCAAGGCCTGGCACGACGGCGGAGCGACCTGCGCGGAGAACTGCGGGCTGCTGTGCCGGCGGCATCACCGCCTCAAGACCCACACCGGCTGGTCACTGGAGCGCCAGGCCGACGGGGGAGTCCTCTGGACCAGCCCAACCGGCACTTGGGTGCACGTACCCGCGCCGGCCATCCATCCCGACGGTTGACCGGCGTTCCTGTCGGCAAACAACCGCCAGCCCAACGTCGGTCAGTCCGCGCGCGTCGGTGCAGCCGCCGCCGGTCACCGGCCAGGCTCAGTCGACGACCCGTCGAGGTCGTCGATGCGCGCCACCGACGCCGGCCGTTCCGCACTGAGCCGAGCCGCCGCCGCCTCGGCCTGCCGCCATGCCCGCAAGATGTTGCGACCGGCGAGCCGCTCGCAGTCCGGCTCCGACCAGCCGCGGTCCAGCAGCTCGGCGAAGAGGGCCGGATAGCAGGACACGTCCTCCAGGCCCTGCGGCAGGATGTCGACGCCGTCGTAGTCCCCACCGATGCCGATGTGGTCGATCCCGGCGACGTCGCGGGCGTGCTCCACGTGGTCGGCGACCTGGCGCAGCGTCGCCACCGGCCGTGGATGGTCGCGCGCCCACTCCCGCGCCACCGCCGCGCGCGTCTTCCCGTCCTTCGCGTCGAGCCCGCGGCGGCGGTACTCGGCCACCATCCCAAGGTCGAACGCCGCGCACTCCGCCGAGACGAAGCCCGGGACGAACGTGACCATGCAGACCCCGCCGTTGGCGCGCAACCGGCGGAGCACGTCGTCGGGCACGTCACGCGGGTGGTCGACCAGGGCCCGGCACGAGGAGTGGCTGAAGATCACTGGAGCCTCGGAGACGTCCAGAGCGTCGCGCATCGTGTCGGCCGAGACATGCGACAGGTCGACGAGCATGCCGAGCCGGTTCATCTCACGGACGACCTCGCGTCCGAAGGCGGTAAGCCCGCCGGCGCGGGGCTCGTCGGTAGCCGAGTCGGCCCATGGCACGTTGTCGTTGTGGGTGAGGGTCAGATAGCGCACGCCGAGCCCGAACAGCGCCTGCAGCGTCGCCAGCGAGGAGGCGATCGAGTGACCGCCCTCGGCGCCCATCAGACAGGCCAGCCGGCCGGCCGCGAAGACGCGCTCCACGTCATCCGCAGTGACCGCCAGCTCCAGCCGGTCCGGATAGCGATTGACCAGGCGGCGGACGAAGTCGACCTGCTCCAGGGTCGCGGCGACGGCGTTGTCCCCCTGGAGGCTCGAGGGCACGTAGACCGACCAGAACTGCGCGCCCACCCCACCCTCGGCGAGCCGCACCAGATCGGTGTGCGTGCTCGCCACCCGGGTGGCGACGTCTATCAGGTTGAGGTCGTAGCCGGCCTGCTCGCGCATCGCCCACGGCAGGTCGTTGTGGCCGTCGACCAGCGGCGTACGCCGAAGCAGCGCCCGGGCCGACGTCAGGGAGAAGGGCTCTTCGGTGGTCACAGATCATTCCTCGTCGCGGGGGAACCGGGCGCCGTCATCCTGCCAAGGATGACCCGGCCGACCCTGGCTGATCTTCTACCGCTCGCGGTTCGCGAGCCCGCAGCCGTCGGGGCGGGTTCAGGCAGCGACGGTTGCCGGCAGCGCAGCTGGGTCCGTGGCTGAGATCTGGCCGTGGCCGGCGTCGCCGCGGCCCGTCCCGCGGATGAGCGACACCACGACGAGCGCAGCAGCAGCCAGGATGCCCACAGCGAAGGCGAAGGCGCTGCTGAAGCCGTGCACCGATGCAGCGCGTGAGGGTCCACCGTGCGTGATGGCATACGACGCGGTCGCGCTGGTCGCGATCGTGTTGAGGAACGCAACCCCCAGCGAGCCGCCGACCTGCTGCATCGTGTTGACCAAGGCGCTGGCGGCGCCGGCGTCGTGGTTGGGCACCCCGAGCAGCGCGGTCGAGGACAGCGGCACGAACACGTGCCCCATGCCCAGGCTGATCAGCAGCATCGACGGCACGACGTGCGTGAGGTACGCCGAGTCTGCTGGCAGCTGGGTGAGCCACAGCATCCCGAGGGAGGCCAGGGAGAACCCGCTGGTGGCCAGGACGCGAGGGCCGAACCGAGGAAGCGTCCGCGAGGCCAGCGTGGCGGAGGTGATGATGCCGAGTGGGAACGGCAGGAAGGCGATGCCGGCCTTCAGCGCGCTGTAGCCGAGCACGCCCTGGAAGTAGTACGTGAGGAACAGGAAGGTCGCGAACATCCCCATCGTCGCGAGGAAGAAGCCGAGGTAGGCGCCGCCGCGGTTGCGGTCCAGCGCGATCCGCAGCGGCAGCATCGGGTACTTCGCCCGCTGCTCCCAGGCCACGAAGGCGATCAGCAGGGCGGCGGAGCCGGCGAGCAGCGCCAAGGTCAACGGGGCGGTCCAGCCGTGCACGGAGGCTTCGGTGAACCCGTAGACCAGCCCGGCGAGCCCGCCGGTCGCGACGAGCGCGCCGGGTATGTCGAAGTGCCGATCGCCCTCGGCCTTGCTCTCCTTCAGCAGTGGCAGCGCGGCCGCGGCGACGACGAGCGCGATCGGCGTGTTGACCAGGAGGGTCCAGCGCCAGGACAGGTACTGGGTGAGAACGCCGCCGGCGATGAGGCCTATTGCGGCTCCTGTCCCGGAGATGGCGGCGTAGACGGCGAAGGCCTTGGCCCGCTCGTGAGCCTCGGTGAAAGTCGTGGTGATGAGAGAGAGAACGGCTGGCGCGAGCAGCGCAGCGAAGACCCCCTGGATGGCGCGGGCGCCGAAGAACCAGCCGGCCGACTGGGCCAGCCCACCGAGGGCAGACGCGCCGGCGAAGCCGAACAGGCCGATGAGGAAGGTCCGCTTGCGGCCGAGGTAGTCGGCCACCCGACCGCCGAGCAGCAGCAGGCCGCCGAAGGTCAGTGTGTATGCGGTGAGGGCCCACTGCCGCTGCGCGTCGCCGATGTGCAGCGCCGCCTGGGCGTGCGGCAGCGCGATGTTCACGATGGACGCGTCGAGGACGATCATGAGCTGCGCGACGCCGATCACGGCCAGGGCGAGCCAACGCCGGTCGCGGCCCGTGTCGGCCGGCGGAGCCGGAGTGCGGAGGCTGGTCGAAGTCACGGGGTGTCTCCTTGCTTGCTGTCGAGGGGCGGTCGGCCTACAGTTGGCCAGAAGCGGACGCCGCCTCCGGGAACAGTAACGGAGGGACCCTCCGGTTTGTCAAGTCCTTGTCGATGACAGGACGGAGGAGGAGCGGTGCAACGGGCGCAGCGCGCGGATGCCTGCCGTAACAGGCAGCGGCTACTGGACGTCGCCTCGGACGCGTTCTCCACCTCGGGCGTCGAAGCCTCGCTGGAGAAGATCGCGAAGGCAGCCGACGTGGGCATCGGCACGCTCTACCGGCACTTCCCGACCCGTGACGCCATGGTGGAGGCGGTTTACCGGCACAACGTCGACCTGCTCTGCGCCGGCGCCGAAGAGCTCAGCGCCTCGCTGCCGGCGGACCAGGCGCTGGCCGAGTGGATGCAGCGGTTCGTCTCCTACGTCGGCACCAAGAAGGGCCTGGCGACCTACCTGAAGTCCGTCGTGTCGGCCGACTCCGATCTCTTCCAGTCCACCCAGGCGCGCGTGCGGCAGACCATCGGGTCGTTGCTTGCCGCTGCGGCCGAGGCTGGAACCGTCCGGGACTCCGTCGACGGGATGGACCTGCTCCGGGCACTGAGCGGGGTCTGCATGTTGTCCGACCAGCCAGGTGGCCCCGAGAAGGGGGCACGCGTCGCTGCGCTCCTCATGGACGGCCTGCGGTATGGCGCGCCAAGGCGGGCGGACGTGCGCGTCTAGCACGCGGGTCGCTTGTGCGCAGAACGGTCGACGTCCCGTAGCGGCGCTTCTGGTCGTGCCACCAGACCGGCGCCCTGTCATCGCGCCTGATCGCTTCACGGTGAAGCTGTGGTCATCAATGGCCGGATGGGTTGGGCACGGTCGGTCGGCGGGAGCCGGCTGCGCCCGCAACGCGGCAGAACCGGACGCTCTGACGATTTCAGCAACGCGAGTGAGCCGAACGACCTTGGCGTCGCCCCGCGGTGGATCGGAGGGTCGCCGCCCGGAGCGGTCGCGCTATCGGGGGGTCAACACGCAGAATTCATGGCCATCGGGATCGGCCATCACCACCCAGCTGACCTCGCCCTGGCCGATGTCGATTCGATTCGCCCCGAGGGAGACGAGACGGTCGACCTCCGCTTGCTGATCACCGTGGACAGGTGGAGCGAGGTCGAGATGCAGCCGGTTCTTTCCGGTCTTCGGCAGCAGTGGCGGACCGCCCCACGTGATCTTCGGACCGCCGTGCGGCGAGCGGATCGCAGTCTCTTGGTCCTGGTCCCAGACCAACGGCCAGCCCAGCGCTCGCTCCAGAAGTACCCGACCTCCTGCGAACCGTCGCACCCAAGCGCTCCGATGAATCCGCAGTCAGCAAGGAAGTTGTTGCCCGGCTCGATGACGCAGAACTCATTGCCTTCGGGGTCGGCGAGCACCACATGTCCCTCCTCCGGGCGCTGACCGATGTCGATGTGCCGGGCGCCGAGTCCGAGCGACCTCGCCACCGTCTGCTGCTGGTCCTCGAGGGACGTGCTCGTCAGATCGAAGTGCGACTGGTTCTGACCGGCCTTCTGCTCCTGAGTTGGAAGAAATCGGATCCGGAACCCGGTGTCATCGCTCGACAGGAGCGCAATGCCGTCCTGGGGGTCATCGGCCATCTCCCAGCCCAGGACGCGGGCCCAGAAGCGCGCGAGACGGAGCGGGTCGTTCGCATCGAAGCAGAGCGCGAGGAGGTGACAAGTCATTCCGCTCCGCACCTCCGATCCGCTGACTGAAAGCCGCAGACAGGGCTCGTCCTCCGCGCCGATAGAGGAAGCAACGCTAGGCGCTCGGGGCACGCCACGCAAAGAAAGTGAGTCAGGGGGCGCGCTCAGTAAGCGCGAGACTGCTTGTGTGGCCAGCCAAGACGATGAGCAGGTGCTTCGGGACCGCCGAGCGGTCGAAGCGGTCACTGGACTGGGCGATCGTTTGACGGACGGCAGTGGCCAGAGGATGCAATGCCGCCGGGCACTGAAGTCAGCACCGATGGTGTTGACTCGGTTGGCGATGCGCCGATGGTCGTCCTTCGCGTCGGCGGCGTTGAGCAGTTCGTTGAGTTCGGCGATCGAGTCGACGACCGGATCCTTCACGACGCGGACTCGCGTGCATTCGAGCGCGACCTGCTGCGGCGCCGCTGCAGGTGACCTTTCAGGAACGCCTCCTGGCCTGGCCGTGGGTGGGGAACGCCCGGCGGGCCGCTCAGGTGTGGCCAGATCAAACCGTCAGAACCGCTCGGGCAGGTGGAGCCAACTCAGACCGTCGACGGTCGCACGGGTGGGGCCGGATCGGACGGTCCAGCCGGGGCCAAATTTGGGGTGTCACAGCCATCCGGGTGTGCGACAGCTCGCTGCCGTGTTCCACACTTACGATGAAAGTGACTGCCACGCGTAAGCCTGCTGGGACTCGACGGTGGCGAAACTCTTGCGGTGCCGGCTGACGGTGTAGCCGATCACCGTGGTGACAAGTGCGGGTGGCCACCCGAGTGCAACCAAGTAGCAGCCGCTGCAAAGCCTGCTCCATCCCGAGCTGGGTTGCCCTGCGAACGGGTTGACGGCCCACCAGTACCGGATGCTGAGGACGCAAAGGGTCGTCAAGGCGAGGGCACCGGCGAGCGCGATGAGCGACACGAGCGCGGTGGGGAGCCGTCGGCCTGCTCGGATCGGGCTCCACCGGGGTACGACGTCCCCGCCCGGGCGAACCAGCCGCAGTGTGAGTAGCGCGGCAAGGAGCTCCAGTGCGGAGAGCGTGAGGACGTACGCCGTGCCGGAGCCCGGGATGTCTTGGCTGGCCCGCCACGAGGAGGGTGTTCCGAGATCGACCCCGAGCCCGACGAGGGCTCGCCACAGCACGGTCGGGAGCGCCGTTACCACGGCCGTCCATGCTGCGACGACTGCCCACCTCGGCACGGATTTCCCAGGCGGCGCATCCTGTGGCCCCGTCGCGCTCTTCGCTGGGCCGGGCGTCGAGAGACTCACGTCCGCAGGAATCGGTATAGGGAGCCGATCGGAGCGCCGACCACCGCGGACACGTGCGCGAGGGTCGCGTTCCGGCCGTGTTCTAGCATTGCATCGCGGTCACGTGATCACCTCATGGTCTGCCTGTGGCTGCGATCGGTCCACCGCTCTCATGATGGCTACCTCGCCGCAACGAGTACACCTGACCCACGATAGGCGTTACGGAAGTGCGCCGTGCACATACCTCCCTGCTGTCGGAGGCCTTCGCCGATGCGCGTGCGACGATGCTGTTCCGCCACAGCCAGCTCGCGGCCACGGCTCTGGAAAGCCTGCCGGCCGACGTCCGAACCCGGCCCCGAGCGAGCGACCTCTGTATGTCTGCCGGCGACTGCGGGTTCTGGCAGGGCAGCTTCCGCGACCGCGCGAGCCTGACTACGCAGCGGCTCGGGATGGCCTGGTACAGCCAGCGCGCGTTAACGCCGGTGGCTTACCCTGTTGTCCGTCGCCCGTCAGATGTTCGTCAGTAGCGGGTATCGCGGGACGACCATGGACGCGGTGGCCGCGCAGGCGCACAGCTCGAAGCAGTCGCTGTACCGCGAGTACTCGTCGAAGGATGCCCTGTACGTCGCGGTCGTGCGGGACTGGGTCGAGCGCGGATTCGACGCCATGCGCCCATACGCCGCCGGCTCGGTGGGGCTCCAGGCCGACGCGGGGCTGCTTCGTGAGACTGCGGACGGCGGCAAGAGCCCACAACTGCGTCCAGGCCTGTTGGCCGGTGCCGACGAGCCCGACGATGCCTGCCTCAGGCCGGGCCAGGGCGTCGACGGCGACGGCGCCGAGGGCTCCGGTACGCCGAGCGCCGAGTTCGTCACCCACCACCAGGCCGGACAGGTGGCCGTCTACGTCCCACACAGCCACCAACTGATCCCCGGCCGGATGGCCGGCCCGGTAGGCGCGGAATCCGCTTGTGCCGTCCGCGAGACCGCCAGCGGTGAAACGTACTCCACGGTGCCCGCCTCGCCGCGGGTGCGCGGA
>JBPCOB010000193.1:0-3499 GCA_051000715.1 Mycobacteriales bacterium
GAACCTCTTGCGGGAACGCCGCAGGTCGGAGGGCGTGCCCTCGTGAGGGTCTGCCGTAAGACCCGCCCGAGAAATTGCCCGGTGATCGGGGGGTAAGAGCAACACCTCGCGGTGTCTCACAACCTTGGAACTGAGACACCCTCGATGAGACGCCCCGGTGAAATCGTGCCGAACGGAGCCGGCCGTCGCAGAAGCTGGTCCGATACTCGGCGTGGCGGCACAAGCGCGGGCGCCGAGTTCTGAGACGCTTCGGTGATGTCCGTCGTCGGTTATGCCCGGGTCAGCACCGATCACCAGTCCCTGGACGCACAGCGGGACGCGCTGACCGTCGCCGGCTGCGAGCGGATCTTCACCGACCGACTGTCCGGGGTCCGAGATGACCGGCCTGGCCTGGCCGAGCTGCTGAATTACGTCCGCGCCGGCGACACGGTCGTGGTGATCGCACTGGACCGGCTCGGACGCTCGCTGTCCGGGGTGATCCGCACCGTGGAGACCCTGACCGAGGCCGGGGTGCTGCTCCGCTCTCTGCGGGAAGGCATCGACTACTCCACCCCGACCGGGCGGATGCTCGCCGGGATCTTCGCCGCCCTCGCCGGCTACGAACGCGACCTGATGCACGAACGCGCCGCCGCCGCCCGCCACGCCGCCCGGCTCCGCGGCCGGCACACCGGCCGCCCACCCCGGCTCACCCCCGCGCAGGGCCGTCAGATCCGCGCGCTGCGCGACGGCGGGGAGTCGATCAACGAGCTGGCCGGCAGCTACCAAGTGTCCCGGGCCACCATCTATCGGGCACTGGCCGCCGCCGAACTGGCCGCCCTCCCCGCCGGGACGAACGGATGAGCGAGGTCGACCGGTCGCTGCCCGACGGCTACCCCGAACTACTCCAGGACCTCAAGCGGACCGTGGCCGCCGCCCGCTGGCGCGCCCAGCGGGTGGTCAACACCGATCTGCTCCTGCTCTACTGGCAGCTCGGGGACGCCGTCCTACAACGTCAGCGGACCGAGGGCTGGGGCACCCGGGTCATCGACCGGCTCGCAGCCGACCTGCGGGCGGCGTTCCCCGAGATGCGCGGGCTGTCCCGCAGCAACCTGTTCTACATGCGCTCCTTCGCGGCCAGCTGGCCAAAGACAGCGATAGTCCAACAGCCTGTTGGACGATTGCCCTGGGGCCACGTCACCGTCCTGCTCGACAAACTCGACGACCAAGCCCAGCGGGACTGGTACGCCGGATCCGCCGCCGAGCAGGGCTGGTCCCGCAACGTCCTGCTCCACCAGATCATGAACCGGCGGCACGCCCGGGCCGGGGCAGCCCCGTCGAACTTCGCCGATCAACTGCCCCCGGCTGACTCCGAGCTCGCCCAGCAGCTCACCCGCGACCCTTACGTGCTGGACTTCCTCGACCTCACCGCACCAGTCGCCGAACGCGACCTGGAAACCACCCTGGTCGCACGGCTGCAGGCCTTCCTGCTCGAGCTCGGCCACGGCTTCGCCTTCGTCGGCCGGCAGTACCACCTCGAAGTCGACGGCGACGACTTCTACATCGACCTGCTGTTCTTGCACTGGCCGCAGTCCCGCTTCGTCGTCCTCGAGCTCAAAATCGGCCGGTTCGTCCCCGAGCACCTCGGCCAGCTCGGCTTCTACGTCGCCTGGGTCGACGACAACCTCCGCGTCCCCGACCGGCACTCCCCCACCGTCGGCATCCTGCTCTGCGCCGGACGCAACGACAACGTCGTCCGCTACGCCCTGGCCAGCGCCACCGCCCCCATGGCCGTCGCCGACTACACCTACGACAGTCTCCCCGCAGCGGTCCGCGACTCCGTCCCCACCGACACCGAACTCGACCGTGCCGTCGCCGCCTTCACCGGCGAGGGCACTCTGACCTTGGGAGCAGCACCGGCGAACATCGGTGCCTTCACCGGTGAAGGCACCCTCACGACTGGCTTAGACCAGGACGCCGTACAGCCGGATACCGAATTGGGCAACCCCAGCAGCCCAGATTGACCGGCTGCAACGTGTGGCGGCCCGCCATGCGTAGCTCTGTCGTCCCCCTCCGGCAACAGTGCCCCGCAATGGTGGTATGCCCTGTGGAGGCCTGCGGAGAAGCGAACCAGAATGGGTGATGCAGTCGTGAGCGATCCGACCGGTACGGTTCTGTCGGTCCGGGGGGACGCGCGACGGACAGTGCCCCCCGATTACGTGGTGCTGTTCAGCACGGTCACGGTGGTCCGGGAATCGACGGCACAGGCCCTGCGGGTCGCCGCCTCAGCCGTGGATCGCATCACCGCCGACCTCGCATCGTTGGGTGGGGTAGCGCTCGACGTGGCGAGTGGGCGGCGGCCGTTGACCTGGTCGACGCAGTCGGCGACGACCAGCGAGCAGGGCGACCTCAACAAGCAGACCGGGCGGTACGACCCGACTGGGCAGGTGAGCGCGACCGTAGCTGTGGTGATCACCGTGCGCGAGTTCGACATGTTGGACTCGCTCGGCGCTGCTCTGGCCGCGCACGACGCCCTCGCCGTACAGAGCGTCGGGTGGCACGTCGACCCCGACAATCCCGCCTGGCCAGTTCTACGCGCGATGGCCATCCACGCCGCCATCGCCAAGGCCGGAGACTACGCCGCCGCGCTCGGAGGCAAGCTGCGCCACGTCGACCACATCGCCGACGTTGGACTGCTCGGCGGCGGTGACAACGGGCGCTACTCCGGCAGCAGCGGCTTGGTGGCGCAACGCGCCAGTCTTAGTGGCGAGCAGCCGAGCACGCCATCGCTGGACCCGGTACCTCAGGAGCTGACCGCGACCATCGACGCTCGTTTCACCGCCGCCGAGGTGTCCCTGACCCTGCAATGACAGGTATCACGCCAGCCCGGCGCGATCGCCCCAGCCCGGGGCTACGCGCCCCGCAAGACCATCTGCGTCCGGCCGCAGCTGCACCAGCACCCGGTCCAGCTCCGGCCGGAGGTCCATCGCCCCAGACGCCTGATCGGTGAACACCTTCCAGCAGCCGGCCGCGGTCAGCTCATCGGTCTGCAGGTCCGCGTTCTGCTCGGCGGTGGAGACCCGGGCGTAGCTGAGCAGGTGAGCCACGCCGGGAACGTACCTAGAATGGCCGGCAAGGTGCCAGCGACACGCTGTTTCCGTACGCCAGTTCTGGCAAACCAAGTCACGCTCCGCCGCAGCTACCTACTGTCGATGTCCGGAGTCTGCTGCACGGATGTTCGGAGTTCAGTGCACACCTCGGTCGTAGGGGATGAGTTCGAGAACGTGATCACTGGTGGTGAAGCCGAGCCGCTTGTACATGGGCAGTGAACGGCGGCCAGCTCGGACAGACAGGGCTTCGAGGCCGAAGGAGGCGGCGGCGGCGATGGCTGCCTGGATCAACCGCGTTCCGACGCCCTGCCCGCGGTGGGCGGGAAGTACATACATGCTCTGGAGGTCGCCGGTGCGACGGCTCAGCGCGGCAGGCTCCGGAACCCGCTCGGCGATGGCGAGCCATGCCATTC
>JBPCOB010000194.1:0-9217 GCA_051000715.1 Mycobacteriales bacterium
AAGGTGCACCGACGTCCTTTAACGACCCGTCCGGTGAGGCGGGGAAGGAGGTCCGACCGCCGATGAGGCCTGACCAACCGCGCCGGCCCGACCGCCGCCGGTCCCAGCCTCGACCGGTATCCGGCGACCCGGCGGCAGCTCGGCCGGTGCTCGAGGCCACCGATGTGTCGAGGGCGCTCAGCCGGATCGCGCACGAGGTGCTGGAGCGCACCTCCGGCGGCGCGGACGTCGTGGTGCTAGGAATTCCGACCCGTGGCGTGACGCTGGCGCGCCGGCTGGCCGGCCGGATGGCAGAGGTCGAGGGCCGCGCCGTCCCGGTCGGCTCCCTCGACATCACGATGTACCGCGACGACCTGCGGCTGCGCGGCGTCCGGGCACTGGCGCAGACTGACCTGCCGCCGGACGGGGTAGACGGGAAGATCGTCGTCCTGGCCGACGACGTCCTGTTCTCCGGCCGGACCGTGCGGGCCGCTCTCGACGCGCTGTCCGACCTCGGCCGGCCGCGGGCGGTGCAGCTCGCCGTGCTGGTCGACCGCGGTCACCGCGAGCTGCCCATCCGGGCCGACTACGTCGGCAAGAACCTCCCGACGTCGCTGCGGGACACCGTGCACGTCCTGCTCGAGGAGAACGACGGCCGGGACGCCGTCCTGCTCGGCCCCGCCGACCTGACTCGGGCCGGGGCGGCCGAGTGAAGCGGCACCTGCTTTCGGCTGCCGACCTGAGCCGGGACGAGGCGCTACTGGTGCTCGACACCGCCGAGGAGCTGGCCCGGGTCGCGGACCGGCCGATCAAGAAGCTGCCGACGTTGCGCGGGCGTACCGTGGTCAACCTGTTCTTCGAGGACTCCACTCGGACCCGTACGTCGTTCGAGGTGGCCGCCAAGCGGCTTTCCGCCGACGTGATCAATTTCTCGGCCAAGGGGTCGAGCGTGTCCAAGGGCGAGAGCCTGAAGGACACCGCGCTCACCCTCGAGGCGATGGGCGCCGATGCGGTAGTGATCCGGCACTCCGCGTCGGGGTCGGCGCACCGGCTGGCAACCTGGATCTCCGGCTCCGTGATCAACGCCGGAGACGGGACCCACGAGCACCCAACCCAAGCCCTGCTGGACGCCTTCACGATGCGCCACCGGCTGGGCCGGCTCGAGGGACTGCGGGTGGCGATCGTCGGCGATGTGCTGCACAGCCGGGTGGCCCGCTCGAACGTGCTGCTGCTGGACCGGCTGGGGGCCACGGTGACGCTGGTCGCCCCGCCGACGCTGTTTCCCGTCGGTGTGGACGACTGGCCGGCCGAGGTGAGCTACGACCTCGACGGGGTCCTTGCCAAGAGCGACGTCGTCATGATGCTCCGGGTCCAGCGGGAGCGGATGAGCGCCGCGTTCTTCCCCAGCGCGCGGGAGTACAGCCGTCGCTACGGCCTGGACGCCACCCGGATGGCGCTGCTGCCCGAGGACGCGATCGTGATGCATCCCGGGCCGATGAACCGCGGCATGGAGATCGCCGCCGAGGTGGCCGACTCGGTGCGCTCCACGATCGTGGAGCAGGTGGCCAACGGCGTGAGCGTCCGGATGGCGGTGCTCTACCTGCTGCTCGGCGGGGCCGTCGAGGAGCTGGAGGCTTCATCGTGAGCGACTGGCTGGTTCGCGGCGCCCGGCTGCTCGGCGGGGAGCCGGCCGACCTCCGCCTGTCCGGCGGTGAGATCACGGAGGTGGGAGCCCGGCTGGACGCCACCGGGGCCCGGCAGCTCGACGCCGACGGGCTGGTCGCGCTGCCGGGTCTGGTGGACCTGCACACCCACCTGCGCGAGCCGGGCCGCGAGGACGCCGAGACCATCGAGTCCGGTACTCGGGCGGCGGCGCTCGGGGGGTTCACCGCCGTACACGCGATGGCCAACACCGACCCGGTCGCGGACGTGGCCGGCGTGGTGGAGCAGGTGTGGCGGCTCGGCCAGGCAGCCGGGCACTGCGACGTGCACCCGGTCGGCGCGGTCACCGTGGGGCTGGCGGGTTGCACGCTGGCCGAGCTGGGAGCGATGGCCGATTCGGCGGCCCGGGTCCGGATGTTCTCCGACGACGGACGGTGCGTGGCCGACGCGGTGCTGATGCGACGGGCGCTCGAGTACGTCAAGGCCTTCGACGGCGTGATCGCCCAGCACGCGCAGGAGCCGCGGCTGACCGAGGGGGCGCAGATGAACGAGGGGGTGCACTCCGCCCGGCTCGGGCTGGTCGGCTGGCCGGCGGTGGCGGAGGAGTCGGTGATCGCGCGCGACTGCCTACTGGCGGCGCACGTGGGCTCCCGCCTGCACGTCTGCCACGTCTCCACCGCCGGTTCGGTGGAGATCCTGCGCTGGGCCAAGCGCAAGGGCTGGCGGGTTACCGCTGAGGTCACCCCGCATCACCTGCTGCTCACCGACGAGCTGGCCGCGACCTACGACCCGGTCTACAAGGTCAACCCGCCGCTGCGGACGGCGGAGGATGTCGAGGCGCTCCGTGAGGGGCTGGCCGACGGCACTGTCGACGCGGTCGCCACCGACCACGCCCCGCACGCGCTGGAGGACAAGGAGACCGAGTGGGACGCCGCGGCGTTCGGCATGCTCGGCTTGGAGACGGCGCTCTCGGTGGTGGTTGAGGCCATGGTGGCGACCGGCCGGCTCGACTGGGCCGGTGTCGCCGACCGGATGTCGGCCCGGCCGGCCCGGATCGGCGGGCTGCGCGCGCATGGCCGTGTCCTCCAGCCCGGCGCGCCGGCCAACCTGGTGCTGGTCGACCCAACCGCCCGGACCACGGTGGACCCCTCGTCGCTGGCCTCCCGGAGCCGCAACACGCCGTACGCCGGCCGGGAGCTGCCGGCCCGCGTCGTCGCCACGTTCCTCCGTGGCCGGCCGACCGTGCTGGACGGGAAGACCGCGTGACCGGCCGGGGGACCGCGCTGCTCGTCCTGGAGGACGGCCGCACGTTTGCGGGCGAGGCCTACGGCGCGCGCGGCGAGGCCTTCGGCGAGGCCGTGTTCGCCACCGGGATGACCGGCTACCAGGAGACGCTGACCGATCCTTCCTACGCCCGGCAGATCGTGGTGATGACGGCTCCCCAGATCGGCAACACGGGGGTCAACGAGCAGGACGCCGAGTCCGGCCGGATCGCGGTGGCCGGCTTCGTCATCCGCGAGCCGGCCCGGCGAGCCAGCAGCTGGCGATCCGGTGGCGAGCTGGAAGCCGCGCTGGTCGACGCCAACGTCGTCGGGATCGCCGGGATCGACACCCGGGCGCTGACCCGGCACCTGCGCGAGCGGGGCGTCATGCGGGCCGGGATCACGAGTGCCGCAACAGGCCCCGCCGAGCTGCTGGGGCGGGTGTTGGCCACCCCGGAGATGACCGGTGCCGATCTCGCCGGCGAGGTCAGCACCGCTGAGCCGTACGTTGTGCCTGCCCTCGGCCCGCGTCGCTTCCTGGTCGCCGCCCTGGATCTGGGGGTCAAGCGGTCGAGCCTGGCCGCGCTGGCGGCGGCCGGCTGTGAGGTGCACGTGCTGCCGGCGACGAGCTCGACCGCCGACCTGCTCAGGATCGATCCGGACGGGGTCTTCCTGTCCAACGGCCCGGGCGACCCGTCGACGGCGGACGCCGCGGTGGCCGCGGTTCGCGGCGTGCTGGACCAGGCCCGGCCGGTGTTCGGCATCTGCTTCGGGCACCAGGTCCTGGCGCGGGCGCAGGGGCTTGCGACGTACAAGCTCCGCTACGGGCACCGCGGGATCAACACGCCGGTCCGGGACCGCGCCACCGGCCGGGTGCACGTGACCAGCCACAACCACGGCTTCGCCGTCGCCGCGCCACTGGACGCTGCGATCGACACGCCGTACGGCCCCGTCGAGGTCAGTGCCGTGTCGCTCAACGACGGGGTGGTGGAGGGCTTGCGCGCCCGGGAGGTGCCGGCGTTCGGCGTGCAGTACCACCCGGAGGCGGCGCCGGGCCCACATGACGCGGGCGGGCTGTTCGCCCGGTTCACCGACCTGATGGCCGGCTGACGTGCCGCGCCGTCCCGACCTGTCCTCGGTCCTGGTGATCGGCTCCGGGCCTATCGTGATCGGGCAGGGTTGCGAGTTCGACTACTCCGGTACGCAGGCCTGCCGGGTGCTGCGAGCCGAGGGGCTGCGGACCTCGCTGGTCAACAGCAACCCGGCCACGATCATGACCGACCTGGAGGTGGCGGACGCCACCTACATCGAGCCGGTCACGCCCGAGGTCGTGGCCCGGGTGATCGAGCGAGAGCGCCCGGACGCGCTGCTGGCCACCCTCGGCGGCCAGACCGCGCTCAACACGGCGGTCGCCCTGGCCGACGGCGGCGTGCTGGACCGGTACGGCGTGGAGCTGATCGGGGCCGGCCTCGACGCGATCCGCGCGGGGGAGGACCGCCAGCGCTTCTCCCAACTGGTCCGTGAGGTCGGTGGCGAGGTGCCTGCCGGAGTGGTGGTCGGCGCGGTCGAGGACGCCGTCGCGGTGGCGACCGGCCTGGGCTACCCGGTGGTGGTCCGGCCCAGCTTCACCCTGGGCGGCAGCGGCTCGGCGCTGTGCCGCGGCCCGGCGAGCCTGCGGACCGCGGTGGCGGCCGGGCTGCGGGCCAGCCCGACCCGCGAGGTGCTCGTCGAGGAGTCGGTGCTCGGCTGGAAGGAGTACGAGCTCGAGGTGATGCGCGACCGGGCGGACAACGTCGTGGTCGTCTGCTCGATCGAGAACATCGACCCGATGGGGGTGCACACCGGCGACTCGGTCACCGTGGCGCCGGCGATGACGCTGACCGACCGCGAGTACCAGGCGATGCGCGACCTCGCGATCGCGGTGATCCGGGCGGTGGGCGTCGAAACCGGCGGGTCGAACATCCAGTTCGCGGTGCACCCGCAGACCGGCCGGCTGGTGGTCATCGAGATGAACCCCCGGGTGTCGCGGTCGAGTGCCCTGGCCTCCAAGGCGACCGGCTTCCCGATCGCCAAGATCGCCGCCAAGCTCGCGATCGGCTACACCCTCGACGAGATCCGCAACGACGTCACCGGGGTGACGCCGGCGAGCTTCGAGCCGACACTGGATTACGTCGTCGTCAAGGTGCCGCGGTTCGCCTTCGAGAAGTTCCCCGGTGCCGATCCCGAGCTGACGACCACCATGAAGTCGGTCGGCGAGGCGATGGCGATCGGTCGCTCCTTCCCCGAGGCGCTGCAAAAGGCGCTGCGCTCGCTGGACGTTGCCGCCGCCGAGCTCGACTTCGCCGCGCCGGTGCTCGCCACGCCGGCGGAGCTCGAGAGCCGGCTGCAGGTGCCACACGACGGCCGGCTGCAGACGGTCACGGCCGCGCTGCGGGCAGGCTCGAGCGTCGAGGCCGCCGCCGCCGCCAGCGGGATCGACCCGTGGTTCGTCGACCAGGTCGCGCTGCTCGCCGAGGTGGCCGCGGAGATCACGGTCGCGCCGGCGCTGTCGCCGGACCTGCTGCGCCGCGCCAAGCGGCACGGCTTCTCCGACCGCCAGCTCGCCGCGCTGACCGCCAGCACCGAGGACGCCGTCCGCGCCCGCCGGCACGAGCTCGGCCTGCGGCCGGTCTACAAGACCGTCGACACCTGCGCGGCCGAGTTCGCCGCGCTCACGCCGTACCACTACTCGAGCTACGACGAGGAGGACGAGGTCGCGCCGTCCCGGCGACCGACCGTGATCATCCTCGGCAGCGGTCCGAACCGGATCGGGCAGGGCATCGAGTTCGACTACGCCTGCGTGCAGGCTGCGCTGGCGCTGCGGGCCGCCGGCTACTCGACCGTCATGGTGAACTGCAACCCGGAGACCGTCTCGACCGACTACGACACCGCCGACCGGCTCTATCTCGAACCGCTGACCTTCGAAGACGTGCTCGAGGTCGTGCGGGCCGAGCAGCGGGTCGGCGAGGTCGTCGGTGTGGTGGTCCAGCTCGGCGGGCAGACGCCGCTGGCGCTGGCCGCCCCGCTGGCCGCGGCCGGCGTTCCGGTGGTCGGGACCTCCCCCGCCGCGATCGACCGGGCGGAAGACCGGGCCGCCTTCTCCCGGCTGCTCGCCGCGGTGGGGCTGCCGGCCCCGCGGCACGGCCTGGCGACGTCGTACGACGAGGCCACCGCGGTGGCCGAGGTCGTGGGATACCCGGTGCTGGTGCGGCCCTCCTACGTGCTCGGCGGTCGCGGCATGGAGATCGTCTACGACGACGCCGGGCTGGCGGCGTACATGACGGCGCACACCCGGGCCAGCCGCGAGCAGCCGGTGCTGGTCGACCGCTTCCTCGAGGACGCCGTCGAGATCGACGTGGACGCCCTCTACGACGGGCGGGAGCTGTTCCTGGCCGGGGTGATGGAGCACATCGAGGAGGCCGGTGTCCACTCCGGGGACTCCACCTGCACGCTGCCCCCGATCAGCCTGGGCGGCGCCGACCTCGACCGGATCCGCCGGTCGACCGAGGCGCTCGCGGCCGCCCTCGGCGTCCGTGGGCTGATCAACGTCCAGTTCGCGCTGGCCGGCGATGTTCTCTACGTGCTCGAGGCCAACCCCCGGGCGTCGCGGACCGTGCCGTTCGTCTCCAAGGCCACCGGCGTACCGCTGGCCGGAGCCGCCGCCCGGGTGATGCTCGGCGCTTCCATCGCCTCGCTGAGGGCCGCGGGCCTGCTTCCCGCCGGCGACGGCGCCGACCTGCCGCCCGACGCGCCGGTGTCGGTCAAGCAGGCGGTGCTGCCGTTCCCGCGGTTCGCCGGCGTGGACACCGTCCTGGGCCCCGAGATGAAGGCGACCGGCGAGGTGATGGGCATCGACGCCGACTTCGGCACCGCGTTCGCCAAGGCCCAGGAGGCGGCGTACGGCGCGCTGCCGACCAAGGGCTCGGTCTTCGTCAGCATGGCCGACCGGGACAAGCGGGCGATGCTGTTCCCGGTCAAGCGGCTGGCCGATCTCGGGTTTCGGGTGCTTGCCACCGAGGGCACCGCGGCCGTTCTCAGGCGCTGCGGGGTGGCCGCGACCGTGGTCCGCAAGCACTCTGCCGGCCCAGGACCCGACGGGGAGCCGACCGTGGTCGAGCGGATCCTGGCCGGCGAGGTCGACCTGGTGGTCAACACCCCGATCGGCGGCTCCACGGCCGGCCCCCGGCTGGACGGCTACGAGATCCGGACGGCCGCGGTCGCCCGCGGCGTCCCGTGCGTGACCACCGTGCAAGGGCTGGGTGCCTGCGTGCTGGCGATCGAGGCGATGCTGCGCGGCGACCTCGGCGTGCGGTCCCTGCAAGAGCATGTCGCGATGCTGCGTCGCAGGCCGGTCGAGGCCGCCCGCGGGTCCGGGGCGGCGGGGTGAGCGCGGTGCAGGTGACGGGCCAGGTGTTGGCCGTTCGCTCCATGGGCGCGTACGTCTCGATGACGGTCATCGCCACCGGCATCGCCGAGTCGGCCCGGCCCGGCCAGTTCGTCGCCGTCGCGGTCGGCGGCCCCGATTCGGCGCTGGTGCTGCGCCGGTCGTTCTCCATCTACCGGGTGGTCGAGCACGGCGTGTACGGCGGCACGGTGGAGTTCGTCTTCGCGGTGGCCGGCAAGGGCACCAGCTGGCTCGCGGGCCGCCGGCCCCGCGATCCGGTGGACCTGGTGGGCCCGCTCGGCCGACCGTTCGCCCTTCCCCGGCAGCCGGTGGCGGCCACCCTGGTCGGCGGCGGCTACGGCAGCGCGCCCCTGTTCGCGCTGGCGGAGGCCCTTCGAGCCCGCGACTCGCGGGTCCACTTCGTGCTCGGTGCCGGCACGGGGGACCGGCTGTTCGGTGCCCTCGACGCCAAGCGGATGGCCGACAGCGTGGCGTTCACCACCGAGGACGCCTCGGTGGGGCAGCGCGGCCGGGTCTCCGACGTGCTGTCCGACGTTCTGCTCCGCAGCCGGTCGGACGTGGTCTACGCCTGCGGGCCGATGGGGATGCTTGCCGCCGTGTCCGCCGCCGCCGCCGCCGCCGGTATCCCCGCCCAGGTAGCGGTCGAAGAGGCGATGGCCTGCGGCATCGGGGTCTGTATGACCTGCGTTCTGCCGGTGGTCGGAGCCGACGGCCGGACCCGGATGGTCCGTTCCTGTGTCGAAGGGCCGGTGTTCGCCGGCGATCGGGTGCGCTGGGCCGACCTCGGGACCGTGCCGACCGACACTCTGGGCGCGCCCGCCGCGGCGGTTGCCCGGTGAGCGGCTCACCGACGTTGGTCCGTGGGGACGAGCCGGTCTCCGAGGGTGCCGTGGACATGTCCACAGTGCTGGCCGGGGTGCCGTTCGCGAACCCCGTCTTCACCGCGTCGGGCTGCGCGGCCGCCGGCCGGGAGCTGAGTTCGTTCTTCGACGTAGCGGCTCTCGGCGGCGTGGTTACCAAGTCGATCATGCTGCAGCCGCGGGCCGGCCGGCCGACGCCCCGGATGGCCGAGACGGCGAGCGGGATGCTCAACTCAATCGGCCTACAGGGCCCCGGCATCGACTCCTTTCTCGACTCCGACCTGCCATGGCTGGCTGAGCAGGGCGCCCGCGCCGTGGTGTCCATCGCCGGCAGCACGGTCGAGGACTACGCCACGCTGGCGAGCCGGCTGCGGGACCAGCCCGGGGTCGCCCTCATCGAGGTCAACATCTCGTGCCCGAACGTCGAGGACCGCGGCGCGGTGTTCGCCTGCGACCCAGGTGCTGCGGCCGCCGTCGTCGATGCGGTCCGCCGGGCCGCGCCGACCGGCGTCCCGGTGTTCGCCAAGCTCTCGCCCGACGTCACCGACATCGTCGAGGTGGCCAGGGCGTGTGTCGACGCGGGCGCCGACGGGCTGGCAATGATCAACACCTTGCTCGGCCTGGTGATCGACACGGCTTCCCTGCGCCCGGTGCTGGCCGGGGTCACCGGGGGCCTGTCCGGGCCGGCGATCCGCCCGGTGGCGGTGCGCTGCGTCTGGCAGGTCCACGCGGCGCTGCCCGACGTACCGATCCTGGGCATGGGGGGCATCCGGACCGGGCTCGACGCGTTGGAGTTCCTGGTGGCCGGCGCCTCGGCGGTCTCGGTCGGCACGGCGATCTTCGCTGACCCGCAGGCACCGGTCCGGGTGCTCGCCGAGCTCCGGAGCGCGCTGACGGACCGGGGTATCTCCCGGGCGGCCGACGTCGTCGGCCTGGCCCACCGGCCGCCGGGGGCGGGGGGGGAGAGCTGAAGGGAACACCCACACGCCGCCACAGAGACACCCACGGAG
>JBPCOB010000195.1:0-15181 GCA_051000715.1 Mycobacteriales bacterium
CGGGTCGTGCAGGGTCACGGTCAGGCGCTCCATCACGGCCAACGGTACGTACCAACGCCGCAGTACCGTTGGCCGCATGGGCGACGAACCGCTAGACCGGCGCGAGGGTGAGGTAACCCGGCCCGAGAGCATCGGGGAGCGGCTGACGTGGGGACCCGGTGACGTCGTCTACACCCCGGCCCCCGCCGGGCCGGCGCCCTACGCTTCGCCCGACTGACCCGTTAGAGACGATCTCTTGGGCACAAGCGTGGGCACACCGACGCTACTTCTCCTGTCCGGCAGTGACCGTCCGGCAGTGACCGGCGATGCCACCCGAGAGCGCGCTGAGCTGGGGTTCTGGCGGAGGATGCGTCTCGCTGACACCCGTTGCCGGTGCAGCGACGAGGGTTCAAGTCCCCCCTCCGACACGATTCCAGCCCGCGTTGCCCCGCAGGCCGCCGGGCGGCTGGCATGGTGAACCGGTGAGGTCAAACCCTCCCGGGCCGAGTTGTGGAGTGCCGGCACCCGTCGATGCATTGGCCGCCGGGCGCTCCGTCCACCTGGTGTGGGAGAACGAGGTGGGCGGGCTCACCTTCGAGGTGGGCGTGGATCCGGATCGGTGCTTCGTGAAGTGGGCCCCTACGGAGAGTGGTATCGATTTGGCCGAGGAGGCGGCCCGCCTCACCTGGGCGATGGCCTTTGCTCACGTGCCCATGGTGCTCGACCATGGCGCCGACGATGCAGGGTCGTGGATATTCACAACCGCGTTGCCGGGTGAGAATGCCATCGCCAACAGGTGGACGGCTGAGCCGCGTACGGCGGTGACGGCCATTGGCGAGGGGCTGCGGGCCCTGCATGAGGCTCTTCCGGTCCGGCGATGTCCGTTCTCGTGGACGGCCGAGGATCGTGTCATCGACGCACAGCAGCGGGCGATCGAGGGTCGGATCGATCCGGCCCAGTGGCATCCGATCCACCGGTCGCTGGCGCTCGGCCGGGCACTCGAGCTTCTCTCAGACGCCCCAGCCATCGAACGATCGGTCGTCTGCCACGGCGACAGCTGCGCACCGAACACACTGATTACCGACGACGGACGCTGGTCGGGGCACGTCGACCTCGGCGCGATGGGGGTAGCCGACAGGTGGGCCGACCTGGCCGTCGCCACCTGGAGCACGGAGTGGAACTACCGCCCGGGGTGGGACCCCCTCCTGCTGGAGGCCTACGGCACCCGGCCCGACCCCGACCGAACTCGTTATTACCGGCTGCTCTGGGACCTCGGTCCCTGAAGCCCCCGACCGGCCGCATGCCGGACGGACGGGCACGTGCGCACCGTCAGCGCTGAGTGCCGCGCTTACTCACCGCATCGCGCATCCGGTCCAGCAGACCGGCGACCGGACCGAGCAGCTTGTCACCGGGCGGCTCGTCGGGCGCGGACGGGTGCGGCCGGGTAGGCGCGATCTTCTTCACGGCCTCGACCCGGGCCCCGAGCTCGACAAGCTCTTCCTGGGAGAAGACCTCGCGCATGTGAGGGAACATCTGCCCCTCCTCCTTCGCCACGTGCTCGCGAACTCCCTGCATGAGGGCCGCGAGCTCGTCGTCGAACGTCGGGTCGTCCGGCTGCAGCTTCTCCAGTCGCTTCATGATCTCCTGGACCTCGGCGTTCTCGTGCTTGGCATGCTCGGCCTCGTCATCGACCGGCCGCGCCCGCGACGCGACCCCGCCGAGGCAGGCATCGGGGAGCGGCTGACGTGGGGACCCGGCGATGTCGTGTACACCCGGCCCCCCGCCGCGCCGGCGTGACCATCGGTGGAGATCATCCGGGAACAGATTGGGAACGCAACGTCCGGCCCGGCGCCGGATCATGCGGTACACCCGACACGCGCCACCGCTGCTGACCTGCTCAAACGTCCTCGTCCGGCCCTCAGCGGCACGGCCCGATACGGTGCCCGTAGGACTACGGATCAGAAGGTTGGGGGTTCGAGTCCCTCCGAGCGCGCTTCCTCTACCAGCGGGTCTGCCTTCCGGGCAGGCCCGGTTTCGTCGAGTGACTGCGCACCCATCAGCAGCGCTTGCGCGAGCGAGCTGGAGTGGTGGGAACGGTGACGGTCGGTGCCCTGAGACGGCAACATGTGTCCATGACCTGGACTACGCCCGAGGTTGCCCGCATCGACCCGCCGTACGTGGCCGACGAGCGCACCATGCTGGACGGCTGGCTCGACTACCACCGGCAGACGCTGCTGTCCAAGTGCGCCGGGCTGACCGGCGACCAGCTCAAGCTACGCACGGTTGAGCCGTCGTCACTGTCGCTGCTCGGATTGGTGCGCCACATGGCCGAGGTGGAGCGGTCGTGGTTCCGGCGACGCTTCGCCGGTGAAAAGGTCGCCGGCCTGTACTTCTCCGAGACCAGCCCGAATGCCGACTTCGACGATCTGGACACCGCGGACGCCCAGGTCGACCTCGCCACCTTTGGCACCGAAGTGGAACTCGCCCGTACGGCGGCGGTCGGCCACTCACTCGACGAGACCTTCCTGCATCCGCGCCGCCAGGACCAGGTGAGCCTCCGTTGGGTGTACGTCCACATGATCGAGGAATACGCCCGCCACAACGGTCACGCCGATCTCATTCGGGAGCGGATCGACGGGACTACCGGCGACTGACTCCTACTGCTACGTACTGGCCGTGATGCCGGCTGGCAGCCTGCCCGGGGTGGCGACCTTGCTACTGTGGCGCCTGAGATGACGAGCGCGCGCACGCTTCCGCGCCGCGGCGGCGGGGTCGTGCCGCGGCTGCGGCGGCCCCCGCGGACCGACTCCCGGCTGCGGGCGCTGGTCGCGAGCTACCGTGTTCTGCCGCTGCTGATCGTCCGCGACCTGAAGGTCCGCTACGCCGGCTCGCTGCTGGGCTACCTGTGGACCATCCTCGACCCGCTCCTCATGGCGCTGATCTACTTCTTCGTATTCACGAAGATCTTTCACCGTGACGCCGGACCGGCCAGCCGCCCGTACATCGTCTTCTTGGTGTCGGGCCTGTTGCTGTGGAACTGGGCATACGCCGTCATCTTCGACGCAACGAAGTCGCTGACCGCCGAGGCCAAGATGGTCCGCTCGACCAGCGTGCCGCGCGAAATTTGGGTCATCCGCACGGTCGGGTCAAAGTTCGTGGAGTTCCTGCTGAGCCTGCCGGTACTCGCGCTCTTCGTCGTGGTCTACTCCGGACGAGTCAGCGTCTCCCCCGACGTGGCCTTCGCGCCGCTGGCGCTGCTTATTCAGTTCACCTTCCTTACTGGGGCGGCCCTGATCATCGCCCCGTTGACGGTGCTCTTTCGGGATGTCGAGCGGATGGTGCGGATTCTGCTCCGGATGCTCTTCTACTTCTCGCCGGTGCTGTACGGCGTCCAGAATGTCTCGACGGATCCGCACGTGCGCACGCTCTTCGGCCTGAACCCGCTCTCCGGTCCGATCGATCTGTTTCGGGCGTCGCTTTTCCCACGGCACTTCGGAGGCTGGCACACCGTGGCCGTCTCGGGCACGGTCTCAGTGGTTTTCCTGCTCGTCGGCATGTGGACCTTCCGCCGGCTCGAAGGCATCGTACTCAAGGAGATATGAGTGCCGGGTGCACTGGGCGCGGTCATCTCCGCCCGCGACCTCGGGATCAAGTTCCATCGAAACCGGCGCCGGAACCTCCAGCTGCGGGAGCTGCTGTTCCGGCGACGTACGACCGCGGTGCCCAAGGGTGAATTCTGGGCGCTCCGTGACGTCACGTTCGACGTCACCCCCGGTGAAGCCGTCGGCGTGATCGGAGCGAACGGTGGCGGCAAGAGCACCCTGCTCAATCTGGTTGCCGGTGTGCTCCTTCCCGACGAGGGCTCCGTCCAGGTCAGCGGCGGAGTCGCGCCGCTTATCGAGGTCACCGGAGGCTTCGTCGGCGACCTCACCGGTCGGGACAACGTCTGGCTGACTGCGGGGCTGCACGGGCTGTCCAAAGCGCAGATCGCGCAACGCTTCGATGACATGATCGACTTTGCCGGGCCGCAGGTGCGCGCGATGCTCGACACACCCTTCCGCCACTACTCGAGCGGCATGAAGGTGCGGCTCGGCTTCTCGGTCGTCACCAGCCTGGACGAGCCCATCGTGCTCGTCGACGAAGTACTCGCGGTCGGCGACCGTGATTTCCGGCAGAAGTGCTACAAGCGCATGGAGGAGATGCTCTCCGAAGGGCGCACCCTCTTCCTGGTCTCGCATTCGGAGGCCGACCTACGCCGGTTCTGCACCCGCGGGCTCTATCTCAAGCAGGGGGAGCTGGCCAGCGACGGAGCCCTCGACGAGGTGCTGTCGCAGTACGAGGAGGACTCTGACCGGAGCCGGGTGTGAACGGCGGCCCGCGGCGGCCCACGATCGCAGAGCTGCGGGCGGTCACGCAGCCGGATGCCGTCCGCGGTCGGCGCAACGCTGAGCACTGGGTCGCCGACCTCTACCTGCGTCGGCTCTCCCCTTACCTCACGCGGCTCCTCCTTCGTAGTGGAGTCACCCCGAACGGCGTGACGGGCATGATGATTGCCACCGGGGTATTGGCCGGAGCCGCATTGCTGTTGCCGGGCCTGCCCGGCGCGGTGCTCGCGGCGCTCCTCGCCCAGCTGCAGATGCTGCTGGACTGCTGTGACGGAGAGGTCGCCCGGTGGCGGCAGCAGTTTTCGCCGAGCGGGACGTTCCTGGACAAGGTAGGGCACTACTCGGCGGAGTCCGCGATCGCGGTCCTGCTCGGCGTGCGGGCCGCCGGCGGAGCTGGTTCGCTGGACCGGGGGTGGGTCACGCTGGGCGCCCTGCTTGCCGTGTTCGTGCTGTACAACAAGGCCTTGAACGATATGACCCACGCCGCGCGCGCGTTCGCCCACCTACCTCCGCTCGAGGACCGTGTCGAGGTTGCCGCGCCGCGATCTTCGGGCATATCCCGACTTCGTGCGCTGGCGCGGTTCGCGCCGTTCCATCGGGCGTTCCACTCGGTCGAGCTCACGCTTCTGGCCCTCGCGGCCGCGGTCGGCGACTCGATCGTCGGTGGCCTGGCAGCGACCCGGCTGCTCGTCGCTGTGCTCACGCCGGCCGCGGCCGTCGTGGTGGTCGGGCACGCCGTCGCCATCCTCGCGTCCAGCAAGCTGCGGGAGTGACCGCCGGGCGTAACCCTCAGAGCTCGTCCACGGCGGCGGGATGACCCTGGCGCCCGCGCCGCACGGCGCCTGCTCCCCGGCGGACGAGCCGCCAGGCTGGTCCGGCCGCCGCCCGAGCGGCGTGGCGTCCCCGGTAGACCCGCGCCGCCGAGTCCCAGCGGTGGCGCCGGACCAGCCCGTAGACGAGCCGCTCCCAGCGCCGTACCTGCTCGAGCGCGCGCGGGTCCGCGGCGGCGAGGCGCTCGGCCACGACGTGTGCGACGCGGGCGCGAAAGGCCGGGTCCGCGTCCGGCAGGGCGTCGAGGAACAGCGGGAGGTCCATCGTGAGCAGCCGGACCTGCAGGTGCAGCCGCAGGTCCTCGAGCCCGCGCTCCACCAGGAGCCGGTCGACCGCGTCCAGCGCCGCCAGCCGGTCCTCCAGGGCGACGAGACGCCAGCGCTGGCTGCTGCGCGACGGCACCCCGTCGTCTCGCAGCCGCCACAGGTACACCGGCTCGGTCAGGACGTCCACCGACCTCGCCAGCACATGGGCGCTGAGCGCCGGGACGATGTCCTCATACGTGCTGTGCTCGGGAAACCGCAACCCGTGGGCGTCCCACCAGTCGCGTCGGTAGAGCTTGTTCCACACCGTCGCGTCGTAGAGCAGCGAGGGCGTCCGGCTGATGTGGGTGCGGGCCTCCGGTTGGAGGATCGCGCGGGAATGCAGTCCGGACGGCCACGTCCGGCCTGCCGACACCCGCAGCACCGCCCCGACGACGAGGTCGGACCCCGTCCGACGGACGCTGTCCAGCAGCCGGTCGTAGGCGCCGCGGGGGACGATGTCGTCCGCGTCGGCGAACGCGAGGAACTCACCCGTTGCGGCGGCGACGCCGAGGTTGCGAGCCCGCCCCGCGCCGCCGTTGGCGACGTGCAGAACGCGCAGCCAGGGGTGGCGTGCGGCGTACTGGTCGAGCACAGCCTCGCTGCCGTCCGTTGACCCGTCGTCGACGCACACGACCTCGACCGACGCTGCCTGCGCCGCCAGCGAGTCGAGGCAGGGCTGCAGGTAGGGCTCGGCGTTGTGCACCGGTACGACGACACTGATCGTGGCCATAGCGGTCACTTGCCGAAGACCGCGTCGAGGACCCGGGCGGAGGCGTGCCCGTCCTCCAGCGCGCAGAACCGCCGTTGCCAGGCGGCGTAGCGTTCGGCGTACGCGCTACTCACCGCATCGAGCTCTTGCAGGGAAGCAAGCACCTCTGCAGTCGACCGAAGGACGGGTCCGGGCGCCTGCGACTCGAGGTCGAAGGTGAATCCGCGTACATCGTCCCGGTAGGTCTCCAGGTCCCAGGCGAAGAACAGGATGGGTCGTCCGGTCACGGCGAAGTCGAACATGGCCGACGAGTAGTCGGTGACCAGGACGTCCGCTACCAGGAGCAGCTCCCGCACGTCGGCGAACCATGTCACATCGCGGACAGCGGGGCGCTCGAGCCCGGCCACGTTGGCTGCCGTGTGGTGGTGTCCGCGAACCAGCAGGACATGGTCGTCGCCGAGGGCTGCCGAAAAGGCATCCGGGTCCAGTGCCACCGGGAACTGGTAGCCGATCTGCGCGTGCAGGTGGTCCCGCCAGGTGGGTAGCCACAACACGACGCGCCGGTCGGTATCGATGCCCAACGAGCGCCGCACGCGCCGGGCGACCGCGTCACGGTCCGCAGCCAGGAGCAGGTCGTTCCTCGGGTACCCGGCTTCGATGATCGGGCCCTCGTACCGAAAGGCCCGGCGGAAGACCTCGGTGCTGTGGCGGTTGGGCGACACGAGGAAGTCCCAGCTCTCGACGTCGCGCGCCACTTGGTCGAGATAGGTCTTGTCCCGCGAACGCAGCGTCTCGATGTCGAAACCGACCCGCTTCAACGGGGTCCCGTGCCAGGTCTGTACGTAGGTCGAGCCGCGCCGTTTGACGAAGCGCCGATCCATCACCTCATTCGTGATCACCCAGCGAGCCTGGGCCAGCGTGTCGTAGTACTGCCTGCTCCACCGCCGTACGACGCCGATGTCGTCCGGCACTTGGAGCGCGGGGTCGCGGAGCACCCAGATCCGACGCAGGTCGGGCCGTCGGCGGCCGAGCTCCTCCGAGAGCGCCCGCGGGTTGTCCGAGTACTGCTTGCCCTGCCAGCTGTCGAACAGCACGAGGTCGTCGCTCAGCGGAGCGCGTCGCAGCAGCGGATATCTGACGTCGCGATGAAGGCGATGGCGAGCTCTCGTCGCGGTGCGGCGGCTTCGTCGGAGCACGGCGCGGGCGGTTGTGCTCGGACGGGCGGTCTTGACGTGTCGAGGCGAAGCGGTCACCGGCGCGCGAACAGGGCGTCGACGACACGCGCCGAGGCCCGGCCGTCATCTAGCGGGCAGAACTTCTCGACGAAGCGGTCATACCGTTCGGCATAGGCGGCTCCGATCGAGTCGACGTCCTTGATCGCGGCGATCAGCTCGTCGCCTTCGCGCAGCAGCGGCCCCGGTGCCTCGGCCTCGAAGTCGAAGTAGAAGCCGCGCAAAGTGTCCCGATACCGATCGAGATCCCAGGTGAAGAACAGCATCGGCCGCCGGGTGTTCGCGAAGTCGAACATGACCGAGGAGTAGTCCGTCACGAGCACGTCGGCCACCAGGTACAGCTCGGCGATGTCGGGCCAGAACGTTACATTCCGCAGAAAGCCGCCTTCATCCGCGCCGGTCCGCCCGGCCGTCAGGTAGTGGCCCCGGAACAGCAGCACATAGTTGTCGCCCAGGGCCGCTGCCATGGCACCCACGTCGAACATGATGGGCAGTCGGTAACGACCGGCTCGGTCGTGCATGTCATCGCGCCACGTCGGTGCATAGAGCACCACGCGTTGGTCTGGGGCGATGCCGAGGCGGCGGCGAACGTCGGCCGCCCGCTCGTCGCGATCGGCGGCATAGAGCACATCGTTGCGCGGGTACCCGGTCTCGAGTATGTTGCCGTCGTATCGGAACGCGCGACGCATGATGTCCGTGCTGAACCGGTTCGGCGACAGCAGGTAGTCCCACTTCGCCACCTCCAGGCCGAACTCTTCCAGGTAGCGCTTGTTGCGAAATTGCACCTTCTCCATGTCGAAGGCGATCCGCTTCAGCGGGGTGCCGTGCCAGGTCTGCGCGTAGACCATGCCTCGGCGTTTGACGAAGAACGTCGGCATGCTGTCATTGCTGATGACCCACCGGGCGGTGGCGAGCGCGGCGTAGTAACTCGGACTCCACCGCCGTACGACGGACACGCCGGCCGGGACGGCGATGGTTTCGTTCTCCACCACCCAGACCTGGCGAGGCCCCTTTTCGCGGCGCCGTAATTCCTCCGAGATCGCCCGTGGGCTGTCGGAGTACTGCTTGCCCCGCCAGCTCTCGAAGAGGACGAGATCTTCGAGGCGGTGCAGCCTGCGGTCGAGCCGGTACTCGACCGATCGGAGCCGGCGCTGGTGCCGGCCGCCGCGCTCGCTGTCGGGTGCCCGCTCTACGGTCAGGACCAGCCGCGCGGCAGGGCTGCCGCGAAGTGCCATCCGCGTGAACGCATCCAGCCGGACACGTTCCAGTGCCGGCAGGCTGGTCGCCTCGAACGTTACCGGCTGCTCCGAACTCGACCCGTCGGGCCAGCGCAGGAGGCTCCACAGCTCCCAGGTGCCGGGCGGCAGTGGGCGCTCGCCGGCGAACGTTGGGACGCCGTACACCGGCAACCGCACGGCGAAGCGATCCGTCTCACGGGTCACCGGAAACTCGTGCCGGCCGTGCACCCCGTGCCTGAGCTGCACCCGCGCTTCCGCTCCCCCGGCGAGCAGTCGTCCCGACAGGTGCAGCGCTCCGTCGGAACCGAAGCCGGCGAGCTGGACGACGGCGGCCGGCGCCCGGTCGAGGATGCGCAGTCGAGCCTCCCCGTCGGTGCGCACGACCAGCTCGCGGTTGCCGACGGCGAGACCGACCTCCGGCTGCCCGGGAGAGAGCGTGACCGGCGTGGTGGCAGCCGACGCACGGTCCGCGACCACGACGTCCCAGGCCACCTCCGACACGGCCCGGTGGCCGGCCACCAGCGGCTCACAGGTCAGGATGGCCGAAAACGGCACTGTCCCGTCGGGGCGGGCGGGCCCGGCTCCGATCGGCGCTGTCGCCCGGTCCACGCCACCCTGGCTCTTGACCACGAGCTGACCGCCGGCGAGCGCAGGGTGTCCGGGCCGCAGAAACCCGGAGATAGTCAGGGTCGTCCCGTTCGCATCCACCGTCTCGGCCACGACGGCGTCGTTGCGCGCGGCCAGGGCGAGCCAGCGGCCCTCCAGGTAGTGCGGCACCACGGTGAGGCCCGAGCCGACCAGTGCGTGGGCAGGGAACCGCGCCGCGCCGGTCCGCGGCGGGCCCAGTCGGGTGCCGCGGCGGCCCCACGGCGTACTGATCTGAAGAACGACCTCCCAGACCGTCTCGTCAGCCTCGGGCAACGGCGCCAGCGCCGCGGGGTCGACGACCGCGCGGAAGCCGCTCCAGGTGTACGAGTGGTCCGGGCTGCGGACGCTTGCCGTGACATCGACGCGGCGGCGGGGAGCCGGCCAGACGCCGACGGTCCGCGGGCCGGTGGTTTCCCGAAGCCGCAGCCGACGGACGGCCGACACCGGGGTGGGCAGGCCGGCACCCTCGATGTACCCGTAGCCCTCGATGACCAGCTTCCCGGCTTCCCACCGCACGACATCGACCCCGGCGCGCATCGGCGCGCTGCGGGAGAGGTCCAGGACGGCTTTCGGCAGCTTGGGGCCGTCGAGCGGCACTTGGGCGTGGAGCTTTAGCCGCCGCTTGCCGATCTCGACCGCACGTCCGTTTCGTTCCTGGGCGAGTACGTCGAGCAAGCGCGCTAGGTCCCCGTCCCGGACAAGGTGATACTTCACCCGGTTCGGCGGGGACAGACTGCGCAGAACGGACTCGTCGGTGGTCCGCAGGTAGTCGCCGACGAGCTCCATGAATCGGCGCTGATACGTCTCGTCCGCGTCGGGCAGCGCCTCGAGGTAGAACTGGACGTCGATGGTGAGGGCCTTGCGGTCCTGCCGCGCCTTGAAATCTGCGCTGGCCCGCTCGAGCAGCAGATGGTTGACCGACTGGATGGCGGCCATGCGGTCCTCGAGATTCTTCAGTTCCCCGCGCCGCTGAGTGATCGACTGGCTCCCGTCCTGGCGCTCGCGCCACCAGTACACCGGCTCGTGCAGGACGTCTACCGCGGTCGCGAGGAAGTGCGCCGGGATCATGACCGGGATGTCCTCCCAGAAGACATGCTCAGGGAAGGAGAAAGAGTGGTGGTCCCAGAAGGTGCGCCGGAACAGCTTGTTCCAGGCCGCGGTGTCGTAGAGCAATGACGGCATAGCCGCAATATGCGTCCGCAGCACCGTTTCTGGAATTGCCGTCTCGTGCAACCGCGACGGCCAGACCCGGGCACCGTCATAACGCATCACCTGACCGGCGACGAAGTCCGAACCGGTCTCCTGGACCGTGCGGTACATGGCCTCGTAGGCACTTGGCGGCACGACGTCGTCGGAGTCTACGAAGGCGAGGAACTCGCCGGCAGCCTGGTCCATGCCGATGTTGCGAGCTCGCCCCAGCCCACCGTTGTCGACGTGGAAGACGCGAACGTTGTCATGCGTGTCGGCGTAAGCGTCCGCGATCAACCCGCTGCCGTCGGTAGCACCGTCGTCGATCACGATGATCTCGACGCCGCTCAACGTCTGTGACAGCAGCGAGTCCAGACAGGGCCGCAGGTACTGCTCGACGTTGAAGACCGGAACTACGGCGCTGACGCGGGGCTTCATGTCTCCTCTGCGGCAGGGGCGGTCAAGGGTCGTCCGGACGCGGCGGACTACGGCGGCGCATTGGCGATGCGGCGGGCTAAGCGGATGGCGCCATTGTAGTGACTTTGCCGTCCTCCAGCGGCGTGGCGTGGGGGACCTCGATGGCAGCCCTCGGGGTATGGCGGCCGCTGGGCCTCGGATCATAAGGGCGGGGTTCCGGGGACCAGATTCACTACTCGGCTGCCAAACGTCGAGACACCCGGCATACTGCGACACACTGCCGGCCCAACCGGCAGCGACCGCCGTCCCGGCGGTCCGGTCCCTTCGATGCCCGCCTTGAGGCCGGCATCAAGAGGAGGTTTCATGCACCGACCTCGTCGGCCGCGGGGGCTCGTCGTAGCTCCCGCCATGGCGGTCACGGTGGCAGCCGCTCTGACGCTGACCGGGCAGATCACTGCCCGGGCGTCGACCAGCGCTGCGACCACGGATGACATTCCAGGCCTGGCCCGGACGTTGACCGCGTCCACGGCCGTTGGTTTCCCCACCGGGCAGCACATCGCGACCAACATGAGCTATCAGGCGCCTGAGTTTCCCAGGGACGCCGAGGGCGCGAGCGCCAAGTCCGTGACCCGCAGCCACTCGATCCGCCCGAGCGGGACCACCGCGGCGCTCTCGGCAGCCGCCGGGACGCTCGGCCAGCCACCGGTCGTCGCCTCGACACCGGTGTCGGCCGTGAAGCCAGGTCTCAACCGGAGCTTCCACGCGCTCGATCTGTTCGACCAGCGCTATGCCAACGGGGGGAACCAGTTCACCGTTGAGCCGCCCGACCAGGCGCTGTGCGTGGGCAACGGTTACGTCTTCGAGGCCGTGAACAGCGTGCTCCGGGTCTACAAGAAGTCCGGGACCCCGGCGAGCGCGGTCACCGACCTCAACTCCTTCTACGGCTACCCGGCTCAGTTCAACCGGACGACGGGCAAGCAAGGGCCCTTCGTGACTGACCCGGTCTGCCTGTACGACCACGCCACCGAGCGGTTCTTCCTGACCGTCCTGACGCTCGAGGTCAACGCCACGACCGGCGAGCTCACTGGTGCCAACCACCTCGACACCGCAGTGAGCAGGACGGCGAACCCGCTCGACGGTTACAAGATCTACCGGCTGCCGGTGCAGAACGACGGCTCCCAGGGCACGCCGAAGCACAAGGACTGCCCGTGCATCGGCGACTACCCGCACATCGGTGCCGACGCCAACGCGCTGGTCCTAACCACGAACGAGTACCCGTTCAGCAACGACCCGGGGGTCTTCGGCAACAACTTCAACGGCGCGCAGATCTACGCCTTCGACAAGGTCGCGCTGGCGAACGGTGCGTCGAGCGTGCGGGGCGTGATGTTCCAGAACACGTTCCTGCCGAGTAGCACCGGGAGGATCCCCGGCATGACCGTCTGGCCGACCCAGTCCCCGGACACCAGCTTCGACTTCTCCAACAACGGCACCGAGCACTTCCTGAGCTCGATCGCCGCCGACGAGGCCAACCCGGAGGGCTCCGTCGCGCGCGGCTACGCCAACCGGATCGGTGTCTGGGCGATCACGAACACGAAGTCGCTGCGGACCTCCTCGCCGAGCGTGCACCTGCAGCGCTCGCTGCTTGGCTCCAATGTGTACGGCGTTCCGCCGTACGTCACCCAGAAGCCCGGCCCGGTGCCGCTGCGGGACTGCCTCGTGGTCGACTGCCTCGGGCTCGGACAGACCTTCCCGACCCTCGTGGAGGGACCGCTCAACGCCAACGACAGCCGGATGCAGCAGACCTGGTACGCCGGCGGCAAGGTCTACGGCGCCCTCGACACGATCGTGCAGGTGAGCGGCAACATCCACGCGGGTATCGCCTACTACGTCGTCAACGCCGGCTCCAGCACGGCCACCTCGACCATGGCTAAGCAGGGCTACCTCGCCACGGCCGGGAACAACGTGACCTACCCGGCGCTCGCCACCCTGTTCAACGGCGACGGCGTCATGGCCTTCACCCTGGTGGGTGGGCGCTACTACCCGAGCGCCGCGTACGCGAAGTTCACCCTTGCCGGCGGTCCCGGCGCGATCAACGTCGCGGCGGCGGGTCTGGGCCCGCAGGACGGCTTCACCGAGTACCCGGTCTTCAGTAACCGTCCCCGCTGGGGCGACTACGGTGCCGCGGTCACCGACCAGGGGCAGATCTGGATCGCCTCCGAGTACATCGGCCAGGTGTGCAGCTACTCGCGGTACGTGAAGGACTTCACCTGCGGCGGAACCCGCGGGGTGCTCGCCAACTGGGGTACCCGGATCAGCTCCGTCACCCCGTAACACATAGCGAGGCCGCTGAGGGCCGGGCTCCCGATGAGGAGCTCGGCCCTCAGGGCGTCTGGGTCAGCTCTGGCGCGACAGGCCGGCGCCCCGGGCGCGACCTGCGCCGAGCGACTGGCTCGGCAGGCCGCGAAGAGGTAGCTCGAAGGCCGTATCGACTGTCAGCCGCGCCTCGTTATCAGCCCGGCTACGGCAAGACCCCGGCAAGACCCAGTTTGTGATCATGCTAAGCAGAATGCTACCTTGGCCCGGCAGGTGGCAGCAGTTATCTTCATCAGAAGCGCTTGCCCGCAGACAACATATGTTGAGCGCTTCTTGGGCATACCGACGGGACCGTCGTCTTCTTGTTCTGCAGACGATGTACATCGAGAGGAAGATCCGTGCGGTTTCTGAAGGCTGTCGTCGTCGCGGCCGTCGTGTTGGCGCTGTTTCCCGGCCGCGCCCTGGCTGCGAACCCGTACCCGCCGGACCCGTCCTGGCAGATCGGCGGCGCCACGGACGCCGTGGTGCGCAGCGTCGTCTTCTCCGCAAGCACCATGTACATCGGGGGAAGGTTCAACACCGTCCGCCCGCCCGGCGTATCGCCGAGCGACGGCACTCGGGACGTGGTGCGTCACAACGTCGCGGCCTTCGACCGGGCGAGCGGCAACCTGTTGCCGTGGGACCCCGACGCGAACGGCGCGGTGTTCTCGCTCGCGCTGACCGGCGGGAACGTCTACCTGGGCGGCGCCTTCACCCAGGTGGGATCGACCCCGAGGGCCAAGTTCGCCGCGGTCGACCCGACCAGCGGAGTGGTGGACTCCAATATCACCGTGACCGCCGGTGCCACGATCAACGTCATCAAGGTGGGGCCGAACGGCAACCTGTTCCTGGGTGGCGCCTTCGGCAAGATCAACGGCTCGACCCGGTCACGCCTGGCCGAGATCACCACGGCCGGAGCGTTGGTGTCCACCTGGAAGCCGAACGTGGCCCAGTACTACGGCGACACCACGTTGTGCCCGCCGCGGTGCAATCCGGTGGTGTTCACCATCGATTTCTCGAGCAACGGGGGCACCGTCTACTTCGGTGGCCACTTTGGCCTGGTCAACGGCGTGCAGCGCAACGAGGCGGCGTCGGTGGCCCTCACCGACGCATCGAGCTGCGCGACAGCGTCTTGCGTTTCGGCCTGGAACCCCAGCATCTTCTCGCCGCGCAACTGCCCGACCTGCAAGCAGGTGGAGACGAGCCGCGTCTACGCGCTGCACGTCACGCCGACGAGGGCCTACGCCTGCGGAGGCTACTTCCGGGTCAACTACACCGCGACCCAGTCCACCGCGACGACCCGCTACAACGTCGCCGCCTTCAACCTGACCGACGGCACGGTGCTGCCTCGCGCCACCTTCGACGCCGAGGATGACGGCGACACCACCGGCTGCGACCTGCGCAACAACGTCCTCTACCTCGGTGGCCACTTCAACTATGTGGGCAAGGCCTGCCCCTGCACCGCGACGAACTCGGCCATTCGCCATCACGTCGCCGTCGTCGACGCCACCACCGGAGCCTTGCTTCCTTGGAACCCCGGCGCGAACTCCAACCACGGCGTCTACACGATCACGGCCGACCCCAACTCCACCTCCGTCGGCTTCGGGGGCTACTTCACGACGTTCGGTGGAACGAGCCAACAGGGGATAGCCAAGTACTCGACGAACCTCCCTGGCTGAGTCCCCTGGGGCGAACAGCTTGCCCAGGAGGCCGGGCGCGGCGTCTGGGCCGGGCAATCGGGTAACCGCTGCCGGCTAGCGGACCTGGACGCCCCAGACGTCGAAGGTCCAGTCAAGTTGCCCTGGTATCGGCGGGACGCCCTCGTGGCGAGTCACCCGGAATGCCTGTCCGGCACTGCGTACGACGCCGCCCAGCGGCCAGGAGCCCAGTGCCGCAC
>JBPCOB010000196.1:0-2987 GCA_051000715.1 Mycobacteriales bacterium
CCGCGGGCGAGGAGGAGTCGTTCCTGGCGACCCTGCGGACCGGTACGACGATCTTCGACACCGCGGCGGGGGAGACCCGGCGTAGCGGGGCCTCGACGCTGTCGGGCGAGCGGGCGTTCACCCTGCATGACACCTACGGCTTCCCGATCGAGCTGACCCTGGAGATGGCGGCGGAGGCCGGCCTGTCGGTGGACCAGGAGGGCTTCCGCCGGCTGATGGCCGAACAGCGCGACCGGGCCCGGTCCGACGCACGGTCCCGCAAGACCGGCCATGCCGACCTCTCGGCGTACCGGGGGCTGCTGGAGGACGGCGGTCCCCCGGCGTTCACCGGCTACGCCGAGGTGACCACCGAGGCGCGCCTGCGCGGGCTGCTGGTCGGTGGCGCGCCGGCGTCCTCGGCGGTCGAGGGCGACGACGTCGAGCTGGTCCTCGACCGCACGCCGTTCTACGCCGAGGCGGGTGGCCAGCTAGCCGACGAGGGCCGGATCCGGCTGCCCGACGGCGCCGAGCTGGTGGTGCTGGACGTGCAGCGGCCGCTGGCCGGGCTGCCGGTGCACCGGGCCAGGGTGGTCTCCGGGGAGGTCACCGTCGGCGCACCAGTGCTGGCCGAGGTCGACGTGGAACGTCGCCGGTCGATCTCGCGGTCGCACACCGCGACGCACCTGGTGCACTCGGCCGTCCGCCGGGCGCTCGGGGAGTCGGCCTCCCAGGCCGGCTCACTGAACGCGCCGGGGCGGCTGCGGTTCGACTTCTCCGCACCCGGCGCGGTACCGCCGGCCGTGCTCGCCGACGTCGAGGACGAGGTCAACGCGGTACTGATCGACGACCTGGAGGTGCGCGCGTTCGTCACCAGCCAGGCGCAGGCCCGCCGGATCGGGGCCATCGCGCTCTTCGGCGAGAAGTACGGGGACGCGGTGCGGGTGGTCGAGGTCGGCGACTACGCCCGCGAGCTGTGCGGCGGCACGCATGCCGCCCGGTCGGCTCAGCTGGGTCTGGTCAAGCTGCTCGGCGAGGCCTCGATCGGAGCCGGCGTACGCCGGGTGGAGGGGCTGGTCGGGCTCGACGCGTTCCGGTTCCTGGCCCGCGAGCATGTCCTGGTCGCCGAGCTGGCCGAGACGTTCAAGGTCCCGGGCGAGGAGGTCGCGGACCGGGCCCGCGCCATGGTGGCCCGGCTGCGCGAGGCCGAGCGGGAGCTGGAGCGCCTCCGCGCCGGCGCGGTCCTGGCGGCGGCCGCCGGTCTGGCGGCGGATCCGGTCGACGTCGACGGGGCGGCGGTGGTCACCCACCGGGCACCGGACGGCACCGGTGCCGAGGACGCGCGCCGGCTCGCCTTCGACGTCCGTGGCCGGGTGGACGCCGGCCGGCCAGCGGTGGTGGCGGTGGCCGCCGTGACCGACGACCGGCCGACCGTGGTGGTCGCGGTGAACGAGGCCGGGCGCGCGCGGGGCCTGTCCGCCAGCGTGCTGGTCCGCGACGTGGCGGCCGTCCTCGGCGGGCGGGGTGGCGGCAAGGACGACTTCGCGTCCGGCGGTGGCAGCAAGCCGGCGGCGGTTCGGGAGGCCCTTGAGCTGGTCCCGCGGCTGGTCGCGGAGCGGCTGAGCGGCCCGTGAGGGCCGGCGTTCGGATCGGCGTCGACGTCGGCAGCGTGCGGGTCGGGGTGGCGGCGAGCGACCCGGCCGGCGTGCTCGCCACCCCGGTGACGACCCTGCGTCGGGACGTCCGCCGGGGCAGCGACCTGCAGGCGCTGGCCGGCCTGGTCGCCGAGCGCGAGGCGGTGGAGGTCCTGGTGGGCCTGCCGCGAACGATGTCCGGGCGAGCCGGAGCGGCGGTCGACGCGGCTCGGTCGTACGCGATCGCGGTGGCCCGTCGGGTGGCCCCCGTGCCGGTCCGGCTGGTCGACGAGCGGTTGTCCACGGTCAGCGCCAGCAGGGCGCTGCGCGAGTCGGGTGTGCGCGGACAGGCCGCCCGCGCGGTGGTGGACGCGGCAGCCGCGGTCGTCCTGCTGCAGACCGGTCTGGACGAGGAGCGCTCGACCGGCCGGCCGCCCGGCGAGCCGTTGGCCGGCGGACCGGTGTGAGGGGCAGACTGCCGCGGTGACCGACCTCGACGACGTGGGTCTACGGCCCGGCGCCGGCGACTCGCCGGCCGCCCCGCCCAGGCGGGTCCGCGGCGCGGTCGCGGTGCTGCTCTCGCTGGTGCTGGTCGGTGGGTTGGCGGCCGGCGGCCTGGTCGGCGTACGTGCGCTGGTCGGTACCCTGCGGGCGGCCCAGGACGACTACTCCGGCACCGGCTCCGGTTCGGTGGTCGTGCAGGTCCGGCGGGGCGACACCGCGACCGACATCGCCACCACCCTGGCCCGGACCGGCGTGGTCAAGAGCGCGGCGGCCTTCCGTCGGGTGGCCAACGCCGACGAGCGGTCGCGCAGGCTGCAGCCGGGCTTCTACCGGCTGGCGCTGCACATGAGTGCCGGGGCCGCGCTGGCGCGCATGCTCGACCCGACCTCGCTGCTGCAGAGCCGGGTCACCATCCCGGAGGGCACGACCGCCCGCGGCGTCGTTGACCTGGTGTCCCGCGACGCCGGCATCCCGGCGGCGGCGCTGCTAGCGGTGTTGGCCCGGCCCACGGGGCTCGGCCTGCCGGCGTACGGGAAAGGATCGGCCGAGGGGTTCCTGTTCCCCGCGACCTACCGGTTCCCGCCAAAGACCACCGCTGCCCAGGCGCTCACCGAGATGGTCCACCGCTTCGAGCGGGCCGCTGCCGCCGTGGACCTCGAGGCGAAGGCCCGGACCGCCGGCCGTACGCCGTACGACGTGCTCATCGTCGCCTCCGTGATCCAGGGCGAGGCCCGGGTGCCGGCTGACTTCCCGAAGGTCGCCGCCGTGATCTACAACCGGCTGGCCCGTGGCATGCCGCTGCAGATGGACTCGACGATCAACTACGTGCTGCCGGAACGGAAGGGGCACCTGACCGCCGACGACATCCGGCTC
>JBPCOB010000197.1:0-13835 GCA_051000715.1 Mycobacteriales bacterium
GCGCCTAGCTTGACCAGGACCTGGGCGGCGGCGCCCTCGCCCTCGCGGATCAGGCCGAGCAGGATGTGCTCGGTGCCGATGTAGTTGTGGCCGAGCTTCAGCGCATCGCGGAGGGAGAGCTCGAGCACCTTCTTGGCGCGTGGGGTGAAGGGGATGTGACCGGAAGGAGCCGACTGGCCCCGTCCGATGATTTCTTCGACCTGCTGGCGGACGCCCTCGAGGGAGATGCCGAGCGACTCGAGGGCCTTGGCGGCCACGCCCTCGCCCTCGTGGATCAGGCCGAGCAGGATGTGCTCGGTGCCGATGTAGTTGTGGTTGAGCATCCTGGCCTCTTCCTGCGCCAGGACCACCACGCGCCGCGCGCGGTCGGTGAACCTCTCGAACACGACGACCTCCCTTCTTCGCCGGATCTGCGCCCGGACCACCACACGCCCCACCCGCTCGGTGAACCTCTCGAACACCGGGGCCCCCGTCCGTTTCCCGGTCGTCACCGTGGCAGGAGTACCCCCGAGCCTGTACCGGCTGGGAGGATGACGCCATGGACCGCCAGCAGGAGTATGTGCTCCGGACCCTCGAAGAGCACGACATCCGTTTCGTGCGCCTGTGGTTTACCGACGTACTGGGCTTGCTCAAGTCGGTGGGCGTGGCGCCGGCCGAGCTCGAGGGGGCGTTCGCCGAGGGCATCGGCTTCGACGGCTCGGCGATCGAGGGGTTCGCCCGGGTGCACGAGGCCGACATGCTGGCTCGACCGGACGCGACCACCTTCTCGGTCATGCCGCTGCGCGGCGATTCGACCGGTACGGCGAGGATGTTCTGCGACATCGTGCTGCCCGACGGCAGCCCGAGCTGGGCCGATCCCCGGTACGTGCTCCGCCGGGCGCTCGCCCGGGCCGGCGAGTCCGGTTTCACCTTCTACACCCATCCCGAGATCGAGTTCTTCCTGCTCGAGGGCCGACCGAGCCGCCCGGGCCAGGTGCCCGTGCCGGTGGATGCGGGCGGCTACTTCGACCACACGCCGCACGACGTCGGCCACGACTTCCGCCGCTCGGCTATCTCGGTGTTGGAGTCGATGGGCGTCTCGGTGGAGTTCAGCCACCACGAGGTGGCCCCCGGCCAGCAGGAGATCGACCTGCGGTACGCCGACGCCCTCACCACCGCGGACAACGTCATGACGTTCCGGCTGGTGGTCAAGGAGGTGGCGCTCGAGCAGGGGGTCTACGCCTCGTTCATGCCCAAGCCGTTCGAGGGCCAGCCGGGGTCCGCGATGCACACCCACCTGTCGCTGTTCGAGGGTGACCGCAACGCCTTCCACGAACCCAGTGACCCCTACTACCTGTCTAAGGTCGGTCGCGCCTTCATCGCCGGCCTGCTCACCCACGCAGCCGAGATCACGGCGGTGACCAATCAGTGGGTCAACAGCTACAAGCGGCTCTTCGGCGGCGGGGAGGCGCCGGCGTACGTCTGCTGGGGGCACAACAACCGCTCGGCGCTGGTGCGGGTGCCGATGTACAAGCCGTACAAGGGCAACTCCACCCGCATCGAGGTGCGCTCGCCGGACTCCGCGTGCAACCCCTACCTCGCGTTCGCTTTGCTCCTGGCGGCTGGCCTCGAGGGCATCGAGAAGGGCTACGAACTGCCCGATGGCGCGGAGGACGACGTCTGGAGCCTGACCGAGGGTGAGCGGCGGGCGCTCGGGATCGAGCCGCTGCCGGGCAGCCTGGCGGAGGCGATCTCGGTCATGGAGCGCTCGGAGCTGGTTGCCAAGACGCTCGGGGAGCACGTCTTCGACTTCTTCCTGCGCAACAAGCGGGCCGAGTGGGAGGACTACCGGCGCCGGGTCACCCCGTTCGAGCTCGAGCGCTACCTGCCCGTCCTGTGACCCCCCACGCCCTGCGCCAGACGAGCGGGTCTGGCCGGTTGGCGCGACTGGGCTTCACAGATCCCGACGTGGCGGCCCGCCGGCTGCACTCGATGGGCCTGGCCGATCCGCCGGAGAACGAGGTGCTGGCGGCGGTGGCCGCGGCCGCTGACCCGGACCTCGCTCTGGCGGCGCTGGATCGGCTGCTGGGCGCAGCCACGGACAGGCTGCAGCTGCTCGCCGCGCTGCGCGAGCAAGCCGGCCTGCGCCAGCGGCTGATCGGCGTACTGGGGGCCAGTGCCGCTCTCGGCGAGCACCTCGCCCGCCACCCGGTCGACTGGTGGGTGCTGGCGGACGAGCGGGCCGCCGCCGTCCGGCCCAGCCGGTTCGGCCTGGAGTCGACCATGCGAGCCGCGGTCCGGGCGACCAAACCGCTGGACGCGCTGCGACTGGCGTATCGGCGCTGCCTGCTCGACTTGGCCGCCCGCGACCTGACCGGCGCACTGGCGGTCGAGGAGGTGGCCGGTGAGCTGGCCGATCTCGCCGGCGCGACGTTGAGCGGCGCGCTGGCTCTCGCCCGGGCGCAGCTGCCTGCCGACGCGGAGCCCTGCCGGCTGGCGGTGGTCGGGCTGGGCAAGTGCGGCGGGCGCGAGCTCAACTACGTCAGCGACGTGGACGTCATCTTCGTCACCGAACCGGAAGCAGGCGGTGATGAGACGGCTGCTCTTCGTACGGCGACGACGCTCGCCAGTGGGCTGATCCACGCCTGCTCGACGGTGACGGCCGAAGGCGGGATCTGGCCGGTGGACACCGCGCTACGGCCGGAGGGACGGGCCGGCCCGCTGGTGCGCACCCTGGCCAGCCACGAGGCCTACTACCGCCGGTGGGCCAAGACCTGGGAGTTCCAGGCTCTGGTCAAGGCCCGGCCGGTGGCCGGCGACCTCGACCTCGGGAGGGCGTACCTCGACCGGCTCCGTCCCCTGGTGTGGAGCGCGGCGGAGCGCCCCGGCTTCGTCGACGACGTGCAGGCGATGCGCCGACGGGTCGAGTCGGCGCTGCCGCGCGCCGGGGCCGACCGGGAGCTCAAGCTCGGCCCCGGCGGCCTGCGCGACATCGAGTTCGCCGTCCAGCTGCTGCAGCTCGTCCACGGTCGCTCCGACCCGGACCTGCACAGCGGTACGACGCTGACCGCGCTGGCTGCCCTCGCCGCCGGCGGCTACGTCGGCCGTGCCGACGCCGCCGGCCTGGCGGCGGCGTACCGGTTCCTGCGCACGGTGGAGCACCGGCTGCAGCTGCAGCGGTTACGGCGTACGCACAAGCTGCCGACCGACCCGGCCCAACTGCGCTGGCTCGCCCGTTCGCTGGGCTACCGGGCCGATCCGGTGGCGGCTCTGACGGCCGAGCATGCCGCCCACGCCCGCGAGGTGCGCCGGCTGCACGAGAAGCTGTTCTACCGGCCGCTGCTCGGGGCGGTCGCCCGGTTGCCGGCCGAGGAGGCTCGGCTCACCCCGGCCGCGGCCCGGCGGCGGCTGGAGGCCCTGGGCTTCCGCGACCCCGTCGGTGCCCTGCGGCACCTCGAGGTGCTCACCGCCGGAGTGAGTAGGCGGTCGGCGATCCAGCGGACGCTGCTGCCGGTGATGCTCGGCTGGTTCGCCGACGCACCGGACCCGGACGCCGGCCTGCTCTCGTTCCGTCAGGTCAGCGACTCTCTGGGCAGTACTCACTGGTACCTCCGGCTGCTTCGCGACGAGGGAGTGGTGGCCGAGCGGCTGGCCCGGTTGCTCGCCACCAGCCGCTACGCCGCCGACCTGCTCGGCCGGGCGCCCGAGGCCGTCGCGCTGCTCGCCGGGAACGATGAGCTGCAGCCGCGGTCCGCCACCGAGTTGCAGACTGAGATGCGAGCCGCCGTACGCCGGCACCACGACGACCCCGAGGCCGCGGTCGTCGCTGTCCGGGCGCTGCGCCGGCGGGAGCTGCTGCGGATTGCCTGCGCGGATCTTTTGGGGTTGGCCGACGTGGTGGCGGTGGGGCCAGCGCTGGCGGACAGCACCGTCGCCGCCCTGGTCGCGGCACTGGATGCCGCCACGCGTGCCGTCGAGACCGAGCGGGGCGCTGAGCTGCCGGCGCGGCTGCTGGTCGTGGCCGTCGGTCGGCTCGGCGGCCGCGAGTCCGGGTACGGCAGCGACGCCGACGTGCTCTTCGTGCACGAGCCGCTGCCGGGCACGTCCGACGCGGCGGCGGCGGCCGGGGCGCACCAGGTGTTCGAGGAGCTGCGCCGGCTGCTTTCGGTGCCGGCTCACGACCCGCCGCTCGGGGTGGATGCGGACCTCCGTCCGGAGGGCCGGCAGGGGCCGTTGACCCGCAGTTTGGCGTCGTACGCCGCTTACTACTCGCGCTGGTCGTCACCCTGGGAGGCGCAGGCGCTGCTCCGGGCGCTCCCGTGTGCCGGCGATCCCGGGCTGCGGGAACGGTTCACCGACGTCATCGCCCCGGTGCGCTGGCCCGTCGGTGGCATCGACGCCGCAGCCGTGCGGGAGATCCGCCGGCTCAAGGCCAGGGTCGAGGCGGAGCGGTTGCCGCGTGGCGCCGACCCGGCCCTGCACACCAAGCTCGGCCGCGGCGGGCTCGCCGACGTCGAGTGGACCGTTCAGCTTCTGCAGCTGCGGTACGCCGGCGCGGAGCCCGCCCTGCGGGCAACCGGCACGCTCGAGGCGCTGCGTGCCGCCACCGCGGCCGGTGTGCTCGGGGCCCAGGACGCGGCGACGCTGGAAGCGGCCTGGCGGACCGCGACCCGGGTCCGCAACGCGATCATGCTGGCGCGCGGTCGCCCGGCGGACGCGGTGCCGACCGACGTCCGGGAGCTGGCCGGGGTCGCCAGGGTCGTCGGCTACCCTGCCGGGCGGTCCGTTGAGCTGCTGGAGGACTACCGCCGGGTCACCCGCCGGGCTCGCGCGGTGGTGGAGAGGGTGTTCTACGGATGAGCGCGCCGGCCGCCGCCGACCTGATGCCGCGGGCGGCGCACCGGCAGGTGGCCGCCGGTGGGGTCCGCTTCTCGCTCTACCGGGCGGACCCGAATCGGCACCGGCGTACGACCCCGGCGCTGCTGCTGCATGGCGTGCCGCAGACCGCGATCTGCTGGCGGAACCTGCTGACTGAGCTGGCCCGGGACCGGATTGTGCTGGCGCCCGACCTCAAGGGCCTGGGTGGCACCGAGGCGGGGGGAAGCTACGACGTTCCCTCGCTGGTACGCGAGCTTGCCGCACTGGTGGTGCACGAGGTCGACGGCCCGGTCGACGTTGTCGGGCACGACTGGGGAGGCGTGCTCGGGCTCGGGCTGGCCGGCGCGCGGCCGGACCTGGTCCGGCGGTTGGTCGTGGTGAATGCGCCGTTCCGGCAGCTCAACCTGCTGCGTGCGCCGCACCTGGTGTTGTTCGCGCTCCCGCTGCTGCCGGAGGCGCTGTTTGCCGCCGGGGGGCGACCGCTGATGTCGGCATTGTTGCGCGCCGGGTGGAAGAGCTCCCGGCCGCTGGACCGGTCGGTCCTGAGTCACTACGTCGACGCGTACGCCGACCCGGCCCGGATCCGGGCGATGTTGGCCTACTACCGGGCCAGCACCAGGGGCCGGCTCCCGCCCTGGCTACTGGCAACGCTGACCCGCGGCCGGACCGGCCGGCGGCCACCACTACCGCAGGTGCGGGCGGAACGGCACCTGGTGGTCTGGGGTGCCGAGGACCCGGTGCTGCCCATCTCGGTCGGCGAGTCGGTGGTCCGTGATCTCGGCCCGGAAACCACCTTCATCACCGTGCCCCGAGCCGGCCACTTCGTCGTCGAGGAGGCGCCGGAGGTGGTTGTGCCGGCGATCGCGGGCTTCCTCAGAACGACGCCGGCGCCGGCCAGGGGCGCGGCAGACTAACGGCCAGCGGCGTCGGGCTGCTCAACGCCGGGCGGCCGGACAGCAGCCGCTGGACCCCGAACCCACAGCCCAGCGCTACCAGGCCGCCGACCGCGTCCAGCAGGAAGTGGTTGGCGGTGGCCAGGATGACCAGCACTGTGATCACCGGGTAGATCGCGCCGACCACCCGCAGCCAGCGTCGCCGGGTCAGCGTCACGATGACGACGGCGCACCACAGCGCCCAGCCGACGTGCAGCGACGGCATCGCGGCGTACTGGTTGGAGGCCGCGTCCATGCCGCTGGTACCCCACGATCCCCAGATGTGGTCGCGGACGACGGTGTCCACGAAGCCGTGTGCGACCAGCATCCGGGGCGGTGCCAGCGAGTAGTTCCAGAACCCGATGAGCGCCACAAGGTTGGTCCCGAGCAGCACGGCGCGGGCCGAGCGGTAGCGCAGCGGGTGTCGCAGATAGAGCCAGCCGAGCACGGCCACGGTGACCACGAAGTGCATGATCGCGTACCAGTAGTCCGCGAAGAGGCTGAGCCAGTGCACCGACGCCACGAGCCGGTTGAGGGGCAGCTCGATGTCGAGGTGCAGGGCGCGCTCGACGGCGTACAGCGCCTCGGCCCGGTGGCGGGCGCCGACCTGGTGTGTCGGTACGCCGTTGCGGATCAGTGAGTAGAGCAGGTAGCACAGCGCGATGAAGGTGACCTCTTCCCACAGCCGAGGCCGGCGTAGGCGACGCAGCCGGTAGGGCCGGAGCCCGGAGTACCCGGACCGCTGCGGCCGCCGCGGACCAGTCGGGACCGCCAGCGGCTCCATGTCCGTTGGCCGCTCCAGGCGACAGCTCGATGTGGCCCCCACGACAGTGATCCTGCCAGAGGTCGCGTCCGGTGTCCGCCGACGTCACCGGCCGAACGACAGATCCCGCAACCTGCTCTCTCCGCGTGGGCGGGCCGGGCGCGGCGCTGGACCGGGCGATCAAGCGTGCGGGCCTGGCTATGCTGTGCACCCGCTCAGTCGCCGACAGTGAAGCTTCGGACGGTGTGCATGGCCGTACCCGCCCGCCCGTCGCCTGCCTCGAGCCGCGCGCAGCGTGTGGAGCTGGCGGTGTACGCCTTCGCGGCCGTCTCGCTCATCGTGCTCGGCGTGGTGTTCCAGACACCGGTACTCAACTGGATCGTGGGGCCGGCCTACATCGTTTCCGTGGTGACGCTCGGAACGCCGCTCGCGCTCAAGATGGCGCGGGTCGATCAACAGTGAGCTGGGCGGCGCACGAGCTGGAGAGCTACTTCATCCAGAAGCACACGAGGTTCAAGGTCTCCTATCTCGCCATTCTGTCGGGCTGCCTGCTGCCCGACCTCTTCACGAAGCTGCCCGTCTACGGCTTCCGAATCGGCGACATCACGCTCAAGGCGTCCGACCCGGCGCAGTATCACCGGGGCTGGCCGGGGGTCGGCTTCACCCACTCCCTGCTGTTCGGGGTCGTGGTAGCGACCGTGGTACTCGGAGCCACCCGCAACCAGGCCTGGTTCCTCGGGCTCATCCTCGGCCAGTGGGCGCACGTGCTAACCGACACCCTCGACAGCGTCGGCACGATGCTGCTGTTCCCTTTCACGACCGTGCACTACTCGCTGCACATGTGGGCGTACGCCGCACAGGCCGGCCGGTACGGCGATGCCGCCGCCTACTACTCCAGCCTCGGTGGTGTCTGGGACTTCCTCTGGCTCGTGCTCGCCCTGTCCGGTTGGCAGGTCTTCACGCGCCGGTTCTTCTTCGAGACCGTGGTGCCGAACGACCCGGTCTGGGGCTGGCTGCGGCGCCGCTTCGACCTGTCCGACCGGGCGATGCTCGCCCTCTATCGGTCCTACTTCCTCTACGGCGGCTGCCGCATCTTCGCCTGGTTCATCTGGTCGCGGGTTACGGTCAAGGCGCCCCTGGACTGGAGCTGGGGCGGGCCCTACTTCGTCACGGCGGTGGCGCTGCCTCAACAGACCTGGGCCAGCTTCGCCGTACAAACGGTCCTGGGATCGGCCGGCCTGGGGCTACTGCTCTACCTCAGCTGGCAAGCGTTCGGCGCGCGGCTATGGAACAGGTGCCCGGTCGGTTGACGATCGACAAGGTCGGCCTGCCGTCGGCGCCCCTGCGACGGGTACGGCGGGTGTCTCTGGGTCATCCGATTCCGCCGGTGCCTTTCGATGCGGCTTGGCTCGGCCGACGTACGCGGCACGCAGCATCGCTCCCGCGACGGGAACCACCTGAAGTCCGGTGAAGCACACGGCACACATCGCACACACCGTAGCCGTGGGCGCCTGGAAGGGCTCGACACCCCGCTGCGTCATGTAACGGCCGCCGAGTCGTCTACTCAGCAGGCGAGCGGCGAGGGGTGGCTGCGGTTGTTGACTTCCGGGGTAGGTGTTTAGGTGCGGCGGCTACTCGTCGGCCTCGTCGGCTTGCTGGTTGTCCTGGGCGCGGCCGACCGCATCAGCGAGCTGGTCGCCGCGCGGGCGGTGGCCCGGCACGTGCGAGCCGCCGAGCACCTAGGGCGTGACCCAGCCGTGAGCTTCGCCGGTTTTCCGTTTCTGACCCAGGCGCTCCGTGGCCGCTTCTCCGAGGTCGACCTGACCGCTACGGACATTCGACCGCAAGGCATCTCATTGGCGCGGGTGAAAGCACGGCTCCGGGGCGTCCATGCTGGCGTGGGTGAGGCTCTGGCCGGCAAGCTGACGTCGGCCTCCATAGACGACGCAGCCGGCTCGGTTCTCATCCGCTACCAGGATCTTGGCCAACTGCTCACTTCGACGCTGAACGGCGCGATCCCTGGCGGGACGGTCAATGCGGTGACGCTTCGTGACGTCGGTGGCCGGCTCGCCATCAGTGGTCAGGCCCAGGTGGGGGGCCAGGGTGTACCCGTGGAAGTCGACTGCGACGTGTCCGTCCGCGGCTCCACCATCCGCGTCATCCCTCGACTCGCGCGGTTGCCACTCGTCGAAGACCAGACTCTCTCGAGCGCCGATCAAGCCCAGTTGGCTGTCACCATCCCAGCCGACCAGCTGCCGTTCAGAATTCACCTTCGAACTGTTGCCGTACTCTCCGACGGCCTCCGCGTGGACGGGGACTCGGCCGCATTCCCCTAGGCCCGCCGAACTCCCTGTCTCGGGGTTCGCGGCCGGCGACAGCTGCCGGCACGAGGCAACCTTCGGCCCGCCGAACCGTCTAGTTGATGTGAGCAGGACTTCGACCGCCGGCGAGGGCGCAGGGAGTGGCGCGTGACCTTGGCGGTCTCCGACTGGGACTTCACGGTCGTCGTGCCTGACACGGTCCCGACGGCGGCGGAGGCGCTGGCGGTCCTGCATGCCGGGCACTACGTGTCACTTGTGCGCCTTGCGGTCGCCCTGGTCGACAGCGAGGCCAGCGCTGAGGAGGTGGTCCAGGACGCGTTCGTCCACGTGCTTCGCCGGTGGCAGTCGATCCGGGACCTGGACTCCGCGCAGACCTATCTCCGGCGCTCGGTCGTGAACGGTGCCCGCGACCGGCTCCGGCACCGGCGGGTACGCCGGGCGGTCGCCCTGCCGCATGCGGTCGCCGACGGGAGTGCCGAGGAGAGGGCGCTGCTCAATGACGAGCAGCGCCGGGTGCTGGCCGGCCTGGCCGGGCTGCCGGCGAGGCAGCGCGAGGTGCTGGTCCTGCGCTACTTCGGTGAGCTCACCGAGGCCGCCACCGCCGAGACGCTCGGCATCTCGGTCGGTTCGGTGAAGTCCACGGCACACAAGGGGATCGCCGCGCTGCGCCGGTCGCTCGCCGACGAGGAGTCGAGATGAGCACCCCGGACATCGAGCGGCGGATCGCGGACGCGCTGGCCGCCCAAACGCAGCACGTGTACGGCGACCCGGCAAGCCTGCGCGAACTCCAGCGACGGCTGCCCACGCGCCGGCGCTTCTCGCCCGGCCCGATGTTGGCGGCCGCCGCCGCCGTCGTGCTCATCGTCGCCGGAGCGACCTATCTGGGCTCGACCCTGCGAAGCACCCACCAGTCATCGGCAGCGGCAGGCTCTGGTCGCGGCGCCGCAGTGGGTACCGGCTACCGGCCCACAGACCACTTCGTCGCGGTAACCCCCGATGGCGGGTCCGTCATCGTGCGTGCCGACACCGGGACCGTCGTACGCACGTTACCGAAGGCCCTGGGAGCAGCGGCTCTCTCGCCGGACGGCAACCGGGTGTACGGCGTCTGGCACGACAGGGAGTACATCGGTACCTCCGTCGCCAGCGAACACGTGTCCTACATCGACCTCGCGGACAACCACGTGATCGTCGTGGCGAGCAAGCCGGGCACCGTGACGGGTCTCTCGCTCAGCGCGGATGGCGGCACGATCGCGTACGCGCTGCTGGACCGGACCGTCAGTCCCGAGCGTACGACGATCTTCGTCCACGACCTGCGTCGGGACCGGGACTGGTCCTACCGGCTGCCGGCGGACCGCCAGGTGATCCCGATGTCGCTGTCGCCGGACGGCTCCCGGCTCGCGCTGACCGAGACGCACACGAAGGACGTGCTCTTCATCGCCGAGGTGGCCAACCCCCGCGCCGTCGTCGATGCGGACCCCGCTCCCGCCGCCCTGGACGCTCGACCCGTCCCCGCGCTGACCTGCCCGAGGGGGATGTACTACAACCCGCAGTGGACACGCGTGGGGCTGTTCGCCGTACGCCAGTGCCCGAAGGCTTCCCACACCGAGTTCAGCCTCGTTCGCCTCCATCCCGACAAGCGCAGTGAGCTGGCCGTGGTGAGCACTCTCCCCTCGGGGACTAGCGCGCTGCGAGTCTTTCCGCACGCGGGCGGGCCGATGTTCGTCTTCGATGGAGATGACAACGGCGAGTCGGCTGTGTACGTCCTCGACCTCGGCCGCGGGACGGTCCCGCGGCGCCTCCGCGGTTTGAACAGCCTGAGCGGACCCTGATGACCGCGCCCGCAGCGGTTGTCGAGATCTGGGCGGGCGAGCGGCATGGCTCTCGACGAACCGCCCGGAAGCGCCTGCCGTCGGGGTGGACGGCCGGGCTCACGGCCGTACTCCTAGCGGCGGTCGCCCTGCGGATAGCGCCCGACCTTTACCCGGGCAACCTCATGGGCGTCCTTGAGTACGACGACGGCGTCCACTACACCGCCGGCCTGGCGCTCCTGCACGGCCAGCTGCCTTACCGCGACTTCGTGCTGCTGCACCCGCCGGGCATCGCGCTGCTCATGGCGCCGGTCGCCGCCCTGGGCGAGCTGATCGGAGAGCCGGCCGCGATGGCCCTCGCCCGGCTGGGAATCATCGCCGTCGGCCTCATGAACGCCGCACTGCTCGCGCGGCTGCTGCGCCGAGCGTCCCCCCTGGCCGGGCTGGCGGGGGCGGCGGTCTACGCGGCCTACCCGGGCGCGATCTACGCCGAGCGAACCGTCCTGTTGGAACCGCTGCTGAACCTGGCCTGCATTCTCGCCGTCGGTGCCCTGATCCGCGGCCGGGACAACCGGGCGGGTTGGCTGCTGGGAGCAGCGGTCTGCATCAAGTTGTTCGCGCTCGTCTACCCCGCGGCGGCCATCCTCTGGTTGTGCTCGCGCCGCGAGCCACGGCGCGCCAGGCGACTGGTCGCTTCGGCCGCATTCGCCGTCGCGACCTTCGCCGCGCCGTTCGCTCTTCTCGCGCCAGGAAGGTTCTGGCACGACGTGGTCACGGTGCAGCTGCGGCGGCCGCTGGCCGGCGCCACATCGCCGGTGGAGAGACTCTCCGACCTGCTTGGACTCTCCTCGATGCTCGGCCATCCCGGGTCCTCCGCGGTCGTCGCGACGGCATCCGTCGGCTTGCTTCTCGCCCTGTTCCTGCTCACGGCACGCAGGGAGGACGCTCGAATCTGGATCCTGACCGCCGCCGGCATCGTGGCGGCCTTCCTCGCGGCCTCGTCGTACTTCCCGCACTACGCCGGCTTTCTCGCGCCGGCCCTCGCCGCACTTACCGGCCTCGCGCTCGAAGAGGTGCGACTACACCACCCCCGGCTACTGACCGCCGCGACCCTCGGTTCTGTGCTGGCGTTGACCGCAGCCGCCGCTGGAACCCTGCGGGAACTGCATTCGCAATCCGACCTCGCGGCGGCGGTTGCGCAGTACATGCAGGCGGCCGGTTGCGGGTTCAGCGACTCGCCGAGCCTCCTCGTCGCTGCCGACCGCTCGCGCCCGCCGTCAACGAGTTGCCCGAGCTGGATTGACCCCCGCGGGACAGCCATCTCCCTGCTCCACAGCCGCCGGGACCCGCACTTCTACCCTGCCGGTTTCCGGCGCATCGACGCCTGGCAGCGGCAGTGCCGGTTGGCGATCGGCCACGCCGACTTCATCCTGGTGGCCGGCAGTCTCGCGGCCGACCCCATGTTCGCCGCTGATGTCCGGGCGTACGTCGAGACGTCGTTCAAGCGGGTGGCCGGCCGCGGCAGCCTGACCTGGGAGCTCTGGGTCCGTTCCGCTCCAGCTGAGGTACCGGGTGCCCTCGGTGGCGCACGGGTCCAGCCGTTGCCGCAGCGACGCGGTCCTACTACAGGGGCTGGATGAGCACCTCGGGATCCCTCGCCGCCAGGGCACCGAGGTCGTCGGCGTCGCCGGTCAGTCGACACCCCCGCCGCGCTAGACCGCTTCGGCCACGACGAGCGCGTCGACCGTGGCGTTGCTCCTGGCCCAAGAGTGCGCCGGCCGTTCTTGCTCGGTCCTCGGTGACCGGAGCCAGGCTGCCCACGGCGTTCAGCAGCCGGTTCGCCGGGGCGTCACGAGCTCCGTGACCGCGCACGGTCTCGGCGACAGCGACCGCGGGAACGATGACTTCGGCTCCGAACCACCACGCCGCCGTCAGATCAGAGTTTGCGCATCCCTTTTCCGACTTTACTCGCCGGCGAGGAGCGTAATTGGCGCAAAACGGTCGTCATGCCACCCGCCTGCCGGGCAATGTGTTGCTGGGCGGATAAGCAGAGCCGGCGGGTGGTGGCCCGGGGGAGGCTTTCACCGGTGGGCTGGGCTTCCGGTGGGCTGGGGCTTTCGGTGGGCTGGGCTTCCGGTGGGCTGGGCCTAGCTCGCACCGTGGTGCGTTCTGCAAGCTGTTCCGGGCCAGCAGGTGGAAGTCCTGTCGGGGTAGGCACCGGAGCGCACGTAGCAGACCCCGGTTCGTCGTCGAGGCGGGAGGCTGAGCGGGGTGTCAAGAGCCTCTTCAGAGGGAACAAGATCGCGGGCATAGCTTTACGCGAACCCTGCTGCCTCGTCAGATAGGCAATGGGAGAGCTGAGTCGCTCATGTCAGGGCGAAGGCCACGTCCGGCGGGACCTGGTCTGGAAACCGCGCGCACGGTTTGAAAGGGGGATGGGGATACCGGGCCGCTAAGCGGAACCGGCGCCCCGGACGACCAATGGAATACGTGATCCACACGCCGCACGGCGAAGTCCGCACTTCGAGGCAGCCGCAACTCGGGGACAACGGTGTTCTGGTCGTGCAGAACACTGACGGGTCGGAGATCTGGTTGAGCCCGATCGCCTGGTTCCGCATACAGACGCCAGCCGGTTCCAGCGGTGCACTGCAGTCCCGTCGCTGACGCTCGCCGGCTTCGCGCTGGCTGAGCGACGTAATGTCGGGCTGTGAGGGTCCCTGCTGCCGCGAGCGCACCGTGTGCGTTGCGGCGTGGACCGCCGCACTCGGACTGCCGCGGCTCTAGCGCGGCGCGTAGACGCCGCGAAGGCGTAAACGGGCTCTTCGAACTTAAGGGGGCAAGACACGATCTTCGTGCTGTGAGCTGAGGGCTCGCGGCCCCTCGACACTGGCTGGTGTCTGAAATCAGCTGGTGGAGGAGCCGCGAGCATGGGAGACGTACGACGATCCTGTTTGGGTTGCCCGGAGTGGCGGTCCGCGACGTCGAGCAAGGGAACAACGGCGAGCGGACGGTGCACGTCGTCACCGTCGATCCGAGCGCGGCGGCCTGCCCGGTCTGCGGGGTGTTCTCGACCTCGATCCGACAGCACCGGACCACCGCACCGAAGGACCTGCCCTACGGCGAGGCACCGCTGGCGGTGCGCTGGCGCAAGGCG
>JBPCOB010000198.1:0-3767 GCA_051000715.1 Mycobacteriales bacterium
GGCATCGGACTCGGCCAGCATCGCAAAGGCATCGGCACCGCCGAGCTGCCAGGAGAGCTCGCCCCACATGGTGCGCACCCGCGTGCCGTCCGGCTTCTGCTCTGCCTGTCCCGGCTTCAGTTCGGTGCCGACCAGGGCAACCCTTCGCACTTCCGCGGGCAGCGTGCGGTCGCCCACGACGTCCTGCACCTCCTGCGGAAGCCGGCCGATCGGCGTGCCAGAGAGCAGGTGCCACAGGGCGAGCATGGAGTGGGTCTTGCCGCCGCCGAAGTTGGTCTGCAGATTGACGACCGGGCTCGCGTTCATGTCCCCGGTGAGACGGCGAGCCGCGCGACCCAGCAGATCCCGCAGCCCCTCGGTCAAGTACGTCCGGCGGAAGAACTGCACCGGATCGACGTAGTCGGTCTCGGCGTCACCGCGGGCCGCGTAGTGCAGGTCCGCGGCGAACTCCGCCTGCGTGTAATGGCCAGCCGCCACATCCGGGTGCGGAGTGATCACGTCGCGCCACGCCTTGACGCCCGTTCCGGGCACGCTGATGCTTGCCGCGGCCTTGACGACCTTGCGGGTCTCGGTCTCGTACTGCACGCGCTGGTGGTCGAGCCGCAGCTTTCGCACCGCGTCGGCCTCGGCAGCGACTCCGGCGGCGGTGAGCAGTCGCTCCATCGAGTCCAGGGCCTGGTAGGTGTCGTCGGGCGAGAACGCCTCGTTGTGCCCACCGGTTCCGGACGTCCCGCAGCTCGGACGCGAACGCCTGCTCCGGCCTGGACAGCCGCTGCCCGAACACCCGCCACTCTTCCGTCAGCACCCGGAGCAGCAGTTGCGGGTCGCTCGTGTTGAGCTTCCTGGCGGTCCCGTGCTTGGCGGCGTCGCGTGCCTCCAGCAGGGCGACCCAGTCGCGTCCCTCCGACGCCGCGCTCATCACCTCGTCGATGAACGGCGTCAGCCCCGCTGCTAGCTGCTCGAAGCCCTTTTGGATCCGGTCCCGGTTGCTGGTCGCCATCAGTCATGCTCCTTGGTCTCCGGTCTGGTACGGCGTCCTCGGGCCGGACTGCGGGGAAACCCGGGTCCGGGGCCGTAGCGGATGCCGGGTCCGGCGGTCTTGTCGTCGAGCTTGAGGAGAACATCGCGGTTCTGGAGGTCCCGGAGCAGGTCGCGCGCCGGGTAGACGCCGAGGTCGAAGAGCCGCCGCAGAGTCTGGTTCGTGATGAAGCCGTACTCCGTGACATGGTCGACGATCTTCTGGTCCAGACCATCCGCCGTACGTCGGTGGTAAGCCACGGCCCGGCCCAGCGACGCGAGCACCGTCGATGACAACGAGTAGATGGGCAGACGGCGACGGCTGGTCCGACGACTCGGCTCGATCAGGCCGGCGTGGGCCATCCGCTCTAGTGTGCCCTGCGCATCGGCCGTCGACCGTTGGATGGCCGGCGCGAGCTGGTCGGCACTCAGTGATTTGCGATCGCGGAGCCGGCTGAGCGCCAGCAGGACCTCCACGTCGCTGGACAAGGCCGTGTCGAGATCGGTCTCGACGAAGCGAACGAAAGAGTCGGTTCCGGTGCCGCCCGGCACTGTCACGGTGACGCGGCTGCCGTCGTCCTCGTAAGCCGGCGGGGCCTTCCCCGCTCGCAGCAGCTCGCGGTAGACCCGGTCGACTCCCTGCCCGGTGCGCTCGGCGACCTGAAGATCGGTCACCACTTCCAGTAGCAGGCGGTTTCTCGGTGTCGACGGGTGGGTGAGGATGTTGTCGGGTGTCACACCGAACACCAGGCCGCCGGGGTTGCCCACGGCCAAGCGGTCTGGGCTGTGCTCCACCTCGACGGCGCCTTGGAACTCGTAGTCTCGGTGCACGAGGGCGTTGACGACCAGCTCGCGCACGACCGTGGAGGAGTAGTCGTGCACCTGCAGCTGCACCCCGCCCGCGACGTTGATTGAGTGGACGGCTCGACGGGTGTCCACGGTCTCGAGAAGTCTCTCGACCGCGGCAAGCAGCGGGCGAGTCTCGCGTAGCCGTGCGGTGGACTCGCTTCCGGGTGATGGTCGGTACTGGTAGGCATATCCGTACGTCGGGATCGCCGCCGCGATCGCCTCGGATCGCCCGATCAGCAGCAGGCCGGCCCGAGTGAGCTCGCCATCGCCGGCGAGCCGCATCGCCGCCAGCATGCGGTCGTCGGCGAGTCGAGCGGTGTCTTCGTGGCGAGCGGCGACGAGCAGCGGGCGCAGTCGGTCGATCTCTCGCGGGTCCGCGTCCCGAATGCTGCGTCCGGAGGTTTCCGCCGACCAGTCGTAGAGCCCGCGGGAAGCCAGTGCCTGCCGCTGCTGGTCGGGTGGGAACGGCCGACACTCGGGGCCGACCCGGCGGGTGGCGAGGCCCTTCGCGTTGGCGTACAGGGTCGCGCCACGCGGCACCGTGATCACGAGCAGTCGGGCGCCGGAGTCGTGGTGCGCCTCGACGGGCACGGACAGCGCCGGTTGGGTCCGGTCGAACACGCCGCGGGTCACGACCTGCTCCGTGAGACCTGGGCCGACGCCGAGGAACGACCCACCTTTGCCGGGTGAATCGGCGACTCCCACCACGATGGTCCCCCCGTCGGCATTGGCCAGACAGACGACGGCGTCGGCCAGCGATTCCAGCGTGCCCTTGATCGAGTCGCCTTCGGCCTTGAACTCCAGTCGCGGACCCTCGAGCGCCGAAGCAGGTGTTCCCGCACGCAACGCCGACCACGTGTCATCCAGAGAGGTCATGAGTTTGAGCATAGTTTGAGGAACCGTCACATGCAACGGTCTCTCAAACTCTCATCAAACGTGTCATCAGGCGCCGTCGAAGTCGAACATGTCGGGGCTGACGGGTGCCGGTGTGGCGGAACGGGCGGCGGTGGAGAGGTCGAGCCAGCTGGTGCCGAGGCCATTGAAGACGATCCCGGTCTCGGTCATCCCGCGCTTGTCCGCGAGCGAGAACATCAGGTACGCCAACTCCTTGGCTGTGTCCAGGTCGACGCGCTGGCCCGCCAGCGCCATCAGCCTGGCGGCATCCTCACCGCCGGACTCCTGCAGCGTCTTCGCCAGGCGTACGGCGACCTCCCACGCGCTGACCCGTTCGTCAGCCGCCGGATCCCAGTCGGCCGACAGCTCGTCGAGCCCGAGCAGCCGCGCCTTCCCGGCCCGCGCCCAGAAGACGCCGCCGCGCACCAGCCCGTCCACCGACGTGTTGCGCGATCGGGACAGCTCCTCGGCGCGTCCGTACGGCGCTTCGGACCAGCCGAACTGCTCGAACCACTTCACGCAGAACCGGGTGTCGGCGTCGAAGTCGCCCTCCTGCTCGGTCAGCACCTCGTCGAGCGCGTGGTTGATCAACGCCAGCGCCGTCCGCACCGTCATCACCGACCCGTCGGCCTCGACAACACGACTGAACCGGGTGAAGATCGCCATCCCCGGCCCGATCGTCGCCTGGGCCAGGTCGACCGGCGCCACCGAGCCTTGCCGCATATCCCGCAGTGCATTCGGGAGCTCGGCCTTGAGCGCCTGGATGAACCCCCTTCGGGTCGTGGCTTCCGCGGTGGTCAGCCGCGGTCGACAGGCGAGGACGATGGACGAGGTGAGAGCGTTGGAGCCGACATCGCGCATCCGGCCTCCCCGCTCGGAGACACAGCCACCAACTGATCCCCGGCCGGATGGCCGGCCCGGTAGGCGCGGAATCCGCTTGTGCCGTCCGCGAGACCGCCAGCGGTGAAACGTACTCCACGGTGCCCGCCTCGCCGCGGGTGCGCGGA
>JBPCOB010000199.1:0-3676 GCA_051000715.1 Mycobacteriales bacterium
GCTGGCCGGCGGCGTCGCCGTCATCAAGGCCGGCGCCGCGACCGAGGTCGAGCTCAAGGAGCGCAAGCACCGCATCGAGGACGCGGTGCGCAACGCCAAGGCCGCCGTCGAGGAGGGCATCGTCGCCGGGGGTGGCGTCGCGCTCGCGCAGGCTGCCAAGACCGCCTTCGACAAGCTGGACCTCACCGTTGACCAGGCGACCGGGGCGAACATCGTCCGCGTCGCACTGTCCGCGCCGCTCAAGCAGATCGCGGTCAACGCTGGTCTCGAGGGTGGCGTCGTGGCGGAGAAGGGCTCCGGCCTGGAGACCGGTTGGGGCCTGAACGCCGCAACCGGGGAGTACGTCGACATGCTGGCCGCCGGCATCCCGGACCCGGCCAAGGTCGTCCGCTCCGCGCTGCAGAACGCCGCGTCCATCGCGGCGCTGTTCCTCACCACCGAGGCGGTCATCGCCGACAAGCCGGAGAAGGCCAATGCCGGTGCCGGCGGCGGTGGCGGCGACATGGGCGGCATGGGGGGCATGGACTTCTAGTCCACAAGCACCTGGACTTCTAGTCTCGTCCGCACCAGCACGTCAGCACCGAACACAACGCACCACGACAGGGCGGTCCCGCTTCGGCGGGCCGCCCTGTCGGCTTGTCTGCGGCAGGCTGAGGGCGTGACCGTGATGATCGACCGGCCGGTCTGGCCGGCCCGTGGCCGCCGGTGGTCGCATCTGTGCAGCGACCGTGACCTCGCCGAGCTGCACGAGTTCGCCGTCCGCCTCGGCGTACCCGCCCGGGGCTTCGACCGCGACCACTACGACGTACCGGAGCAGCTGTACGCCGACGCGCTGGTACTCGGTGCCGAGCCGGTCGGCAGCCGCGAACTCCTCCGCCGGCTGACGGCGGCCGGCCTGCGCCGCCCCAAGCACCGCCCCGGGCCCTGATCAGCTCGGCTACTCGTCCCCGCCCAGAACGACCAGTTCGGCCTTGACGTTGCGCCGGGCCGGCTCCTCCCACTGCCGCAGTGCGGGGGTGCCGAACAACCTCTCCCGGTCCAGGAGCCCGCGCAGTACCGCGGCGCGGCCGGCCCGGAACGCCCCGTCGGCGACGTGCGCGTACTCGGCGCGGATGGCGTTGGCGTAGCCGACGTACGCCGCCGGCGGGCCGACGAGCACGGCCAGGTCGGCGTCGCAGAGCAGCGCGGCATTGCTGTCGTCGTCGGCGTACTGGTGTGTCGCGGTGACCCGCACCAGGCGCTGGACCTCCTCCACCTGGGTCGGCGGCAGGCCCAACGCGTCGAGCCGGTCGCCGGCCAGCTCCGCGCTGGCCTGCTCGTTGTCGGCCCGGGTCGGGTCGTAGACCGCGTCGTGGAACCAGGCGGCCAGCCGTACGGCGTCGGCGTCAGAGGCGGCCTCCGCGTAGGCCTTGACCACGGCCAGCACCGCGGTGAGGTGGGCCAGCCCGTGGTAGGTCCGGTGCGGCTCGCTCCACCGCCCGATCAGTTCGGTCCACACCTCGGTCGCGATGGGGCCGTCGCCGACCACCGCCGTCCAGGCGGCGAGCAGATCGGGACCGTGCACGTTCACCGGGCCAGCCTGGCACGGGCGGTTACGCTTGCCGCCATGAGCCAGCCGCCCCCGCCGCCGGGTTGGTACGCCGACCCTTCGGGCGCCGCGGCGCAACGCTGGTGGGACGGTCGGCAGTGGAGCGAGCACACCCATCAGCGACGGCCGCCGCAGCCGGTGCAGGTCAGCGATCCCGGCCGGGTGCAGCGCCAGGTCCAGGAACAGGCCCGGCTCGGACCCGGACAGCACGGCGGCGGGACGCTGTTCACCGAGCCGGTCCTGGTGGTCAACCAGAAGGCCAAGCTCATCGAGCTGACCAACGAGTACGCCGTCTACGACCGCAACGGCGGGCAGCTCGGCTCGGTCGTCGAGGTCGGCCAGAGCGGGTTGAAGAAGGCGATGCGCTTCGTCAGCTCCTTCGACCAGTTCATGACCCACCGGCTGGAGGTAAGGGACCGCTTCGGCCAGCCGCAACTCGTCCTGACCCGGCCGGCGAAGTTCGTCAAGTCGACGGTGGTCGTGTCCCGGCCCGACGGCCAGGAGATCGGCAAGATCGCCCAGCAGAACGCCTTCGGCAAGATCCGCTTCGACCTGGAGACGCCCTACGGCGTGGTCGGCGCGATCCAGGCCGAGAACTGGCGGGCCTGGAACTTCGCGATCAACGACCACGGCGGCGCCGAGGTGGCCCGGATCACCAAGACCTGGGAAGGCCTGGCCAAGACCATGTTCACTACCGCGGACAACTACGTCGTACAGATCCACCACGGTCTGGCCGATCCGCTGCTGAGCATGGTCGTGGCCAGTGCGCTTTCCGTGGACACCGCGCTCAAGCAGGATTCCCGCGGCTTCGGGTAGGTCACGCTGGGTGTCCGGACCCGGACACGGGGCAGCCGCGGCGTCTACCCGCACCGGTAGTCCAGGGCCCAGACTGTGTGGCACCCCCGCCCAGTCGGGTGCTCGGCAGAGGCGAACGGCACGGCCGAGGCACCCGGCGCCGATGTCAGGAGTGCTCATGCGCCGACGCACCATCTCCTTCGCGGCCGCCGCCGCGATGGTCGTGACCGGACTCTCGCTCGCCGTACCGGCCGCGACCGCGGCCCCCGCCGTGGTGCCCGCTTTCCTTCCGGACCAGCTGCTGGTCGGGTACGAGTCGGGGTCCTCCACCGCCGGCCGGGAGGCGGCACGCGACAGCGTCTCCACGCAGTCGGCGCGGCAGCTCGTCGGCGCGGCCGCGGATCGCCGCCAGGTCGACCTGGTGCAGCTACCGGCCGGAGCGAACCTCGACGCCGCCATCGTTCGGTTGGAAGCCAGCCCCGCCGTGGCCTACGCCGAGCGGAACTGGACGCTGACCACGGACGCCACGTCCAACGACCCGTACTTCACCGACGGCCGGCTGTACGGCATGTATGGCGACCGGACGACACCGGCCAACCAGTACGGATCGCAGGCCGCCGAGGCCTGGGACCGGAACATCACCGGCTCGCAGGACATCTACGTCGGCATCATCGACGAGGGCTTCCAGACCAACCACCCCGACCTGGACGCCAACGTCTGGACCAACCCGTTCGACCCGACCGACGGCGTCGACAACGACGGCAACGGCTTCGTCGACGACACCAACGGCTGGGATTTCTTCTCCGACGACCGCACCGTGTACGACGGCCCGGGTGACGACCACGGCACGCACGTGTCGGGGACCATCGGTGCCGAAGGTGGCAACGGTCTCGGCGTGGTCGGCGTGAACTGGGACGTCACCCTGATCAGCGGCAAGTTCCTCGGCCCGTTCGGCGGCTCGACGGCGGACGCGGTGCGCGCCGTGGACTACATGACCGACCTCAAGGTGCGGCACGGACTGAACATCGTGGCCACCAACAACAGCTGGGGCGGGGGTGGATTCAGCCAGTCCCTGCTGGACGCGATCAGCCGCGGTGCGGTGGAGGACATCCTGTTCGTCGCGGCCGCCGGCAACGGCGGCTACAACAACGACACGAACCCGTCGTACCCGGCCAGCTACGACACCACGGCCGGCGCCGGCTACGACGGCGTCATCGCCGTGGCCGCGATCAACAAGACCGGCGGCCTGGCCAATTTCAGCCAGTACGGCGCCACCTCGGTGGACCTTGGTGC
>JBPCOB010000200.1:0-6399 GCA_051000715.1 Mycobacteriales bacterium
GGGGTCGCCGCCCGAGCCACCCAAGGCCGTCGGCTAATGGACGTCATGGCGGTGTTTGACTTCCGCTGGGACCGGTTGTAAGCCGCCGTTGAGCAGGTCGGCCGTTGCAGATCAGCTTGGCGACGTACGTCTGTGTCCCGGCGATACGCACGGTCCAGGTCCGCAACGAAGTCCCCTGCTGGTGGGGGTCGGCGTGAGCCCCCAGGACCGGCCGCAGCTCCACGGCCGTAGCAGCACCCGCACCCTGGCGACGTCCACCAGCCCAGTGACCCACGCCGCCCGGCGGGCGGGCAACCGGATAAACCGGCACCGTCAACCTTGGACATCGCCGCGCCAGCGATGCTGGGGCAGGTCGCACAGCTCCTCCAGTTCCTCGGCCGGTGTCCACACCAGGTCCGCCGCCGATTGGCCGGTGCGTTGCACGATGCCGTCGACCAGCCAGGTGCCGACCCGGAACGCGATCCACTCCCGCCCGTCGCCGTGGCGGAACTTGTAGGCCCGCAGATCATCGGCCGGACCTTGTCGGGCGAGTTCGGCGGCCCAACCGGCGATCAGGGCCGGGTCGTAGGCCGACCACGGCTCGTGGGAGCGCGTCCACGCCCCACCCGCCGACGACGCACCACTCCACACGGTGACGAAGCAGCAGGAAGCGCAACTCGAGAACATCCGTTACCTCCATCACAGAGCGCATGGTGCTCCGTCAGTGCTCACCCTGACCACTCGGTAATGCCGGTTCTTCGGATCGCCAGTGTCAACGCCCCCGTCAGCTGGTGCTTATGCCGGCGAGGTAGGCGGCGACGGCTTGGGCGGCGTGGCGGTCGAGGTTGGCTTTGGCCATGTCGTAGCGCATGGTGGTGCGCGGGTCGGCGTGGCGCATCGCGTACTGCATGTCGCGGAGGCCGATGCCGGCGACCAACCCGGTGGTGCAGAAGGTGCGGCGCAGGCCGTGCGGGCTGATCGGCCGGGTGATCCCGGTGGCGTGCGCAACCCGGGTCAGGGCCCGGCTAGCGCCGGCCCGGTCCATCCGCCGCCCGCTGTGGGTCCGCAGGATCGGCCCGCTGCTGCGGCCGTCGACGGCATCCCCGGACCGCGCGCAGCACCAGGATCGGCAGGGGGATGTCGGCCGGCTTGGCGCCCTTGCCGAGCACGTGCAGCAGCTCGTAGCCGGCCTCGTAACGCAGGTCGGTGATGTCAGTGGAGCAGGCCTCGGACACCCGCAGCCCGAGCATGCCGAGCAGGCAGACCAGCGCGTGGTCGTTGGGCCCGGAGCTACGGGCGGCGGCGAGCAGGGCGGCGAACTCCAGCGGATGCAGCACCGTGCGCTTCTGCCCCTCCCATGCGACCTTCGGCCGGGACACGGCCGCCGCCGGGTTGGCCGGGATGACGCCGTCGATCACGACGTACCGGTAGAAGGTGGCCACGGTGCCGAACCGACGGGCCACCGTCGCGGCCGCGTACCCCCGACCCTCCAGGTGTCGCGCGTACATTTCCAGCTCACCGCAAGTGACCCGCAGCGCCTCCCGGTCATAGGCCTGGCACCAGCCGAGGAACGCCTTGAGATCTTGGGTGTAGGCGGTCAAGGTCGGTTCCCGGTAGCGGGCCAGGAACGACCCCACCGCCAGCCTGGTCACATCCAGGTAGCCCGGCACCAATCCCGTCGTCGTGGTCGTCATCGCGGCTCCTCCCGGCACGGCCGGAAGCCGGTCTCCCGGCACCGCTCAGATCATCCATGCGGTGCCGATCGTCAACCGCGATCGAGCTGGCACTACCGCTCGGTCCCATCTCGCTGCCGACCGGGCGGGAACGGCACCTGCTTGCTCGCGACCGGCGCGTTGGGCAGTCTGGGTCCGTGGCCAAGAAGCGGTGGAGCGACCTCACTCCGGGCAGCCGTCGGCTCATCATGATCGGCGGCGCCATCGAGGGCGTCCTGAAGACCGCAGCCCTAGTCGACCTCGTGCATCGACCCACTGAAGAGGTGCGTGGGTCGAAGCCTTTGTGGGCGGCCGCCATCGTACTGATCAACTCCGTCGGAGTTGTTCCTATCACCTACTTTGCGTACGGCTGGAGGACCTGAGCCCGACCGAGCAGTACCAATGCCGCCATCGTCGACCCGGCATCGTGCGGGATCGCTACCACACGCCATCACTGGCACTACGCGACGCCCGTACGGTCTCTGTCTTGCCCGGATCACCACCTAGCCGTCGGTGGCTTGGATGTTGATGGGCCACTGGCCGCCGTCGACAGACTTTGGGCTGCCTCCACACATGGCGCGCACAGCTACCGGGAGTGAGGTGCGGCACGCCGGTCAGCGCGACGTCTGGTGCAGGCCGAGGCTCCTCAAGTAGGCGCCGAGGTCCAGCGGGTTCGCCGTCGTCCGCCTGCGCGTCGGCACCGCCCCGGAGACCGGCTGGTAGCCGGCGAACCGAGACTCTACGACACCCTCCCCACCGGTCAGTCCCGGCAGCCGCTGGTGCAAGTCGGGCGTTCACTTCGCGGGCAGCAGGACGGCCTTGACGGGCCCGTCGGCGTCGGTCGAGGCGACGGTCAGCGCCGCGACGTACCGGGGCCGGGCGTCGGTGTCCCCCTCCGCGGCGCGGGCCTACTCGTAGAGGGTCACGTGGAGGGTGTTCAGGAGCCTGCCGAGCAGGACGGCGACGGGGAATGGGACGCGCAGGAGGAGGTGCAGCTCGGCGTTGCCGTTCTCCCGCGAGAGCTTGCGCAGCCGCGAGGCGGTCTCGGCCCGGCCCACATGATTCGGCGCTGTTCGGGTCGGGCTACCTGCGGCATGGCGGCGAAAGCGCCAGCGAGCATGAAAGGGAAGGACGAGCACGTGTGGCGGCCCGGCCGGTTCGGCCCGGACGCGACGTCACGTGCATGGTCGACTTGTCCCGCGACGCGCACGGGCAGGTCGGAGCCCGCCTGCTGGATCTGGTGCTGGGCCGGTCGGGGCTGCGACTCGGCCTGAGGGCGCGCCCGCCCTCACTCCGCGCTGACCGCTCCCAGGGTGAGCCCCGATACCAGCCAGCGGCGCACCGCGAGGCCCGCGAGCATCATCGGTGCCACCACGATGGTGCCGATCGCGGTGAGCTGGCCCCAGTCGATGCCGGTCTGCGTGACCAGCTGCGAGGCGGCGATCGGGATGGTCTGGGAGTGCGGGCCGGAGAAGGTCTGGGCGAAGGCGTAGTCGTTCCAGGAGAAGACCAGGCACAGCACCCCGGTGGTCACCAGGCCGGGCTTGGTGAGCGGCAGCACCACCTTGTAGAAGGTCTGCCAGCGGCTAGCCCCCTCGACCGCGGCCGCCTCCTCCAGTGAGGGTGGCAGGTCCGCGAAGAAGGCGTTCATGATCCAGATGGCGAATGGCAAGTTGAACGACAGGTAGGCGAGCACGAGGCCCCATAGGGAGTCCAGCAGGTGCAGCCCGCGAAAGACCAGGAACAGCGGCAGGATCACCGCGGCGATCGGCGCCATCCGGGTCGAGATGATCCAGAATGCCAGGTGCTTCTTTCCCCGCATCTGGCTGCGGGCCAGCCCGTAGCCGGCGGTGGCGCCCAGCGAGACAGCGATCACGGTCGACACCAGCGCCGCGAACACACTGTGCCAGAGGTAACCGGTGATGTCGTTGGCACCGGTGAACAGGCCGGTGTAGTGCGACAGCGTGGGGGTGAACAGGACTTTCGGGGTGCGGGCGCCGATCTCCTTTGTGCTCTTGAGCGAGGACAGGACCATCCACACGATCGGCACGAGGGTCCAGGCCAGGACCAGGGCGAGCAGCAGCCACCGCACCACCGCGGCCGGCGTCCCCGTCCGCCGTCGCCTCGGGCCCTGTCGGCCTGAGGACCTGGGCTGCGCTGACGGGGGCGCTCCCGCGCCGGTCTTGCCGGCGGCGACGGTGCTCATTTCGCCAGCCCCTTCCGCTGCAGCGAGGCGACGAAGATGTTCGCGACCAGGATCGAGAAGACAAGCATGCCCAGCCCGATGGCGGCGGCGTAGCCGAGGTCAAAGAACCGGAACGCCGTCTCGTACAGCCGGATCGGGATGATCTTCGTCCCGTTGGCCGGGCCGCCGTTGGTCGTCACCGAGATGATGTCGAAGAAGCGGATGGCGTCCATCGCGCGGATCAGCAGCGCCACCAGGAGTACCCCGGAGATGGTCGGCAGCACGATCCGGCGCAAGGTGTGCCAGTAGTTGGCGCCGTCGACGGCGGCCGCCTCCAGCACCGCCTTGGGCACCGCCGCGAGACCGGCCAGGGCGATGATGACGATGAGCGGCGTCCACTCCCACACGTCCATGAGAATCACGGCCGCGAGGGCTCTGTTCTTGGTCCCGAGGAGGTCACCGGAGACACCGAGCCCCCGCAGCGCCCAGGCGTAGAGGCCGAACGTGGAGTCGGTTAGGAAGCGCCCGAGCAGCCCCACGATGATCGGTGCGACGAACATCGGCAGCAGCAGCAGCGACAGCACCAGGTTGCGCCCGCGCATCAACCGGTGCACCAGCAGCGCGATCGCCAACCCGAGCACCATCTCGAGGCCGACGGTGGCCACGAAGTAGAAGGCACTGAGCAGCCAGCTGGAACGCACGTCCGCGTCGGTGAACACCCGGGTCCAGTTGGTCAGTCCGGTCCAGGAGAAGTGGACGCCCCCGAGCAACCGGACCCGGCTGAAACTCATCCACACGATCGTGACGAAGGGGACGATCGACAGCGCTGCCAGCAGCAGCAGGCCGGGCGCCATGATCTTGGCCTCGAAGGACAGGCCCCGCCGCCGGCGGGAGGGCTGCTGCCGGTCGTCGCCGGTCGCCGCCGGCGCGGCGGCCGATGCCTGCCGGGTCCGGACCGGCCGTTCGACCGCCATCTAAGTTGCCCACCCTCGTGCCACGGTCCGGTCCAGCTGCACCTTGGCGGCGACCAGCGTCGCTCGCGGCGAGGTACCGGCCACCAGCATGTCCGACAGCTGCGTGAAGATGATCGTGTCGCACTCGTTCCACATTGGGATCTTCGGCCGGAGCCCGATGTTCTGCGGCTTCCACGTCTCGAAGACGGCGGGGGCGGTCAGGATGTTGGGCAGCTTGGAGGGTCGCCGCTCCGCCCGGTGCACCTCCGGGAGGTCGTAGACGCTCTGCCGCGTCGGGGTGCCGCCGCCGGCCTTGCTGGCGAGGTTGGCCAGCTGGGTCTTCGGCGCCGTGGCCCACACCAGGAAGAGCCAGGCGGCCTCCCGCTCGCGGCGGCTGCAGTTGGCGTTGATTCCGAGACCGGTGCCGCCGTACATGCCGGCCCGGCGGGCCGGGCCCTTGGGCAGCGGCGCGTAGTCGATCTTGCCCGGCAGCGCCGTCTCGTTGCTGGCGGCGTACTCGTGCCAGTTCGGGCACATGGCGATCTGCCCTGCGCGCAGCGCCGACCCGAGCCCGTCCCAGTCCCACGTGGTCGATGACGGGTGCGCCACCTTGAGCAGCTTACGGTAGAACCCGGCGGCCTCCATCGCGGCGTCCGTTGTGAGCTGCGACGGTCCCGGGTCGCGACTGCCGAGCCGACCCACCACGGTGCCGTGCTCGAAGTAGTCGCCGCCGTACGCCCACAACACATTCGAGAAGTCGTTCATCAGCGAGTCGTGCTGCTTGGCCTGGTGCCCGGCGCCGAACGGCACGTCCGCATGCGCTTTTTTGTTGAACCAGGCGGCGATCCGGTAGTACTCCTCCCAGGTGCGGTCACCTGACGGCGTCGGGTCAAAGCCGAGGTCGTTCGACATCGCGTCCTTGTGCTTGGCGAACAGGTCCGCGCGGTACTGCCAGATCAGCGTCGGGCAGTCGTACGGCAGCGCGTACACCGCCTCCTTGTCGATGAAGCGGCCCGCCGCATCCAGCTGGGTGGGGATGAAATCGGACAGGCCCGGCTTCGGCTGCGGCAGGTTGGCGTCGCCCATCAGCCCGCGCAGGTCGTAGAGGCCCTTGGCATAGGGCGCCAGCACCTGGTACGGATCGGCGTAGATGACCTGGTACGCCGCGGAGCCCGAAGCGAAGTCCAGCGCGACCTTCTGCACCAGGGCGGACAGCTCAAGCTGCACGATGTTCAGGTTGATACCGGTGAGGTCCGTGAAGGGTTTCTTGTTCGCGGCGATGGCGGCGGTCGGCGAGGTGTTCTCGGAGATGAAATTCAGGGTGGTGCCGGCGTAGCGGCGCCACGGCGCCGCGTCCGCCTGGTACGAGGCGGCACTCCCGCCGCCGCAACCGGCGAGCAGGGACGGTGCCGCCAGTGCGGCCGCTCCGCCGACGGCCTTGCGCAGGAATGTCCGGCGGTCGATCGGACGGTGTGCGAACAGAGCGGTCATGGGCAGCCCTCCGGGGAGCAGCATCAGCTCGGTCGGACGGACCGTACACCCGATCGAGGTGCCGATGGTCGCGTGCCGC
>JBPCOB010000201.1:0-6529 GCA_051000715.1 Mycobacteriales bacterium
TGGCGCCGAAACTGCCGCAGGAGCTGAGCGGTGGTCAGGCGCAACGGGTAGCGGTAGCCCGCGCGCTGGCCAGCCGGCCGGCGCTGATCCTGGCCGACGAACCGACCGGTCAGCTCGACCACGAGGCCGGAGGGCTCGTCGTGGCCGTCCTGCTGGAGGCTGCCCAGGAACTCGGGGCCGCGCTGGTGATCAGCACGCACGACGAGGCGGTCGCGCAGCGGCTGCCGATCCGCTGGACGGTCCGCGACGGCCGGCTGGACGCCGACGGGGGACGGCCATGATCCGGATCTGGGTACGTGGGCTGCTGCGCCGGCGGGCGCCCCGGCTCGGCGCCGCAGCGCTCGGCGTGGCCATCGCGGTGGCCCTGCTCGCCAGCCTCGGCGTGTTCCTCGCCTCGTCCAAGGCCACCATGACCGAACGCGCGGCCGCCGGCGTGGCCGTGGACTGGCAGGTGGCCGTCGTCGGCGACGCCACCCCGGACTCGGTGCTCGCGGCGACGGCGGCCGCCCCCGGCGTCACGCAGGCGCTCCCGGTGGGCTACGGACAGTCCGCCGGCCTCCAGGCGACGACCGGCGGAACCACCCAGACCACGGGCCCGGCGGTGGTGCTGGGTCTGCCCGACGTCTATCGCAGCGCCTTTCCGGCGGCCATCAGAACCCTCGCCGGCACCGATTCCGGTGTGCTCCTGGCGCAGCAGACCGCCGCCAACCTGCACGCCGCTCCCGGCGACACCGTCACCGTGACCCTGGCCGGGGCCGCACCGGTCGACGTGGTCGTCGCCGGCGTCGTCGAGCTGCCGCAGGCCGACTCGCTGTTCCAGACCGTCGGAGCCCCGGCCGGCTCGCAGCCGAGCGCACCCCCGGACAACGTCCTGCTGCTGCCCGCCGCCCAGTGGCACCGGGTCTTCGATCCGCTGGCCACCGTCCGCCCGGACCTAGTCGGCACCCAGCTGCACGTCGCCCGCAGCCACGCACTGGCCGCCGACCCGGCCGCGGCGTACGCCGACGTGGTGGCCGCCGCGAACAATCTGGAAGCGGCCACGGCCGGCGGCGGAATCGTCGGCGACAACCTGGCCGCGGCCCTGGACGCTGCCCGCGGGGACGCGGCCTACGCCCAGGTGCTCTTCCTGTTCCTCGGCCTGCCCGGCGCGGTGCTGGCCGGACTGCTCACCGCGACCGTGACCGGCGCCGGCGCGGCTCGGCGCCGGCGGGAGCAGGCGCTGCTGCGCTCACGGGGCGCATCCCAACGCCAGCTGATCCAGCTCGCGGCCGTGGAGGCCGCGCTGGTCGGGGTGAGCGGCACCGTGCTCGGGCTGGCCGGGGCGGCGCTGGTCGGCCGGCTGACGTTCGGGTCGGTCAGCTTCGGCGCCACGACCGGTACGGCGCTGCTGTGGACCGGCGGGGCGGCCGCGGTGGGCCTGCTCATCGCCGCGGCCACGATCCTGCTGCCCGCCCGGCGCGACCTGCGCGAGTCCACGGTCGCCGCCGGTCGCCTCGCGCTCTCGACCCCGGCCGGGCCGCGGTGGGCACGCTACGGCGTGGACATCGTGCTCCTCGCCGGGGCCGCGGGGCTGATCGTGCTCACCACCCGAACCGGCTACCAGCTGGTGCTCGCCCCAGAAGGAGTTCCGGCGATCTCGGTCTCCTACTGGGCCTTCGCCGGCCCGGCGCTGCTGTGGCTCGGCGCCGGCCTGCTCGCCTGGCGGCTGGCCGACCTGCTGCTCGGCCGCGGCCGGCGGCTGGTGGCGGCCGGGATCCGGCCGCTGACCGGCGTCCTGTCCGGTGCGGTGGCCACGGGGATGGCCCGCGACCGCCGTCCCCTGGCCCGCGCCGCCGTGCTGCTCGCCCTGTCCGTCGCCTTCGCGGCGTCCACGGCCACGTTCAACGCGACCTACGCCCAGCAGGCCGAAGCCGACGCGCAGCTGACCAACGGCGCCGATGTGACGGTCGCCGAGTCGCCGGGGGTTGCGGTCGGCCCGTCCGGCGCCGACCAGATCGCCGCCGTCAACGGGGTGCGGAGCGTGGAGCCGCTGCAGCACCGCTTCGCCTACGTCGGTGCCGATCTGCAGGACCTGTACGGCGTACGGCCCGACACCATCGCCTCGGTCACCGCCTTGCAGGACAGCTACTTCCCGGGCAGTACCGCGGCGGCCACGATGGCCGAACTGGCCGCCCGACCGGACTCGGTCCTGGTGAGCGCGGAGACGGTCAAGGACTTCCAGCTCAGCATCGGCGATGCGCTGAACCTGCGGCTGCAGGACGGCCGGACCAAGCAGTTCACCACCGTGGCCTTCCACTACGTCGGCGTCGTCGCGGAGTTCCCGACCGCGCCGCGGGACAGCTTCCTGGTCGCCAACGCCGACTACATCGCGGCCCAGACCGGAAGCAACGCGGTCGGCTTCTTCCTGGTGGACACCGATCGCGGGCAGAGCACGGCGGTCGCCGATCGGGTGCGCGGCACGCTGGGGGCTGCCGCCGTGGTCACCGACATTGCCACCACCAGGTCCGTGGTCGGCTCAAGCCTGACCTCGGTCGACCTGGCCGGCCTCACCCGGGTCGAGCTGGCCTTCGCCTTACTGCTCGCTGCTGCCGCCGGCGGCCTCGTGCTGGCCCTGGGGCTGGTGGAACGCCGACGGACCAGCGCGATCGTGACCGCGCTCGGGGCCAGCGTGCGTCAGCTGCGCGGGGCGGTGCTGGCCGAGGCCGGCGTGGTGACGCTCGGCGGCCTGCTCGCCGGGGCGCTCAGCGGGTGGGCCTTGTCGCAGACCCTGGTCAAGGTGCTCTCCGGCGTGTTCGACCCGCCGCCGGCCTCGCTCGCGGTGCCCTGGCTCTACCTCGGCGTGGTCGGACTGGTCGTCGTCACGGCGATCGGTGCGGTGTCCGCGGGGGCAGTTCGGATCGCCCAACGACCGGCTCTGCGCATCCTGCGCGAGCTGTAGCCCTCAACGAAAGGATCACCGAGATGAAGATGGGCAAGCAGGTAGCGGTCATCGGCGTGGCTACGGTCGCCGCGGCCGGCATCGGACTGGCCGGAGTGGCCGTCGCCCAGGGCAGTAACCCGTCCAGCGCGAACGGGGCGGCGGAGGCCGGCGCCGACGCGCAGGACCCGTCCTACACCGGCAGCGTCCGCGCTCCGGCGGACAACGGCACCGAGCAGTCCGACGCCGCGGAGGCCCAGGCCCTGGCCGGTCTGGCCTCCATCACCCCGGCGCAGGCCGTGGCGGCCGCGACCGCCGCCGTCCCGGGCACCGCCGGGGCGGCTGCGCTGGGGAACGAGAACGGCTACGTCGTCTACGGCGTCGAGGTGACCGCCGCCGACGGCACGGTGACCGACGTCAAGGTCGATGCGGGCAACGGGGCCGTTCTGGCCCGGGACGCCGACACCGAAACCGAGGACTGAGCCGGCCCTCAACGACCTGCGGGGGCCTCGAGGCGGTAGCCGTGCCCCCGCAACGTTGAGATCACCGGTGCGGCGAGTCCACGCTCGCGGGCTGCGGCGGCAAGCTTGCGTCGCAGCACCGCGACATGGACGTCCAGGGTCTTGGTCGAGCCGAACCAGTTTGCGTCCCAGACGTCGGTCATCAGCGTCTCCCGGCGGATGGCGACGCCGGCCTCGGCCGCCAACCGGGCCAGCAGGTCGAACTCCTTGGTCCGCAGTACGACGTCGCGCCCGCCGAGCGTGCAGCGCCGGGCGGCGGTGTCCACGGTCAGCTCGGCCACGGTGAACGCCGGCGCGCTCGCCGTACCCTCGCTGCGCCGCAGGTGCGCCCGGATCCGGGCCAGCAGTTCGGCCATCCGGAACGGCTTGGCCAGGTAGTCATCGGCGCCGGCCTCCAGCCCGACCACGACGTCGATCTCCTGCGACCGGGCGGTCAGCATCACCAGGACGCATCCGGGTTGCAGCACCCTGAGCTGGCGGCACACCTGGACGCCGTCCATGTCGGGCAAGCCCAGATCCAGCAGGACCAGATCGAAGACCCGGCGCCCGGCCTCGTCGAGCGCACCGCGACCGGTGCCGGTCACGCTGACCCGGTAACCGTTACCGGTCAGTCCCGAGACAAGTGCGGCGGCGATGGTCGCGTCGTCCTCCACGACCAGGACCGTGGGCACGGTGGCGATGGTACCGCCGGCGCGGGCCAGGACGATCCGTTCCGGGTGCAGGCCAGGTCGTGCTCTGCAGCATCATCTGCACGGGCTGCTCGGGCCGGTCCGAGTGCGGGTGAGTGGTCGAATCCGCGCAGCTCCCGCAGGGTGAGGGTCGGGTCCAGTTTCCGCGGCCGGTGCGAGAACTGGGCCAGCAACGCCGTCCGGCTGACCGGGTTGGCGGACAGCGCCGGACACCAGAGGTCGACCGGTACCACGCGGTACGAAGTGCATCTGCTGTCTGCCGTCGAGAGCCGCGCCGCGGCGGCGTCGAAGTCGCGCTCTGGTTTGCCCTTCCCGGGCGTCGGCAAACCGGGTCGGCGTGCAATGGCGGGAGCACGCCGTCGGGCTTTAGGTTCACCGCGGGCAGTGGCCTCGGCGGTCAAGGTGGTCTCAGGTGTCGGATCTGACGTTGCAGAAGCCGTCCGGCGGTGACGGCGGGTCGATCAGGAGCGTGATCCCGGCCCGGATAGACCGGCTGCGGTGGGCGCCGTTCCACAGCCGGATGGTGGGTGCGCTGGGCACCGCCTGGGTGCTGGACGGGCTGGAGATCACCATCGCCAGCGCGGTGGCCGCGGTGCTCACCGACGAGGCCACCCTGGGGCTCAGCACCACGCAGGTCGGGGCGATCGCGACCGTGTACCTGCTCGGCGAGGTGTTCGGGGCGTTGTTCTTCGGCCGGCTGTCCGACGCCCTCGGCCGCAAGAACCTGTTCATCCTGACCCTCGGCGTCTATCTGGCCGGCAACGCGCTGACCGCCCTCACGTGGAACAACAGCACCCTGGCCCTGAGCTTCCTGTACCTCACCCGGTTCATCGCCGGAGCCGGGATCGGGGGGGAGTACGCCGCGATCAACTCCGCGATCGACGAGATGATGCCGGCCCGCTACCGCGGGCGGGTGGACATCGCGGTCAACGGGACCTACTGGTTCGGGGCGATCATCGGCACGCTGGGCACCTTCGTCCTGCTGAACCAGATCGACCTGTCGATCGGCTGGCGGCTGGCCTTCCTGATCGGGCCGGTCATCGGCATCGGGATCTGGAACCTGCGGCGCCATCTGCCCGAAAGCCCGCGCTGGCTGATCATGCACGGCCGGGAGGAGGAGGCCGAGGAGAACATCGCCCTGATCGAGCGGCAGGTCGAGGCGTCCGGCCAGACCCTCGAGCCGGTCGACGACAGCCAGGCCATCGAGGTCAAGGCGACCCAGACGCACGGCTACCTGTCCCTGGTCAAGGTGCTGTTCAAGACCTACCCGCAGCGCTCGATCCTCGGCGCCACGCTGATGATCAGCCAGTCCTTCCTGTACAACTCGATCTTCTTCACCTACGTCCTCGTGCTCACGAACTTCTTCCAGGTCGACGAGGCGGACGCGCCGCTGTACCTGCTGGCCTTTGCCGTCGGCAACCTGGCCGGGCCGCTCACCCTGGGCCACCTGTTCGACACCCTCGGCCGGCGCAAGATGATCGCCGGCACCTACCTCATCTCCGCGGTGCTGCTGGCGATCAGCGCGGTGCTGTTCAACGCCGGTGCGTTCAACGCCTACACCCAGACCGCGGCCTGGTGCGTGATCTTCTTCTTCGCCTCGGCCGGGGCGAGTTCGGCGTACCTGACGGTCAGCGAGATCTTCCCGCTGGAGGTCCGCGCCCAGGCGATCGCCGTATTCTTCTCCATCGCGCAGGCCGTCGGGGCGATCGGACCGATCCTCTACGGCAGCCTGATCGGCGAGGGAGACGACCCGCACCAGCTGTTTCTCGGCTACCTGCTCGCGGCGGGGGTGATGGTCGTCGGTGCGGTCGTGGAGGTGTTCCTGGGCATCGACGCCGAACAGCAGTCCCTGGAGGCCGTCGCCACCCCGCTGTCCGCCGTCGGGGTCGGCCAGGCGCCGGACGAGCGGCTACGGTCCCTCCGCCGACGCCCGGCGGGGCAGGAGGAACCGCGTGCGCCGGAGGCCGACGGTTCCTGACTTCTCGGCGCAGGTCGGGTGAGCGCGCCCGAGCTGGACCCGGCCGCGGTGGGGGAGGCGTTGGCCTACGCCGACGACTGGCTGGCCTTCCGCCGGCGGTACCTGCGGATCCCCGGCGTACAGGCCGCGGTCTGGTGCGGTGGGGAGCTGGCGCTGTCGACCGCGCACGGGCGGGCCGATGTCGAGCGGGACGTGCCCCTGACCGCGCGACACTTCGCCACCGCCGTCCTGCAACTCCTCGAGCGCGGTGAGTTGCGGCTGGACGACACGTGCGACCAATTCCTGCCCCGACCTGTCCGCGCCGCTGGCCGAGGTGACCGTCCGCGAACTGCTGCACTACACCTTCGGGCTGGTCCGCGACGGCTTCGACGGCGACTTCTGGCAACTCGGCGGTCCGTTTCCGGGCCGGGAGACCTTGGCCGGA
>JBPCOB010000202.1:0-33333 GCA_051000715.1 Mycobacteriales bacterium
CGATCGGCGATCGACATGAGCGGAACGACCGAGGGCTACATCGACTTTCGAGGACACCGGACCTGGTACCGGGTCACCGGCGAACTGACCGACGAGCGGGTGCCCGCGGTGATCTGCCACGGCGGGCCGGGCGCGACCTCGGACTACGTCACCCCGATCGCCGAGCTGGCCCGCGACGGCCGGGCCACCGTGCTCTACGACCAGCTGGGCAATGGCCGCTCGGACCACCTCCCGGACGTCGACCCGGGATTCTGGACGGTCCAGCTGTTCAAGGACGAGCTGGTGGCTCTGACGGAGTCGCTGGGCATCGCCGATCGCTACTCCGTCGTGGGCCAGTCCTGGGGCGGCATGCTGGCGATGGAGCACGCCCTCACCCACCCTGCCGGCTTGCGCGCGATCGTCGTCGCCGACTCCCCGGCGTCCATTCCGCTGTGGGTGGCCGAGGCCAACCGGCTGCGGGCGCAGCTCCCCGCCGAGGTCCAGGAGACGCTGACCCGGCACGAGGCGGCGGGAACCACCGACGACCCGGCGTACGAGCGTGCCTGCATGGCCTTCTACGAGCGGCACGTCTGCCGGGTGGTGCCGTTCCCCGACTTCGTCGCCCGCAGCTTCGCCGCGATGGCCGAGGACCCCACGGTCTACGGGACGATGAACGGCCCAAGTGAGTTCCACGTCATCGGCACGATCAAGGACTGGGACATCACCGAGCGGCTCGCTGAGATCGACGTACCGACATTGCTCGTCTCCGGCCGCTACGACGAAGCCACACCGGCGATCGTCGGTCGGTTGAAGGACCGCATACCGGGCAGCGAGTGGGAGCTTTTCGAGGAGTCGAGCCACCTGCCGCACGTGGAGGAGACCGAGCGCTTCCTGCAGGTGGTCGGGGGCTTTCTCCGCCGGCACGACTGAGCTCCTCAGCACCTGTCGGTGGACCGGTCCAGCCGGTCGAGCAGCGCCGGCCGAGCCGGGTCGTCCCACAGAACGACCAGGTCGGCCACCGCGGCCGGTGCCACCTCGGCGTCGTACCGGTCGTACGCCGGCAGCTCCCGGCGGGCGTCGTCGGCGGGCACCCGGCGGCGCCGCGCGGCGGGCGAGAGCCGCAGGTTCACCGTGACATCGAAGCCCGCAGCGAGCTGCGGCCGGAGCAGAAACACCCCGTCGACCAGGACGACCGCGCCGGGCTCGACCGTCCGGCGAGATGCCCTGGTGGACCGGTCGGTCCGCGGGTTCCACAGGCTCGGCAGGTATCGGTGGTCGCCGCCGGGGCCCAGCGGTCCGAGCACCTCCCGCCACAGTGCGCCTACGTCGAGCGCGTCGGAGTAGAAGGCGTCCGGGTCGTCCCGCCCCCGCTCCAGCCGGACCGAGGCCGGACGCAGGAAGTCGCCGGCGTGCAGGTGCGCAGCCGGTCGTCCGGCCGCCTGCAGCCGGTCCGCCAGCTCCGCGGCCAGCCCTGCTCCGCCGGCCACCGCCGGCCCGTCCACCGCCACCCGCAGCACGGTCCCCGGGTTGCGTCCCCGGAGGCGGCCGACCAGTCGGTCGAGCAACCCCGACCGGGACAGTGGCTCCGGCCGTCCGACCGCTATCGGCGGCCGGCGAGCTCGGGTGGCAGTGGCACCGACGCGTCGGTGGTCGAGGCCACCACCTCGCGGGCCAGGTCGTGCACCCGGCGGCCCCGACCGCGGGCCGCCTTGCGTAGCCGCTCGAACGAGCTCCGGGTGCTCAGCCGCTGCCGCTCGGCGAGGACGCCGATGGCCTGCTCGACCTTCACCCGGGCGACCAGCGCGTGTTCGAGCTGGGTCATCGACAGTCGCAGCTGGGCCAGCTCGTCGAGTTCCGCCGCCGGCCGGGGCGGTCGGCCACCGGTCTCGAGCTCGCCACCCAGGATGTCGGCCAGCGCCATGGCGCTGGTCAGGTCCTCGGCCGGCGAGCCGGCCACCTGCCAGCCCTGCGGCGTACGCCGGATAATGGTGGACTCGTTCCGGCCCGGCTCCAGGTGGGCGGCGATGACGCCGGCCAGCTCGCTGAGGACGGCCACTGTGTTGTGGTCGACGTCGACGATTCCCCGGTCGATGCCGCAGAGCGTGCCGACGATCTGTCCGCGGCTGTCAAAGATCGGGACCCCGACGTAGGAACGGATGCCGAGCTTGGTCGAGCAGGGAGAGTCCCCGTAGACGGGGTCGTTCGGCACGTCGCAGGTAACGTTAGGCCCACCGGCGAGCATTCGGCCGCACAAGGAGTCGGTTCGAAGCTCGGTGCGGCCCTCCTCGATGCCGTCCCAGGTCCCGAGCACCCGCTCGAACATGAAGTTGTCCTCGGTCAGGCCGCCGATGAAGGCGACCTCCATGCCCAGCAGCGTCGCGCTCGCCGACAGCGCCGCCGAAATCGCCGGATGGTCCAGCTCGCTCCGGGGCACTTTCCTTCCTTCCACGGGTCAAGGGTGTCGGAGGCGAACAATGGCACAGTTTGCCTCGGCTTGGGGCGTCAGCCTTGCCAAGCCGGGCGACCCAGCCGGTCCAATACGTCGTTCAGGCTGGGGTTGGTCAGTGCGCTGCCGTCCGGAAACAGTACCGTGGGCACCGTCCGGTTGCCGCCGTTGACCGCCATGACCAGCTCCGCCGCGTCGGGGTCCGCGGAGATGTCGACCTCGGCGAACGGTACCTCGGCGGCGTCCAACTGGTACTTCAGGCGTACGCAATAGCCGCACCAGGGCGTGCTGAACATCGTCAGGTCGCTCATCGGCGGGTGGTCCTCCCGAGCTGGTACGGCGGGTGTCGCTGGGGACAACGCCGAGCAGCTGGCGTCCCTTCCGTCCTCCGCTGTTGGCAGGATGTCGGTCGTGGCACCGGAGGATGTCCTGCGCGGGCTCGACCCCGAGCAGCGCGCCGCGGCGCAGGCGGTCCGCGGACCGGTGGCGATCCTGGCCGGCGCCGGCACCGGCAAGACTCGCGCGATCACTCACCGGATCGCCTACGCCGTCGCGACCGGCGCCGTACCCGCCGGCCAGGTGCTGGCCGTCACCTTCACCGCCCGGGCCGCTGGCGAGATGCGCGGCCGGCTGCGCGAGCTGGGGGTGGACGGGGTGACCGCGCGCACCTTCCACGCGGCCGCCCTGCGCCAGCTCCGCTACTTCTGGCCGCAGGTCATCGGGGGGGCGCTGCCCGGGCTGCTCGAGCGCAAGCTGCCGGTCGTCGCCGAGGCGGTCGCCCGCTGCGGCGACCGGGCCGGCGGTGCGGAGCTGCGCGACTTCGCGGCGGAGATCGAATGGGCCAAGGCGACCGTGGTGACGCCGGCAGGCTACCCGGCCGCCGCGGGCCGGGCCGGTCGTGAGCCACCTCGCCCGCCGACCGAGATGGCGCGGGTCTACGAGGCCTACGAGGAGCGCAAGCGCGATCGCGGCCTGCTCGACTTCGAGGACCTGCTGCTCCTCACGGCGGCGGCCATCGAGGAGCATCCGCACGTCGCGGCCGAGATCCGCGGCCGCTACCGGCACCTGGTGGTCGACGAGTACCAGGACGTCAACCCGCTGCAGCAGCGGCTGCTCGACGGCTGGCTCGGCGACCGGGACGACATCTGCGTGGTCGGTGACCCCAACCAGACCATCTACTCCTTCACCGGGGCCACGCCGGCGTACCTGCTCGGGTTTGCCCGACGCCATCCAGGCGCGACCGTGGTCCGGCTGGTCCGGACCTACCGGTGTACGCCGGAGGTGGTGAGCCTGGCTAACGCGCTGCTCGCCGCCGGTTCGCGGGAGCGGGCACCGGTGCGGCTGGTCTCCCAACTTCCGACCGGACCGGCCCCGGCTTTCCTGGAGTCGCCGGACGAGGAGGCCGAGGCCGCGGAGGTGACCCGGCGCTGCGCGAAACTGATCGCCGACGGCGTACCGGCCAGCGAGATCGCGGTGCTCTACCGGGTGAACGCGCAGTCGGAGGCCTACGAGGCCGCGCTCGGCGCCGCCGGCATCTCCTACCTGGTCCGCGGTGGCGAGCGGTTCTTCGAGCGGGCCGAGGTGCGCACCGCCGTCCGGCTGCTGCGTGGCGCGGCCCGGTCCGACGACGCTGACGGCGAGGACGGGCTGGTTCCGCAGGTACGGCGGGTGCTGGCCGTCGCGGGCTGGACGCCGCAGCCGCCGGCCGGTACCGGCGCGGTGCGCGACCGCTGGGAGTCCCTCGCCGCGCTGGCCCGGCTGGCCGAGGACCTCGCGGCCGCCGACCCGGCGGCGGACCTGAGCCACTTCGTCGAGGAGCTCGAGGCGCGGAGCTCGGCCCAGCATGCACCTGCGGTGGAGGGCGTGACGCTGGCCTCGCTGCACGCCGCCAAGGGGCTGGAGTGGGACGCCGTCTTCCTGGTCGGGCTGGTCGAGGGGACCCTGCCGATCGTGCACGCCGGTACGCCGGCGAAGGTCGAGGAGGAGCGGCGACTGCTCTACGTCGGTATGACGCGGGCCCGCCAGCACCTCACGCTGTCGTGGGCGCGGGCGCGCTCGCCGGGGGGACGCGCGGGCAGGCGGCCGAGCCGCTTCCTCGACGGGCTGGCGCCGGCCGAGCTGCGCCGTACGCCGGCCGAGCGGCGCCGCGAGCCGGGGGTCGACCGGCGTAGCCCCACCGCCCGCTGTCGGGTGTGCGGCCAGCCGCTGGGCGCGGGGCCCGCTCGCAAGCTCGGGCGGTGCGAGTCCTGCCCGGCCTCCTTCGACGAGGCGCTGTTCGACCGGCTGCGGGCCTGGCGGCTCGAGCGCGCCCGGGAGGCGGTGCAGCCGGCGTACTGCGTCTTCACCGACGCCACGCTCACGGCGATCGCCGAGGTGCGGCCGGGCTCGGCTGCCGAGCTGGCCGCGATCGCCGGCGTGGGGGCCCGCAAGATCGAGCGGTACGGCGTCGAGGTGCTGGGCCTGGTGGCAGGGGACTCGACGCCCAGCGGTGCGGACGCTGTCTAAAAAGACGCCAGCACCGCCGGGGTACCCGGGCAAAGAACGAGACGCTCTCGTAACCAAGAAGCGCCGAAAATGCGATTGCGCCGTGTGCGTACCAGGCCCTAACCTTCGGCAGGCGCGATCTAGGCGCCCGTGCGGCCCAGCCAGGAGGAGGTGTCCCGATGTCGAGCACGATTCTCGAGTCGGTGACCGTCCTGGCAGACCGTGCCCGGATGGCCGGGCCGGCCAAGCGGCCCGCAGCCTCCCACGCTGCCGTCGTGACCATGGCGGCCGGCGGTAGCCGGGTGCCCGCCAGCCGCGGTTGCGCGCTGACGTACGGCCTTGGCTCGGTCGTCGCCGACAGCAACTTCATCCTGGGGAGCCCGTCCTGGAGCCCACCGGTCTAGCGATCGCTCGACCGGCGCCTCCAGGCCGTGGACCCCACACAGGGATCCACGGCCTCGCTGTTTTCCGGCCAGATCTTCCGGACCACTCCAAGGAGGTGGCACTGATGTCGGACCGCACGTTCGCCGAGGTCGAACGTGCCGGGCTCGCGCTCCCGTGCTGGGAGAACGATCCGGAGCTCTTCTTCGCCGAGTCCCCATCGGACGTCGAGTTCGCCAAGTCCCTCTGCGTCAGCTGCCCGGTGCGGCTGGCCTGCCTCGCCGGCGCCCTGGAGCGCCGCGAGCCGTGGGGGGTCTGGGGCGGCGAGCTGCTCGTCGCCGGTGCGGTCGTCCCACGCAAGCGGCCGCGCGGTCGGCCGCGGAAGGAGGTTGCCGCATGACCAGCGTCGACGTCGCACGTCCCGATCTGCCCGTAAACTCACCGATAAGGAGTCGGACCATGTTGCTCCTGCACGAGGAGCTGGCGCGCGCCCGAATGCGCGACCGCTGGGTGGTGCCCGAGCTGCGTTCCCTGCAGCTCTCGGCGGTCGAACCGCCGCCGCGCCGGCCGCGGGTCGCGCCGCGGCGGCTTCGCCTGTTGCTCCGCCAGGCGTCCTGACGGCGGTGTGGTCCCGGTAACTCAGGGCCGCTTGCCGGACCGGTTCCGCGGCGAAAGCACCGTGTCGTCGGGTGGCGGTTCCACGATGGCCGTCTGCTCCGCGGTCGGCACCCCCGCCGGCGGACGCACCCGGCGGCGGCGCGGGCGGGGTGGTGGGGTCTCTGCGAAGCCGGGGACCCACTGCTCCGCCTCCGCCCGGAACGGTCCCTCGCTGTCCAGCTGGCAGAGCACACCCAGCCCGCCGATCGCAACCCGGTGGATCAGCATGTACGCCGGCGGCAGGTTGAGCTGCCTCCCCAGCGCCGCCGCCGGCGAGCGCGGGTCGCCGATGCGGGCGGCCTGCGCGCGCAGCCAGGCGCGGCTGAAACGGAAGGTCTCCCGGCGGATCGGCTCGAGCAGCGGCGCCAGGTAGTCGAGGGTGGCGGCAGCGTCCACTTCGATGGTGGGCTTCAGGAAGCCTTGGGCCCGCAGCCCGGCCAGCACCGCGTCGGCCTCACCGGCCAGGGCGAGCCGGCATACCTCCCCGATCGGCGCCGGTAACCCGCCCGGCAGCCGGTTGACGGCCCCGTAGTCGAGGACACCCAGCCGGCCATCGCCGGTCAGCCGGTAGTTGCCGGGATGCGGGTCGGCGTGCAGCATGCCGGCCCGCGCCGGCCCTGAGAACAGGAACCGGACCAGCAGCAGGCCGGCCCGGTCGCGCTCCGGTGAGCTGCCGGCGGCGATCACCGCGGACAGCGGCGTTCCCTCTACCCACTGGCTGACCAGCAGCCGTTCGGTGAAGGCCACCACCCGGGGTACGACGATGTCCGGGTCGCCGTCGTACGCCGCGGCGAAGGCGGACTGCGCGGCCGCCTCCAGCCGGTAGTCGAGCTCCTCGGCGACCCGCGCGCGAAGCTCGGTGAGCAGCGGCTTGATGTCCAGGCCCGGGCTGAGCACCGTGAACAGCCGGGCCAACCGGGCCAGGTGGCCGAAGTCGGACAGCAGCGCCGGCCCGGCGCCCGGGTACTGCACCTTGACCGCGACCTCTCGGCCATCCGCCCAGACCGCGCGGTGCACCTGCCCGATGGAGGCGGCAGCTGCCGGCCGGTCGTCGAACTCGGCGAACGAGGAGCGCCAGTCCCGGCCGAGCTCCCGCGTCAGCACGCCGCGCACGGCCGCCGCGGGCAGCGGAGGGGCCGCTTCCTGCAGCTTGGTGAGCGCTGCCCGGTACGGTGCCGCCAGCTCGTCGGGTAGCGCCGCCTCGAAGACCGACAGGGCCTGGCCGAGCTTCATGGCGCCGCCCTTGAGCTCGCCGAGCACCTTGAAGATCTGCTCGGCGGTGCGCGCCTGCAGCTCGGTGGCGACCACCTCGGCCGGTCGCCCGCCCAGCCGCTTCCCCAGACCGAGGGTGGCCCGGCCGGCGACACCGAGGGGGAGCGACGCCAGCTTGGCGCCGCGGGAGATCGCCCAGCGGGGGATGTCGCTCACCGCTCCATGATGACGCCCGTGCCCGCTGCCGGCGGCCCGGAGTGATCCGACTCACCCGGCCTGCCTCCACGAGCAGCCGCAGGCGGGGTGGGGCGACCAGCCCCGGCGGCGCAGTTGCCAGTCCGACAGCCGCAGCTCCAAGGTGCCGTTGAGGGTGTCCGGTCGGCCACCGTCGAGAAGGGCGAGCACCTGCCCGGCCGCCAGGGCAGCCGTCGCGGCCGCGAGCACGGTGTCACCCGCGCCCACTCCGCCGGCGCTCCCGCCCGCCAGCTGCGCCGACAGCAGCGGCCAGGCGGCGTCCCGGTCCGCGCGGGCAAGGTCCAGGCAGCGCAGGCAACAGGTTCGGCCGGGTAGCACCAGCGGCCCCACCACGCCGGTAACCTCCCGTATCCCGACCGCCAGGTGCACGACGCCCGCCCGCAGCAGCCCTACCCGCCGGGACGGGTCGGCCCCGGCCGGATCGACCAGGATCACCAGATCGGGGCGGCGGTCGGCCGGCAGCGGGCCGCAGCGCGTCGTAGGCGCGATCCGGCGTACGGCCTCGCGAGCCGCCGCCTGGACGGGCAGGCCGATGTCGGCGAGCTGCCATCCTCCCGGCACGGTGTCAGCCGCGTGCACGGTGCCAGCCGCCTCCACGTCGACATGGCCGACGCCGGACGCGGCCAGCAGACTCGCGATCGGTACGCCGATCCGGCCGGCCCCGACCAGCGACACGGTCGCCGCTCGGCGGCGGTCGAGCACGTGGAGCGCGGCACCCGGATGTGTCCGGAGCAGCGACACCGAGGCGAGATCGGGGGCCATCCGCTCACGCTCGGCCCGTTCGAGCACCGCCAGCGGCCCGGCATCGGCCCCGGCGTCGTCGAGCGCGCCCGCGTCGGCCAGCAGGTCGAGCAGCCCTGCGGTGGACGCAGGGTGGACCCCGGCCGCGGCGGCTGCGGCCAGGACGCCATCGGTGTCCCGGCTACCGTCCAACAGGCCCAGCACCATGGCCGCCGCGCCATCGACTCCGCTGAGGACGACGGCCCGTTCGGGGTCGAGGCCGAGTTGCACCGTGCCCACGCCGCGCCACAGCCGTCGCAGTCCCGGCTTGAGCATCGGCCGCACGTTTCCCTCCACCCGAGCGCTGCCGGCTGCCAACCGCTACGGGCCTCGTTCGCCGGTCGCCTCAGCGTCGCAGTTGCCGGTGGTGCGCGTGCCGGTCGTCCACAGTGGTGGCGGGTCCGGCCGGAACCGACAGGAGCTGGGGAAAACGGGAGGTGATAGGGGCTTCGACCCTGCCCCGTCTTGGCGGCCGAGACTCCGACGTCAGACTCGGCCGCAGGCGCCGACGGGGCGGCCGCCGCTTTGCGGTGCCGCCCCGTCGAAGATCGGTGCGGTCAGGCCTTGCCGAGGATCCGGTTCATCTTGGTGCCACAGACCGGGCACGTCCCCTGCGCCATCCGCCGGCCGGACTCGCTGACCTTGACCTCGCCCTCGAAATCCCGCTTCTCCTTGCACTTCACGCAGTAGCCGTTGTAGCTGTCGGCCACGAGCTCCTCCTTTGCTGGGACACGGTGGCGCGCTGCCACCTCTCGTGGCCAGGCACCCGGCGGCTCACCCTACGACACGGTCCGGGGTCCGCCGGCCCGCACCGGCCCGGCGTCCGCCGGCCCGCACCGGCCCGGCGTCGCGCTAGCCTCCGCCGACCCGAAAAGGAGGCTCCGATGAGCGTGGGGCCGTTGCGAGTGGAGCGACTGGCTGACGGCGTGGTCCTGCTCACCTTGAACCTGCCGGACCGGCGGAACGCGATGACCGCCGAGCTCACCACCGCCTGGGCCGACGCCGTCCGGCACCTGGGGGAGGACCCGGCCGTGCGCTGCGTGGTGATCACCGGCGCCGGTTCGGCCTTCTGCGCCGGTGGGGACCTGGGCTGGATCGCCGAGTCGCCGGAGCTCTCCGTCGTCGACGTACGCGATCGAATGCTGCCCTTCTACCGCTCGTGGCTGTCCGTCCGCGACCTCGAGGTGCCGGTGCTGGCCGCGATCAACGGCCCGGCTATCGGCGCGGGCCTGTGCCTGGCTCTGGCCTGCGACCTGCGGTACGCCGGGGCGCGGGCGCGCTTCGCCGCCCCGTTCACCGCGCTGGGCATGCACCCCGGCATGGCGGCCACCTGGCTGCTGCCTGAGGCGGTCGGGCTTGCGACAGCGCGCGAGCTGCTCTTCACCGGCCGCGGGGTCGACGCCGCGGAGGCGGCGGCTATCGGACTGGTGCAGCGGGTGTTCCCCGACGAGGCCCTGGTCGGTGAGGTGCTGGCGGTCGCCGCGACCGTCGCGGCGCAGGCCCCGGTGGCCCTCCGGCTCACCAAGGCGGCGCTGGCCCGTGGCGGCCACCCGACGCTGGACGATGCGCTGGCCTGGGAAGCGCTGGCCCAGCCGATCACGATGGCCACGAACGATCTGCGCGAGGGGCTGCGGGCCCAGATCGAGCGCCGACCGCCCCGGTTCACCGGCGGCTGACCGATGACCGCTCTACCGCGCGCCGGACTCTGGTCTCGGCGGGCAGTCCGAAGCCCCCGGTTCCCCGTTCGGTCGCTCGCCTTCCCCTTGCGAGCGACCTCCCAGGTTGCCGGGGGCTTCGTCGCGGGCGACGCTACGGCCGGGGCGGTGCAGACGTCAACGCAGCCGTACGGCGGCTTGTGGACCGGCTGGGGAACCGGTGTGTGCACCGGGCGACCGGCCTGGGGACGACCGTCGGGACGCGGTTGTGGACGCCCGATCGGCGGACGGTCGACGGCGCCCGCGATGAGCGACAAGCGGGTCCGCGGGCTGTGGAGGAGGAAAGGCTCGGGCTGGTGGCCGGTTACGACGGCGGGTCGCCGTCCGGCTGACCGCCGACCGGCCCCGACCCCGGTCCAGGATCTGGTCGCGGGTCCGGTAGAGCGGACAGGTCCAGCGGCACGGTGGTGGCGAAGCCGGTCGGGTCGTCGAGATCTTCGGCGGTGGGCAGCAGGTCGGGATGAGCCCAAAGGCCGTCGCGCCCCTGGACGCCGCGCGCCTCCAGCAGCGCACGCCACAGAGCCGCGGCGTCACGCAGCCGGCGCGGTCGCAGCTCCAGGCCGACGAGCGTCGCGAACGTCTGCTCGGCCGGCCCGCCGCTGGCCCGCCGCCGCCGGACGGTCTCCCGCAGTGCGGTCGCGCTCGGCAACGAGCCGGCAGCCGCCGCGACCACCTCGTCCACCCAGCCCTCGACCAGCGCCAGCGCGGTTTCCAGTCGGCGCAGGGCGGCTCGCTGCTCGTCGGTCTGCTCCGGCTCGAACATCCCCCCGGACAGCACCTGCTGCAGCGACTCGGGGTCGGCCGGGTCGATGTCGGCCATCGCCGACTGCAACGCCGCACCGTCCACGGTGATCCCCCTCGCGTAGGCGTGCACCGTCTCGACCAGGTGGCCACGCAGCCAGGGAACATGCCCGAAGAGCCGATGATGGGCGGCCTCGCGCAGCGCGAGGAACAGCCGGACCTCCTCGGCCGCCACCTCGAGACCAGCGCCGTACGCCGAGACGTTGGCCGGCAGCAGCGCGGCTCGTCCGGCCGGCCCCAACGGTAGGCCGATGTCGGTGGAGCTCACCACCTCGCCGGCCAGGCTGGCGATCGCCGAGCCCACCTGGCTGCCGAACATCATCCCGCCGACCTGCCGCAGCACGCCCACGAGCGGCCCGGCGAAGGCGGCCATCTCCTCCGGCAGGGCGCCGCTCATCGACTCGACCACCCGCGCCGCCACCGGGTCGCACAGCTGCGCCCAGACCGGCAGGGTTGCCGCCACCCACCGCCGGCGGCTCCACGCCTCGGCGGCGGTGACGCCCGACGGCAGCGTGGTCACCGGATCCAGCCACAGGTCGGCCAACCGGACCGCCTCGGCCACCTCCGCCGACTCGGCCGCCGTGGTTCCCGGGTCATCCGCCCCGGCCGCCGCCTCCGCGGTCTGCCGGGCCAGATCCCAGTTGACCGGGCCGCCCGAGTAGGACATCAGGTCGGCGAACTGGTGCAGCGCGGCGCCCAGGTCCGCCGGGCTGCCACCGGCGCCGAAGAGCCCTGCGAACGGGTCAGGGGGCCGGAACTCCTCCCTCTCCTCGCCGCCGCCGGGGCCGAAGCCGAAGGGCAGGTTGCTCACCGGGAACCTGACCGACCGGTCCGAGCGCGGGAAGAGTTCATGGCAGTCACGGTAGCCCGGCGGCCTAGAGTCGCCAGCTGTGACCGTCCTGCGCCTGGTCGCCGTACGCGAGAGCCCCCTGTCGGTCGAGGAGGTGCTTGCCGCGGTGTCCGACGAACGAGCCGGCGGTACGGCGCTGTTCATCGGCACGGTGCGCCGCGACGACGGCGGCCGCGGGGTCACCCGGCTCGACTACACCGCTCACCCGGATGCGGAGGCCGCGATCCGGGCGGTGGCCGACGCGGTAGCGGCCGACTTCCCGGCGGTCGCCCTGGCCGCGACCCACCGCGTGGGTGAGCTGGCCGTCGGTGACCTCGCGGTGGTTGTCGCGGCGTCCTGCCCGCATCGCGCCGAGGCTTTCGCGGCGGCCCGGCGCCTGATCGACGACCTCAAGGCCACGGTGCCGATCTGGAAGCACCAGGTCTTCGCCGACGGCGGGGAGGAGTGGGTCGGCGCTCCCTAGCGCCCGGCGCGTAACCGATGCGCGCGCGCCCGGGCCTACAGTGGTGCGTCGGTCCGATCCGTCCCTAGCTCGAGGCAACGCTCATGTCCGCTATCGCCTGGTGGATCGTGCCGGCCGTAGCCACCCTCGCCGCCATGGCCTGGGCTCGCTGGGCCGCCCGGCCCCGCCGCCCGCAGGGTGTCACCGAGTCGGTCGAGCACTACCGCCGGGTACGGGCTGCCATGGCGCAGACATCCGCCAGGTCCCGGTCGACGGCGAACCGGCGGCGCCGTCGCGGGGCCTGACTCCTAGCCGGCTGGGTCACGTACTCTCGAAAACGTGTCCCGGCGCGTGAGCACTATGGTTGTCGCGAGTGTGCTCGCCCTGGTCCTGGCGGCGGTCGGAGCCCTGCTGCGGGTGCCGTACGTCGCCCTCGGGCCAGGCCCGGTGACCGACACCCTGGGCAAGCGCTCGGACGGCGTACCGCTGATCTCGATCAAGGGCCGGCAGACCTACCCGACCACCGGCCACCTCGATCTCACCACGGTCTCGGTCGCCGGTGGCCCGCCGAGCCCGATCAACCTGGCTACAGCGCTGCGCGGCTGGCTGGACCGCAGCATCGCCGTCGTCCCACAGGAGCTCGTCTACCCGCCGCGGGAGACCTCGAAGGAGATCGAGCAACAGAACACCGAGGACATGCTGGATTCCCAGCAGAGCGCGACCACGGCCGCGCTGCGGGCGCTGTCGATCCCGGTCGGTACGACGGTGGTGGTCGGCTCGGTAGCGAAGGGCAAGCCGGCGGATGGCCGGCTGCGGCCCGGTGACGTCATCACCGCGGTCGACGGTACGGCGGTGACCTCGACCGACTCCCTCCGGAAGCTCATCTCCAGCCGGCCGGCCGGCAGCTCGCTGCGGCTGCTGATCTTCCGGGACGGGCGGTCGATCCCTCTCGAGCTGCGAACGGTGGCTGACCCGAGCGACGGCAACCGGCCGCTGATCGGTATCGAGCCCAAGGTGAAGCACGTCTACCCCTTCACGGTGTCCTTCGGCCTGCGCGACGTCGGCGGGCCCAGCGCGGGGCTGATGTTCGCGCTCGGCATCATCGACAAGCTGACGCCCGGGCCGCTGACCGGCGGCCGGTTCGTCGCCGGCACCGGAGAGATCACCGACGACGGGACGGTGAACCCCATCGGCGGTATCCAGCAGAAGATCGTGGCGGCCCGGCGAGCGGGCGCCACGATCTTCCTGACACCGGCGGAGAACTGCTCGGCCGCGGTCAAGGGCCGCCCGGAGGGGCTGCGGCTGGTCAAGGTCTCCAAGCTTGCGGACGCGCTGACCAGCCTGGAGGCGGCGGTCGCCGGGGGGGCCGGCGTACCGGCCTGCTGATTTGACCCCTCGGTGCAGCCGCTCGGGCGGTCAGTCCACCAGGGTGGCGGCCAGGGCGTCGGCGAGGTTGGGCACCAGGTCGGGTCCGCCGAGCACCTCCTCGCCTGCTCCGAGGGTCCCTCGGAGCCGCAGGGTCGCCGCCCGCGAGCCGTCGCGCAGTACGCCGACCGCCATCCGGACCTCCCGCCGGTCCGGATGGCGGGACGCCCAGCCGGCCGGGTCCATGCCTTCGGGGGGCGCCTCCCCGTCGGCGCCCGGTGGCAGGACCGTCGCCTCGGTGACGACGGCGCAACCGAGTACCTCCGCCGGCCAGCCGACGCCCGCCAGGACGTCGTCCAGCGGGCCGGGGGGTAGAGAGTCCTGCTCGACCGGCGTCAGCGCCGCGGTGGTCGCCTCGGCCAGCCCCAGCGAGGCGGCCAGGGCCGGCTCGCGTCGCAGCAGGTCGGCGGTCGCCACCAGCGCGTAGAGCCGGAGCGGCTGGTCCCAGCCGTCCTCGGCCACGTGCCGCTCGATCTCGGCGACGACGGCCGCCAGCCCCGCGCTCATTTGCCCAGTGTCGCGGGTCGGACGGCCGGGAACCGGCGCGCCGGCCGGTAAGTTGCTCACGAAGGCGACGTACGTCGCCAGAGGTCCGACCCCGAGGTGGCCGTGAGCTTTCGGACCCCCACCGCAGCCGGGCTACCCCGGCTCCCCCGCCGTCCCCGGCTGCTCGTGCCGGTAGCGGTGGTGGTGTTCGTCACGCTGCTGGTCCTCGGCGTCCTGACCGCGCTGTACACCGACCTGCTGTGGTTCCGCTCGATCGGTTACTCGAGGGTCTTCACGACCCGGTTCCGGACGCAGCTGTTGCTGTTCGCCCTGTTCGGGCTGCTGATGGCGGTCATCGTCGGGGCCAACATGGTGATCGCCTACCGGCTCCGTCCACCGTTTCGACCAATGTCTGTCGAGCAGCAGAACCTCGAGCGCTACCGCATGACCGTGGAGCCCTATCTCACGCCCCTGCTCCTGGCCGTCATGGGTGGGCTCGGCCTGCTCGGTGGCCTGTCCGCAGCCGGCCGGTGGCGGACCTGGCTGCTGTGGCGCAATGCGGTGCCGTTCGGGCAGCGTGACGCCCAGTTCCACCGCGACATCAGCTACTTCGCCTTCACCTACCCGTTCCAGCGGTTCATCCTGGGCTTCCTGTTCTTCGCGCTGATCCTGTCGCTGCTGGCCGCGGCGCTGGTCCACTACATATTCGGCGGTCTTCGCCTGCAAACGCCGGCGGACCGGGTGAGCCCGGCGACCCAGGCGCACCTGTCGGTGCTGCTGGGCCTGTTCGTGCTGCTGAAGGCGGTCGCGTACTACCTCGACCGGTTCGGGCTGGCGTTCTCCCCGCGGGGCGTGGTCACCGGGCCGTCCTACACCGACGTCAACGCCGTGCTGCCGGCCAAGACGATTCTGGTGTTCGTCGCCGTGATCAGCGCCGGGCTGTTCTTCGTCACGCTGTTCTCCAACCGGGCGCTGTGGCCGGCCGTCGGACTGGGGCTGATGGTGGTCCTGGCGGTCGTGATCGGCGGGGTGTACCCGGCGGTGATCCAGCGCTTCCAGGTCGCTCCCAGCGAGGCGAACAAGGAGGCGCCCTACATCCAGCGCAACATCGAGGCCACCGGCAAGGCCTACGCGCTCGACGGCGTAGAGCAGCGCCCGTACGCCGGTGTGGGCGCCGGTGACCTCGCGAAGCTGCGTGCCGACAAGGCGACGCTGCCCAACATCCGGCTGCTCGACCCCAACGAGCTGCAACAGACCTGGCAGAGCCTGCAGAGCCTGAAGACCTTCTACCGGTTCGCCGACACCCTCGACATCGACCGCTACACGATCGGCGGCCGGCAGACCGACCAGGTCGTCGGGGTTCGCGAGCTCAACCCCGGTGGCCTGCCGACGGAGAACTGGATCAACCAGCATCTGGTCTACACCCACGGGTACGGCTTCGTCGCGGCTCCCGGGACCCAGGTGGACAGCGAGGGGCGGCCGCTGTTCTCGGCGAAGAACCTGCCGCAGGAGGGTTCCATCGAGGTCACGGAACCGCGGGTGTACTTCGGTGAGAACTCCCCGGCGTACTCCGTGGTCGGCGCGCCCGCCGGCGTGGCGCCGCAGGAGCTGGACTTCCCGAGCGACCAGAACGCCGACGGCCAGGTCAAGAACAGCTACGCCGGCAACGGCGGCGTAGCGATGGGATCCAGCTTTCGCAAGCTGCTGTACGCCTTCCACTTCCGGGACAAGAACCTCTTGCTGTCCAACGGGATCAACGCGGCGTCCCGCATCCTCTACGTCCGCAACCCCCGGGACCGGGTGCAGAAGGCGGCGCCGTACCTGAAGCTCGACGGCGATCCGTACCCAGCGGTGGTGGACGGCCGGATCCTGTGGATCCTCGACGGTTACACCACCAGCGACGGCTACCCCTACTCCCAGCGCCAGACGCTCGGCGAGGTGACCCGGGACACCACCGTGGCGACCTCGGACGCGGTCGCCGCCCAGCCGCGGGACCAGGTCAACTACATCCGCAACTCGGTCAAGGCCACCGTCGACGCGTTCGACGGGACGGTGACGCTCTACGCCTGGGACGACAAGGACCCGGTGCTGCGGACCTGGATGCGCGCCTTCCCGAACACGGTGTCGCCGAAGTCGGACATCAGCCCCGACCTGGCGGCCCACCTGCGTTACCCCGAGGACCTGTTCAAGGTGCAGCGCGAGCTGCTGACCAAGTACCACGTGGGCCGGCCATTGGACTTCTACAACGGCACCGACTTCTGGAAGGTCCCTCCTGACCCGACGCAGAAGGGAACATCGATCAGCCAGCCGCCGTACTACCTCACCATCGCGCTGCCCGGCAGTGACCGGCCCAGCTTCTCGCTGACCTCGCCGCTGGTGGCGAAGAACCGGCCGAACCTCACGGCGTTCCTCTCGGTCAGCAGCGATCCGGCGAGCTACGGCAAGATGACCCTGCTCGAGCTGCCCCGGAACGTCCAGGTCAACGGCCCCGGCCAGGTGGCCAACAACTTCGAGTCCGACCCCACCGCGGCTCAGCAGCTAACCCTGCTCCGGGGCGGTGGCTCCAAGACGGTCGAGGCCAACCTGCTCACCTACCCCGTCGGCGCCGGCCTGCTCTACGTGCAGCCGATCTACGTGCAGGCGCTCAGCGGCGAGGGCAGCTACCCCGCTCTCAAGCGGGTCTTCGTCGGCTTCGGTGACAAGATCGCTTTCTCACCGACGCTGGGCGCGGCCCTGGACGAGGTCTTCGGCGCCCAGGGGCCGGTTACGCCACCGCCGGGCGGAGGCACGCCGCCGCCGGGCGGTACCGGCGGGAACGCCGCGCTCCGGCAGGCGATCGCCGACGCGAACGCGGCCTTTGTCGCGGGCCAGCAGGCACTGAAGACGGGGGACTTCGCGGCGTACGGCGCGGCCCAGGCCCGGCTGCAGGCGGCCCTGGCGCGGGCCGCGGCGGCGAGCGGTTCCACCGGCGGTACGACGTCGACACCCAGTCCGGCGCCGTCGGTTTCCGCCTCGCCGACGCCGTGAGCCCGGGCGGTTGCCGCTTCCGGGGGATCCGGCGTAGAGTCGGAGGACCGACGCGGGGTGGAGCAGCTCGGTAGCTCGCTGGGCTCATAACCCAGAGGTCGCAGGTTCAAATCCTGCCCCCGCTACCAAAGAAGGTGCAGGTCAGAGGCTCGGTCCGGACAAAATTGGACCGGGCCTCTTGATCATCCGTCCGTCAACCGTCCGTGAAATTGTCGGACACCACGGGCGGAATCGCGGCACCAAGTGGCAGCAACGGTCCCGCAGTCTGGCCCCTTCGGGTCCCCATAGGACGCCTGATGGAGCCGCTGAACGGTGGAGCAACTCCCTCTCGTCATGACCGTTCCCGTCAGGCGCGAGACTGATCATCTCGTCCCCTGTTGCCGGTTCGTGATCATCTCGTCCCCTGTTGCCGGCTCGACCGAGGACGGCCGTCGGCAAGAAGTTGCGCTGGCCGGATCCAGCCGGCGCGGTCCAGCGCTTGTTCGTGGGAACTGTCGTCATTCGCTGCGATACTTCCCCGTGATGACGCACCGCCCCCACATCCCCCCAAGAGGCTAAGTTGGTCATGCTCATCAAGCGGGTCCAAGTGGAAGAGGGGTTCCTTCACGGCCTCGATCTGCAGCTTGGCCATGGGCTAACGGTGCTGATCGGCGCACGTGGATCCGGCAAGACGTCGATCATCGAGTTGATCAGATTTTGTCTCGCAGCGCGCCCCTTGTCGGAGGCCCGGGAGCAAGCCTCACGTCAGCAAGTCACGGCTGTCCTGGGCTCAGGAAAAGTCACCATGACGCTCGAACTGCATGGTGAAGAGGTCACCGTGTCGCGATCGGCTGATGACGGGCCGCGATACTCGGTGATGAAGGCTGTCTCAAGCCCCCTCGTCCTGTCGCAGAACGAGATCGAGTATGTCGGCCGTGACCCAGCATCGCGCCTGCGTTTGCTGGACGGTTTCGCTCCCTCGCTGGATGATAATGCGCGGTCAGACGACGCAAAGCGCGCGCTAATCTCGTCGCTGACGGTGGAGCTCCGCGGTGTCCTTAGTCAGCTTCGAGATGCCGAGGATGAGTTGGCGAAGCTCGCGGCGGTCTCGGCCCAACTCGCGGAGGCTCGACAGGAGGCGGACAGGGCAAGTTCAACTGTGGAACAGACAGCGCCCCAACGTGCGCGGCTGCAACAGCTTCAGGGATTGACGGCCGCAGCCACCGTTCGGTTGGAAACCTATGGCAGAGCCATTACCCTCGTTCGCCAGGAGCTCGAGCGTGTTCGGTCACTGCGACAGGGCATCCAACTCGACGCGTGGCCGGCCGCGGCCGCGACTGAAGATCCCTTGACGGACGTGCGAACGGGACTAGCGGCAGCCGCGCGTGCCGTCGCGCAAGCGGAGTCCCAGTATGTCGCGGCAATGCAACGCATTGGAGCGCTACAACAGGCCGAACAACAGCAGCACATGGTTTACGAGGATGAAGCTCGAACGCTCAGGACGCACATCGATTCGTTGTCCGAGGGCGCAGGCGTCCTGATGAAGAGAGTCAGCGACCTGGTGACCCTGGAACAGCGTGCCGACGCTCTGGACGAGCACGTTCTGGCGTTGCGGTCCAAGGGCAGCGAACTAAAGGAACGTCGGGATGGGGAACTGGACACTCTGGACGCACTGCGCGAGAGTCGGATCAATGTGCGTGAGCAGGCTGCCGCCTTCCTGAATAGAGGGTTGGGACCACGAATTCGCGTAACGGTCAATCGATTCGGGTCCATGGATAGGTACACGAACGCAATCGCTGAAGCTCTCCGCGGCAGCGGCCTCCAGTACAATGTGCTTGCGCCCGAGCTTGCCCGGTCGATAAGTCCTCGTGAACTCGCGCTCGCGGCCGAGCGAGGCGACGCGGCGGAGATTTCGACGTTGACAAAGATCTCAATGGATCGCGCTCAGCGCGTGGCAAGCCATCTGCGCGACGTGGGAACCGAGCAGATTCTCACCTCCCCTCTTGAAGACACGGTTCAACTTGCTCTGCTGGACGGTGGCAGGTACAAGCCAGCCGAGGACCTGTCGGTGGGTCAGCGCTGCACGGCCGTGCTGCCGATTATTCTGAGCCACACTGAGCGCGTCTTGCTTGTTGACCAACCCGAAGATAACCTTGACAACTCGTTCGTCGCAGATACCTTGGTCAAAGTGCTGCGAAATCGGCCGGAGACTTCGCAGCTGATCTTTGCGACTCACAACCCCAACATTCCCGTGCTTGGCGAGGCCAACTGCGTCGTGTTCCTTACCTCGGACGGGAAGCGCGGCGAAGTGGCAAACGTGGGTGTCCTCGATGACAGCGAGAGCGTGCGAGCGATCACCGAGATCATGGAGGGAGGCCGCAAGGCCTTCGAAACGCGCGCCGCATTCTACGCGCAGGACTAGAGCAAATGGACCGAAACGAGGCACTCGAACTGCTCCGCGCGGGCTCCCAGCGAGAACGGCTGTCCGCTGCTCGCTTCTTGGCCAGGCTTGCCGACGAGCAAGATCTGCCGGTTCTACGCGCATCGCTCAGAGCGGAGCGAATCCCGTGGATTCGCTCCGCTCTCGAAACAGCGACCGCGCGCGCGGCTGCCGCCCCCAGCGGACAGGCGACGCAAGACGAAACCGTGGTCCCGTTGGCTTCCGACGACGCGCTGGCCAACGAGGTGTGGGCAAGGGCTACTGAGGAACTCACCGACAGATTCGTGCACGAGATTCGCCCTCTGCTGGGCCTTGCGCGCCTGCACGCGAGCCGGGAATTGCCAGACTTTGCAGGTAGCAAAACCGCTGTCGCGCTCGAACAAATCCGCAGCGTATTGAACGCGATCGACACGCTGGGCCAGGCTGCTGCCGCCCCAAAAGTTACTGACGTCGATCTCTCGAAACTTGTGGAAGAGGCGTCCTCGACCTGCGCAACAGAACTAGCGGCGGTTGGAGTCACGATCAACGAACCAAGACTCGAGGGTCCGAGTCCGCTGCCGACCGTTACCGATCCCACTCTCCTAAGCATGGCGTTCAGGAACGGGTTGCGAAACGCGCTCGAGGCTTCGGCGAAGGTTGACGAGCCGGTCACGGTCACCTGGGGTAAGTCGAGCGTCGAACTGTGGATCACGGTCTTGGACTTCGGCGCCGGCTTGTCCTCTGACAGTGCAGCGTTATTCGCCCTCGGCTCGAGCACTAAGCCGAGTCACCTTGGGATGGGGCTGGCGATCGCAGAGCGTGCGATGGCGACCCTCGGCGGTGAGGTCTTACTGACTGCAGGATCAGACGGTGCAACTCGATTCGAACTGAAGTGCCCCCGGATGGATTCGTAACGTGCAGGTACTGCTCGTCGAAGATGTCGACTCACAGATCGAAGCCATCATCGCTATTGCGGATGCTGGTATCACATTTCACGTGGCCAAGACAAGGGATGCGGCCTTCGCTCTCCTGACGAGCGTGGAGTTCGATGTCGCCGTGTGTGACATGCACATTCCTCCGGCCACGGGAGTGGTGGCCGACACCGAGCACGGCCTCGCTGTTCTCACTGCCATCCGGGCTCAATCTCCGGGGACCCCCATCATCGCCTTCACCGCGTACAAGACCGCGGATGTATTGAGCGTGCTCTTAGAGGAGCAGCGGTACGAGGATTTCCTGGGAACGCTGAACGACCGTGCGATGCTCACGATCGTGGAGAAGGACGCATTGCCTGAGTTCATTGAGACGCTCATGGAGCTTGCACAGTCAATCGACGAGTTGAACTCGATCGAGGTCGCCCGAGGACTCGTTCAGCCGCCGCTAGGCGCGTCCATGGAACGTGTGGTGCGTCTCTACGCGCGACGGAAGGGCTGCGCCCTGGTTCATGCCGAGGCGATGTCTGGGGGGCGGTCCGGCGTTCCCGTCCTACGACTGACTCTGGAGAGGAGAGACGGATCATCCGGCGGTGCTGCCGTGGCGCGGATCGCCTCGGTACCTGCCGCCATTGAAGAACGGAGGCGCTTCGAGCAACGGGTGTCTGGCGCTCTTCCTCTCGGTAGTTACGCAGAGATTACCGGCGTTGTTCAGGCGGGCGCCGGCGCGACAGGCGCCGTGTTTTACCAGGTGGCCGATGTGCATGAACCGTTGTTCACCCAGCTTGCGCGAAGTGAATCCGATGCTGCGACTGCTGTGTCCAAGCTGGCGGTGCACCATGCCGTGTGGACGGCGGGGGCACCGGCGACGGACGAGTCTGTGGGGGAGATTCGGCGCGTGTTCATGGACGACCTGGCATGGGAGCGTAACGTCGTGCGATGCGGGCTTTCGCCTGACGTGGTGGCAGCCGTCGAAGGCGTCCTTGTCCTTGCGAGACGTTCGACTGTGCATGGCGACATGCACGTAGGGAATGTCCTGGTGGCGACCGATCCCGTATTGATCGACTTCGCATCCGTTGCCAGACGGGCCCACATGTATGGATCCCGTCACCCTGGAACTGAGTGTGCTCTTCCACCCGGACGCGTCAGAGTGGGGGTACGCGTGGCCAACGGAGGACCAACTGAGCCGCTGGTCGGAATTGGATGCATACGTGGCGGGAGCACCATTCCCAGAGTTCCTGCGAGCGTGCCGGACATGGGCCTATGCGTCGGCTCGCGGCGACCGTGACGTTCTGGCGTGCGCGTACGGCTATGTCGCGTCGCAGAGTCGGTTTGGCACTTCGGACCCTGCTCGGCTGTCCGGACTGATGGCAGGGCTAGTGCCGTTGCTGCTCACCTAGTACGTCCCTGGTATCTCAAGGCGCACTGACGAAGTGACGCTGCCGCCATGGAGACGCGCTGCCGTCAGTACTCTCGCGTTCCGGGATCGGTCGCAAGTCCGATCGCAGCCAGCAGTGGCGCTGTTGGGACGCGGATCAGGCGACCGACTCGGACCACGGGAGTGGGCCAGCGATCTTCTCGGACGAGACGGTAGGCGGCGGTCCGCCCGATGCCGAGCAACCCGGCAGCGGTCAGCAGATCGATCGTCGGCGGCAGCGCTTCAGCGTTGATTCGTTCGTTCATCGGTGCATCCCTTCGGCTCGGCGATACCGGGCGTCGTAGCTGACGTCCTGCCAGCGGCTGGCGAGATTGCGGGCTAGCTGCCAGGTGGCGAGCGTCTGGTTGTGCCGGACTGCCAGTCGGGTGGCGAGCCGGTCAAGGTGCCGCTCGTCCTCGACGAGCGACACCGGACCGCTGTCGAGCTCATCTGGGACGTAGAGGTGGTTGGCGGCCCGACCGCGGGACAGAGCGACGTAGCCGGCCTCTCGGGTCAGCACGCCGGCGCCGTAGAGCAAAGCGACCTCGACGGTGGCGCCCTGGGCCTTGTGGCATGTCATCGCGTACCCGTGGTCGAGGTGCCGACCGGCCCACTCGACCGGCACGGTCACCCGCTGGTGCTCGTCCGTGGCGAGGGTCATCGTCTTGTGCCGAACATCCACTGCTGTGACGGCGGCGAGGGTGCCGTTGAGCAGGCCGAGCAGGTGGTCATTGGCGGTCACGAGAACCCGGTCACCAGTTCGGTACTCGCGTCGCCGGTCACCCTGGCCGATGGTGACGGCGTCCAGCCCGAGCCGCCCGCTCTCGAGGAGCCGGGCACGCGTCGCGTCGTTGAGGTCAATTACGTCGGCACGCCGGACGGCGAGCATCACCACCCCGTTGGCAGACCCGTCGTCTTCTCCTAGAGCCACGGAGTCGCCTTCTCCCAGAGCCACGGAGTCGCTCTGCCCGACGTGGCGCAGATAGTCGTCGACGACCCGCTCCGCGAGCTCGGCCGCCGGCGCCGCGTGTACGCGCCCGTGCTCGGCGTACGCCGAAACGGCGGCGTCCGGGTCCCCGGCGCGTAGGTCCGCCAGCGCACGGCGTTCCCACGCCTCGGCCTGCCGCCGGTTGTCGGTCAGCGTGATCGTGTCCGGGTGGCGCGCAACGGCGGCGAACAGGCCGCCGGCGCCGATCTCGGGCAACTGCGCCGGGTCGCCGACGAGCACCAGCGTGCCGGCAGCGGCTCGGGTGTGGGCGAGCAGGGCGGAGAGGGTGCGGGTATCGACCATCGATGCCTCGTCGACCACCAGCACCCCGCTGCGCGGCAACCCGGCCGGACGGCCGGTGACCGGGTCTGTCCGTCGGGCCCTCACGAGGAGTCGGGCCAGGGATGTCGAGCGAATGCCGGTGGCGTGCTCGAGCCTCCGGGCGGTCACCGCGGCCACCGATCCGCCGGTGACCGGCCGGCCCTGCTCGCCCCACAGTCGGGTCGCGGCGGCGAGGGCGGCCGTCTTGCCGGCACCGGCCGGCCCGACTACCACCGCCAGCCCTTCCGCAGCGGCCAGCGATCGGACCATCGCCTGCTGCTCGGCCGTGAGGCCGTGGTCGGCCAAGGTCGCTTCTACCAGGTCGGCCGACACGGCCCTGGTCGGGGAGATCCGCAGATCGCCAGCCAGGCGCAGGGCGAACCGTTCGACGCCGAGGAGTTCGGTCGTCGACCAGCGGGCACCCTCCTCGCCGCGGGTGATCAGTCGGACCGTGTCGCGGTGCCGCAGCACCTGATCCGCGGCCGCCTCGACTTCAGCCCGGTTCACCAGCAGCCCGGGCGGCAGCGACTGGCATAGGGCCTGAAGCATGTCGCGGCGGTCGAACCCGGTGGCTTGCGCGGTCAGCCCGGCTGGTCCCAGGAGGTGCGTGGCGAGCCGCTCGATCGTTGGAGGGGCCGGCACGCGAGTACGGCCGACCATGGCGGCAACCACCCGGCCGGGATGGTGTGCTGTGGCCCGAGTTCTGGCGGACCACCGTTCGCGCAGCGTGTGCTCCGGCTCGGCGGCTGGCTTGGCGAGTCGGGTGGCGAGGCACGCCGCCTGCGCCGCGGCCGGCCCGGAACAACCGTATGAGTCGAGAGACATCAGGATCTGGCGACGCCTCGTGGAGAACTCGCGGATCAGGTCCGAGGGAGCGCCGGCGATCTCGGCGATCCCTTTCTCCGGAGTGGTCCAGGCGACGCCGAGCCGTTGGGTGAGTTGCCCACGCAGCACCGCGTGGTAGAGGTAGCTGGCAGTCAGCGCGTGACCGTAGACCGCGCGGGAGTCGATCGCGGACCACTTTCCGTCATCGCCCCGGACCAGGTTCGGGACCACCAGGTGGGTGTGCAGCTGCGGGTCCCCAGTGCGGGAGGTGCGGTGCTCGAATCCGGCCACGATCCACCCGGTGGTGCGCACTTGGGCGGCCCGCTGCCCGTCGCCCTGGTGGCCGCGCAGCCCGTGCCCCGCGTGGGCTTCGAGGTAGGCCAGCGCCTCGCCGACCGCGGTCAGGTGCGCCGCGCGGACCGCGGCCGCCACCTCCGGTGAGCCGAGCCCGTACAGGATGCTGACGCTCTTTGGGGTGGAGATGGTGACGTCGATTCCGGCCCGGCGCACGTCTACCCGCCGCTTCCCGTGCGCCAGCGCGGCGGCGTACCGGTCGGGACCGTCCTCGGTGCGATAGAGCGCGTGCGGGTCCAGGCCTGCGACGGCGGCCAGCTGACCCGCCCGGGTCGCGCTTACGGTCGAGGCTCGGCCTCGGGCCGACCCGTCGACCCGCCGGGCCAAGCCCGTGAAACCGGCCCGGTCCTCCGGCCCGGCCATCAGCACCTCGATCTCGACGCCACGGCGGGCGGCCTGGGCGCGGATCGCCTCGACCAGTGGCCGGGCGGGGAGCCGGCCGCGGGGATCGGCGCGCAGCACCGGGGCCACAAGCACCCGCCCGTCCACGGCTTGTCCGTCCAGCAGTGAACGCAGCACCCGCTCACCCGCCGGGTGCAGCTCGCCACACAGGCCAGCCGCGGCGGCGCCAGCGCCGAGCCACTCCCCGGGGCGGTCACCGGCGCCGCTGTAGTAGTCCGACGCGCAGCCCGCGCCGCGGGCCAGGTAGTAGCCGGCCGGGTCCGGGCCGGCGGCGAGCATCGCGATCGAGATCACCACAGCGACCCCCCGCATTACGTGATCACCGAGCAGCGGGGTCCCGAAGACGCGACGGTGCGGCGGGGTAATAGCCGCGGTCACCTCTCCGATCAGCTGTGCCCCGCAACCGCCGCGCGGCGCCGGCAGGCCGTCTGCGCGCTCGTCGGTAACCACCGCCGGCGGGCCAGCGGGAAAGATGGCTCGCCCACGGGGGTCAGGTGCGGTCGTCCTGGGTCGTCGCCGGGTCTCGCGGGCGGCCGTAGTCTTCTGGACTGGGTCCATGGCCGGACGATGGCGGTGCGGGTTGTCCCGAGCGTTGCCCAGGGCGTTTGCCCCTGCGGGCCGTCACTCAGCCGGATATCCGGCGCGCGGGGACCCCCAAGACGAACCGGATGCTCTGTGTCGGGACCGCTGGTGACAACCTGAGGGCGCCGCCTGTGGACTCAGGCCTTGTCATCGGCGCGACCGGCGCACACGAGCCGTCAGACAGTCACGCGCGCCCAAGACCACCCCGCAGACACCGACAATGTCGGCGACCACCGCACGTCAGCTCGATCGCCCCAGAGCCCTGATCCTGCGCCGCCCTGCTGTTGGTCGACCACGCGGACCCCCATAGCCAGAACACACCCTGGTATCTGCGATACACGCGCCGCGCCAGCGCGGTGCATGGCCCGCAACTCTCTCCGCCCTCGCTCATCGTGCCGCTACCGTGATCAACGTGTCGGAGCGGCCACTTGAGAAGGACACCTGCCGGGACTACGTCGTCCCGCGTCTTCATGCTGCCGGCTGGCAGGACAGGTACGTCGAGCAGTACCGCATCACGGACGGACGGATCGTGCCCGTGCCGCGACGCCCTCGACGCCGACGTGACCACAAGCGCGACGACCCGCTGCGAGCCGACTATGCCCTCGAGTACCAACCCGGCCTTCCCATTGCGGTCGTCGAGGCCAAGCGCGAGCACAAGTCGGCGGGAACGGGTCTGCAGCAGGCCAAGAGGTATGCCGAGCTGCTGGACGTGCCCTTCGCCTACGCCACCAACGGACGCGGCATCGTCGAGCACGACTACGACACCGGTCTGGAGACCAACCGCATGACCTTCCCCACGCCGGACGAGCTCTGGGCCCGTTACCGGTCTTGGAAGGGCCTCGTCGACGAGACCGCCGTCGACGTCCTCATGCTCCCGTTCAATCGCGATCTTCGCCTCCCCGACGGCCGTATCAAGGAGCCCCGCTACTCCCAGCGGGTGGCCATCGAGCGGGCACTCGAGGCGATCTTCAATGAGGGGCGGCCCCGGGTGCTGCTCACGCTGGCGACGGGCACCGGCAAGACGTTCGTCGCGCTCCAGATCATCTGGAAGCTGTGGCAGAGCAACTGGCGAGGTGACCGCAAGCCGCGGTTCCTCTACCTGGCTGACCGCAACATCCTCGTCGACCAACCGATCGCCAGGGAGTTCAAGCCGGTGTTCGGCGACGCCATCTGGAAGATCCAGGGAGAGGCAAAGACCGGACGCGAGGTCTATTTCGCGCTCTACCAGTCGCTCGCCGACAGCGGTGACGCGCTCGGCGTCTTCCGTGACTACCCGCCGGACTACTTCGACGCGGTCATCGTGGACGAGTGCCACCGAGGCAGCGCGCGCGACGAGTCGAGCTGGCGCGCAATCCTCGAGCACTTCTCCCCGGCCGTCCAGCTCGGCATGACGGCGACGCCGCTCCGGAAGGAGAACCGGGACTCCTACCGCTACTTCGGTGACCCCGTCTACACGTACTCGCTCGCACAAGGCATCGACGACGGGTTCCTGGCGCCCTACCGCGTCCGCCGCGTCGTCCTCAGCCCAGACGCGCACGGTTGGTCCCCGAGCCCCGGCCAGATCGACCGCTTTGGCCGGGAGATCCCCGAGGAGCTCTACGAGACGCGCCACTTTGAGCGGGTGGTGTCTTTGCTGTCCCGAACCCAGGCCGCGGCAAGGCACCTCACCGACTACCTCAAGAGCACCGGCCGGATGGCCAAGACGATCGTGTTCTGCGTCGACTCGGAGCACGCAGATCAAATGCGCCAGGCGCTCAACAACGCCAACGCCGACCTGGTCCGTCAGTACCCGAACTACGTTGTACGCATCGTCTCCGACGAGGGCGACGTGGGGCGCGAACACCTCGGCGACTTCGCCGACCCAGAACGCGCCACCCCCGTCATCGCCACCACGTCGCAGCTCCTGTCCACCGGCGTGGACATGCCGACCGTGCGGAACATCGTGCTCTTCAAGCCCATCGGGTCGATGGTGGACTTCAAGCAGATCATCGGCCGAGGCTCCCGGCTCTATCCGGACGACGACAAGCTCACCTTCGAGATCATCGACTACTCCGGCGCCACCGGACTCTTCGAGGACCCGGAGTTTGATGGACCTCCCGAGGCGCCTCCGGTCATGGAGGAGATCGACGACGACGGAGACATCGTGCAGACGACCGAGGTGGCCGAGCCGGAGCCGGTGTACGGCGAGCAGGGCGGGGGAGACGACGTCACCGACGCCGAGGCGCTGGAGGACGAGGGCGCTCGCAAGTTCTACGTCGATGCGGGCGAGGCGTACGTCGCGGTCGAAGGGATCTATCTTCCGGACCCGGAAAGTGGATGCCTGCGGCTGGCCGAGTACGGCGACTACCTGGCCGACGAGGTGCGGCGGTTGTACACGGACGCCAGCGCCTTGCGCTCCACCTGGGCTCGTACTCCCGGGCGTCATGACGTCGCCGAGGTGCTACTCGGCCGCGGCATCGACCTCGACGAGGCCGCGGAGCGCCTCCACCTGACCGAGCTGGACCCCCTGGATCTGCTTGTCCATGTGGCCTGGAACGCGCCGGCGATGACCAGGCGAGAGCGGGCGTACAAGCTGCGCGCGGACCACCGTGAGTTCCTCGACTCCTTCGTCTCTGAGGCGCGGGCCGTGCTCGACGACCTGCTGGAGAAGTACGCCGAACACGGCGTTGGCCAGCTCGAAGACCTGCGGGTCCTCGAGGTTCCGCCTCTTGACCGTCACGGGAGCGTGGTGGAGATCGCCGAGCGGTTCGGCGGACGGGTCGGTCTGCAGGACGCCGTTGGGCGACTGGAAGAACTGCTCTACAGCGCGTAGTTCTCCATCGCGCTCGGAGTTTCACGCCTCCATGGCCACGTCGAACTAAAGCTTTCATATAGGATTCCGTCGTGCCAGCCAATCGCCAGGACCTGCGCAGGCGACTCGCCGCCCTTGCCGCGACGCAGTCCGGGCACTTCTCGGCAGCACAGGCGCTGGGGGTTGGGTACTCCTACCAGTCGCAGAAGTTCCATGCCGACCGAGGCAACTGGCAGCGCATCGACCGCGGTCTGTTCAGGCTGCCCGAGTGGCCGGTCGGCAAGCATGACGATCTCGTGCGTTGGTCGCTGTGGAGCCGTGGTCGGGCCGTCGTGTCGTACGAGACGGCGCTATCTGTGCACGATCTAGGGGACGTCAACCCGGCGGTCACGCACCTCACCGTGCCACTGAACTTCCGTCAGCGCGCCGCTGGAGTCGAGCTGCACAAGGCCGAGATGCCCGCAGGCGACGTGTGGCAGCACGAGGGCTACCGCGTCACGACTCCCATCCGGACCCTGCTCGACATCGCTGCAGGGAACGTGGATCTGGATCATCTGGCGGCGGCCATCGACGATGCGTCGACCCGGTGGCCAGCTACTCGGCGGGATCTGCTCTCGCGCGCGGACGATTTCGGCGACCGCGCGGCGCTGCGCATAGAACGAGCACTGCAGCAGGTGGCGCTGCCATGAGGTACGCATCCCCGGCGGCCTTTCGAGTAGCGCTGGAGACCAGGCTGCTCGCGCAGTCCCGCGAGAGTGGGGTCGACCTCAACCGGCTCCGCCGGCGCGCGGTGTTCGAACGAATTCTGAGCCGGCTCGAAGGGGCCGAACCCGGACGGTGGGTCCTCAAGGGCGGCATGGCGCTGGAGGTGCGATGGCGAGACCGTGCGAGATCCACCCGAGACCTCGACCTTGCACTTCGCGGCGAGGTGGTCGATGCAGCAGGGCTGCGAATCGAGATCATTGACGCCTTGTCGCAAGACAACGACGGTGACTGGCTGCAGTTCACGGTGGCCGAGCCGCGCGTCGTCCTACCCGACGAGCTGGGCCGCCCCGGCTGGCGGTTTGGTGTCGCGGCACAGCTAGCTGGCAAGACGTTCGCGACCGTCTCCGTGGACGTCGTGGTCCGACCGGACGAGCTCACCCGCACCGAACGACTCCGCCTGCCCGGCGCTCTTGAGTTCGCCGGGATCGAGACTGCCGACGTCGAGGCCGTAGACCGTGCCCAGCACTTCGCGGAGAAGCTGCACGCACTGACCCGCACGTACGGCGAGCGACCCAACACTCGGGTGAAGGACCTGCCGGACCTGCTGCTGCTCATCGAAGACGGAGTGACTCCGAGCGCCGAAATGCGGTCCGCGGTCGAATCCGTGTTCGCCGCGCGAGGGACCCATCCGGTTCCGAACGAGCTGCCTGACCCGCCGGCGGCTTGGGACAGGCGGTACGCCGATCTCGCCGCCGACCTCGACATCCGTGCCCGGACCATTGACCAAGCCATGGAGACGTTGCGGGCCTTCTGGTCCGAGAGCCTCTCCACAATCGAGGAGCACTGAGCAATGCCCCGACGCGTCAATGCCGCCATCCCAACCTCGCCGCAGGCGAAGCTCAGCGCCGTCGTTAAGTCCGCCCGGGACACGATGCGTAAGGACGCTGGACTCAACGGTGATCTCGACCGGATCCCGCAGCTCGCGTGGCTGCTGTTCCTCAGGGCTTTCGACGGCTTGGAGTCTCGGCGCGAGGTCGTCGATCGGAAGTTCCGTCCTGCTATTGAGGCGCCCTACCGTTGGCGTGATTGGGCCGCCGACCCGGTGGCCGGCCGCACCGGTGACCGGCTGACCCGTTTCGTCAACAATGACCTGCTGCCCTACCTGCGATCGCTGCGCGGCACTGTAAGCGAGGATCCTCGTGACGTCCTGAGCGCGGTCTTCAAGGAGACGTTCAACCGGATGCTGTCCGGCTACCTGCTGCGCGACGTCGTCAACAAAGTCAACGAGGTCAACTTCGCCTCCGCAGACGATATCCACACCATGGCCCACCTCTACGAGTCCATGCTGCGCGAGATGCGTGACGCGGCCGGCGACTCAGGTGAGTTCTACACACCTCGGCCTCTCATCCGCTTCGTCACGCAGCAGGTTGACCCGCGGCTCGGCGAGACGGTGCTCGACCCCGCTTGCGGCACCGGCGGCTTCTTGGTCGAGACGCTCGAACACCTACGACCGCATCTCCGCAACGTTGAGGAGCTGCGCAGTCTCGACCGTGACCTGCGGGGAGTTGAGAAGAAGCCGCTGCCTTACCTCCTCGGCATGATGAACCTTCTCCTCCACGAGGTGCAGCAGCCGCACATCGTGCGCGACAACGCCCTCGCCCGGCCGCTGTCAGACATTCGCAAGGCTGACCGTGTCGACGTCGTCCTGACCAACCCCCCGTTCGGCGGCGAGGAGGAGAAGGGGATTCAGGCGAACTTCCCCGAACCTACGCGCACGGCGGAGACCGCGTGGCTCTTCCTCCAGCTCGTGCAGCGCATCCTCGACCAAGGCGGCCGCTGCGGCATCGTCGTGCCCAACGGCGTCCTCTTCGCCGATGGCCTCGGTGCCCGCATCAAGGAGCGGCTCCTCGCCGAGTGCAACCTGCACACGGTGGTGCGGCTCCCCCAGGGAGTGTTTGCCCCGTACACCACGATCCCCACAAACCTGCTCTTCTTCGAGAAGACCGGCCGGACCAAGGAGGTCTGGTTCTACGAGCTGTCACCGCCGCAAGGGCGAAAGGCGTACAGCAAGACCAAGCCGCTTCGGTTCGAGGAGTTCGCCGACTGTCAGGCCTGGTGGGGCGGCCAGAACAGGAAGGACCGGCAGGAGACTGAGCACGCCTGGCGGGTGCCGATTGCTGACATCGAGGCCAACTACAACCTGGACCTCCCCAATCCGAACCGAGCCGACGACCTCGCGCACCGCCCGCCGCAGGAGCTCGTCACCGAACTCCTCAAGACCGAGGAGGAGATCCTCGACCTGCTTCGAGAGATCGAGAGGGAGCTGGCATGACAGCCTCGGTCGAGTCCGTTCGCGTCGGCGACGTGCTTCGGCTCGAGCGCCGGACCGTCGATATCGACCCGCTCACTTCGTACACCCTCGTTGGCATCTACTCCTTCGGGAAGGGCATCTTTCATCGTGATCCCAAACGAGGTGTCGAACTGGGCAGCTACCGCTTTCACCGGATCGAGCCAGGCGACCTCGTCCTGAGCAACATTCAGGCCTGGGAGGGCGCAATTGCGGTCGCCGGGATGCGAGACGCCGGGAGCATCGGAACTCATCGGTTTCTGACGTACGTGCCGCGCGATGGCCGTGTGGACACGAACTACATCCGCTACCTGTTGCTCAGCGAGCCGGGGATGGAGCGGATCCGGCGCGCTTCACCAGGATCAATCGTTCGTAACCGCACGCTTGGCATCGACGCCTTCGAGTCCATCGAGATTTGTCTTCCTCGAATCGATGAACAAAGGCGAGTCGCCGCACGGCTTGATGCGTTGCTCGACATCGCCGGAAGGCTCTCAACAGTCGCGCGCTGGCGAGCTAAGACTGGCGGAGCATTGTTCGAGGCCATTCTGTCCCGTGAGTTCGCTTCATTGGAGGACGTCTCTGTTATGGGACTCGGGCGGGACATAGAGATTGTCTCGGGCGCCACGCCAGACTCTGGAAACCCGACCTACTGGGATGGAGACCTCGTTTGGATCACACCAACGGACCTCGGCGCTCTGAAGCAGGCCGACGTCATGTCGTCTGCTCGGAAGATCACCCAGGAGGGGTTCGACTCCTGCTCAACCCAGTGGGTGCCTCCGGGAGCGGTCGTCATGTCGAGTCGTGCTCCGATCGGCCATCTTGGAGTCGCTCGCGTACAACTGTGCACAAACCAAGGTTGCAAGTCGTTCGTCCCGCCCGACGGACTGCTGCCGGAGTACCTACGGTTCGCGCTACAGGCAGCGATGCCTCGTATCAGGGCAGCTGGCAGTGGCACTACCTTTAACGAGGTCTCGGTCTCCAAGCTGCGCACGCTGTCAGTGCCAGCCCCTCCGGTTTCCGTACAGTTGAGGCTCGTTGACAGGCTGCAGCACCTTGAGGAGATCTGCTCGGTCCTAAATCGCCGGCAGCACCGGGTCCTGGAGCTGTCAGCCGCATTGCGGCTATCTGCTCTCAACGCCGCTCTGTGCTGAGGCCAAAGCGCGCCTCCACCCGCCCTGTGCCACTACCAAATGGTCAAGCAGCCGGAGGCCGACGGTCCTGGCTGCTGCCTCAAGAGATCTCGTCGACTCATTGTCGGCGCTGCTGGGCTCGGGCGTTCCGGACGGATGATTGTGTGCCACCGCGAAGGCGCGGCCATCGTGCCGCAGGACGGCGTTGAGCGTCTCTCGGATTGGAAGCGAGCACCGATCCATGGAACCCTCCGCCACGGTAACTAGCCGTCGTACACGGTTACCTGAGTCGCAGACAACAACGATCACGCGTTCGCGACGCAGATCGGTTAGTTCCCACCTTACGACCATGGCGACGTCGGCGGGCGCTCGGAGCACCAAGCTCGACTGGGTGTTGGCCGACTGGCGACTGAGTTGGAAGGCGGCTACGAGTGCTGCCGCCTTGGCTGGGCCAACGCCGTGGCTACGAAGCAGCTCCTCAGGGAATGCATGGGCGATTCCACAGAGACCACCGTGCTCTTTCAGGAGCGAGTCAGCCAGCTCGAGCGCGGACGCCTCGCGTGTCCCGTCACGCAGGACCAGAGCCAGCAATTCTCGATCGGCCAACGCTCGTGCCCCGCGCGCGACAAGGCGCTGGCGAGGGTGATCCCGCGCCCCGTCGTCCGGGTTCGCTGGGCACACGGCGGCCGACCTCCTTGCCACCGACGGTAAGGGCGTGGATCGCGCCATACGCCTTGTGGCGGCCACGTTGTGGAGAAGTCCGGGCACCGGTTCCGGGTGTGGATGACGGCCGCTCCCTCACCTGGGACGAGGGCTGGACGCGATGCGCCGCCAAATGTGCGCGCGGTCAGGTGGCGCGGTTCCGAACTCTCCTGAACGCCGCGAGCGCTAGCTCGTCAGACTCCGGCAGGGTGTGCAGGTACCGCTGGGTTGTCGTGATCTGTGCGTGCCCCATCCGTGCCATGACGGCCTTGAGGTCGGCGCCGCCGGCCAGTGCCCAGGATGCGTGCGCGTGCCGAAGATCATGGAAGCGGACGTGGAAGCCGAGGTGGGCTCGCTCGAGAGTGGGAAGCCAGACCCGGGTGCGGAAGGTGTTTGGCCCTGCCCCGGTTTGACGGACATCCACCATCAGGGGTTCGCCCCCGGGAAGGATATCCAGCATGGACAGTGTGGGGACCAAGAATGCCCGGCCCCGCCGCTCGTT
>JBPCOB010000203.1:0-9580 GCA_051000715.1 Mycobacteriales bacterium
GGCCACCGGCCTGCTGCATCGGATGGGACGTGGGCTGTTCCGCGTCGGCTCCTGGTTCAACCCGTTCGCCTGACCTTCTAGGGATCCCGACATGAGTGACGACGAACGCACGCCCACTCCCGCCGGCAGCAGCTCGACGCCCTGGTGGTCAGGCGGAACCGACGACCCCTGGACGACCTCGTCAGATGCCGGCTCGTCAGCCGACCCGTCGGCGTACCGGGCCGGGGCCGCGGAGCCGAGCTACCCCTACGGCGGCGTCGACACGGCCACCCGGCCCTACCCGACGCCGGAGTACGCCCCGGACACCGTGGGGCAGTATCCGAAGCCGGTCGGCCGGTCCCGGGGCCGGCTCTTGGTCCCTGCAGTGGCGCTGGCCGCTGGACTCGTCGGCGGCGGTGTCGGTGCCGCGGTGGGTGTACGCACCGCGGACGGCGGGGCCAACGGCGGGTCCACGCTGGACCGGTCGGCCAGCCTGGGCGCGCCGCCGGCGCGCACCAGCGACGCCCGCCCGGCGGGGTCGGTGGCGGCGATCGCCCAGGCGGTGCTGCCCAGCGTCGTGTCGATCTCGGTGCGCACCGGCAGCGGTGGTGACACCGGCACCGGCGTGATCATCCGCGGCGACGGCTACATACTCACCAACAACCACGTGATCTCGGCGGCCGCCGACGGTGCCGGCGAGATCTCGGTGCAGTTCGACAACGGGAACTCGAAGTCCGCGTCGATCGTCGGCCGGGACCCGAAGTCGGACCTCGCCGTCATCAAGGTCGCCGTCACCGGCCTGCGAGCCGCGCCGCTGGGCAGCAGCTCCAACCTGGTCGTCGGTGATCCGGTCGTCGCGATCGGCTCACCGCTCGGGCTGAACCAGACCGTCACCTCCGGCATCGTGAGCGCCAAGGACCGCCCGGTGGCGGCTGGCTCCGGGGGCGGGTCGGTCATCGACGCCATCCAGACCGACGCCGCGATCAACCCAGGCAACTCGGGCGGCCCGCTGGTCAACAACCGGGGTGAGGTGGTCGGGATCAACTCGGCCATCGCAACAGTCGGCGCCAGCGGTGGCGAGCAGAGCGGATCGATCGGGCTGGGCTTCGCGATCCCGATCGACCAGGCGCGGTCGATCGCCGAGGAGATCATCCGGACCGGCCGGGCGACACACCCCGTCTTGGGCATCAGCGCGAGGACCTTGACCGAGGCCGCCGCGACATCGATCCAGGGCGCCGAGCCCGGCGCCCTGGTGCAGGACCCGACCTCGCAGTCCGGAGCGCGCCTCGGCCCCGGAGTGACTCCCGGTGGTCCGGCGGACAAGGCTGGCATCAAGGTCGGCGACGTCATCGTCGCCGTCGCCGGCCAGCGCGTGACGGGCGTCGACGAGCTGGTGGTCGAGACCCGCAAGCACCGGATCGGCGACACCATCTCGGTGACCTACATCCGCGCCGGCAAGAAGTCGACCGTACGGCTGACGCTTGTCAGTGACGCCAGCCTGGGCAGCTGACCGACTGTAGGCTGGAGGACCGGCTCGGCAGCGGGAGGTCCGGTGTTCGACCATGTGGGCTGGGGCGAGCTGCTCGTGCTGGCGCTCGTCGCGCTCTTCGTCTTCGGTCCCGAGCGGCTGCCTCAGGTGGCCGCCGACGCCGGTCGTATGCTGCGCAGCCTGCGGAGCCTGGCGCAAAACGCCACGGCGGACCTCAAGGCCGAGCTCGGACCGGAGATGGCCGACCTCGACCTGGCATCGCTGCACCCGCGGACCTTCGTGGCGAAGAACCTCTTCGGCGACGACGAGCAGACGACACCCACGGCGGTCGGCCGGCCCACCGGTGAAGCGCCGCTGGCCGCCGGGGAGCGGCCGCCGTACGACCCCGACGCGACCTGAACCGCTCGCGGCCGGTTCAGCGGGCGACCGGGGCCAGCCCGAGCGAGCGCCCGACCAGCCCGCGAGCTCGGCTGCCGAGCCGGTCGGCGATGGCGCGCAGCTCCTTGGCCGCGACCGAGTCGGGGTCGTCGAGCACCAATGGCCGGCCGCGATCGCCGCCCTCGCGCAGCCGTACGTCGATCGGCACCGTCCCGAGCAGCGGAACCGTCGTGCCGGTGGCGCGGGACAGCGCCGCGGCGACCGCCGAACCGCCACCGGAGCCGAAGACCTCGACCAGCTCGCCGCAGTGCGGGCAGGGCAGGCCGGACATGTTCTCGACGACGCCGGCGATGGCCTGGCGGGTCTGCAGCGCGATCGCGCCGGCCCGCTCGGCCACCTCCCGGGCGGCCAGCTGCGGGGTGGTGACGATCACCAGCTCGGCGTTCGGCATCAGCTGTGCTACCGATATCGCGATGTCGCCGGTGCCCGGTGGCAGGTCGAGCAGCAAGACGTCCAGATCACCCCAGAAGACGTCGGTGAGGAACTGCTGCAGCGCCCGGTGCAGCATCGGGCCGCGCCAGACCACCGGCATGTTGTCCTTGGTGAACATGCCGATCGAGATCAGCTTCACGCCGTACGCCGACGGCGGCATGATCATTGACTCGACCTGGGTGGGGCGAGCCGCCGTACCGAGCATCCGTGGCACCGAGTGGCCGTAGATGTCGGCGTCGACGACACCGACCTTCAGGCCGTTGCCGGCCATCGCGACCGCAAGGTTGACCGTGACCGAGGACTTGCCGACCCCGCCCTTGCCGCTGGCCACGGCGTATACCCGCGTCAGCGACCCGGGCCGGGCGAACGGCACCTCCTTGGCCGGCGTGCCGCCGCGCAGCGAGGTCTGCAGGTCCTTGCGCTGCTCGTCGCTCATCACGTCGAGCTCGACGGACACGCCGGTCACGCCGTCGAGCCGGCGTACCGCGGCGGTGACGTCCGAGGTGATCTTGTCGCGGAGCGGGCAGCCGGCGACCGTGAGGTAAACGGCCACCGACACCCGGCCATCCCCGGCCACGTCCACGGACTTCACCATGCCGAGCTCGGTGATGGGTCGGTGGATCTCCGGATCGGAGACCGTCGCGAGCGCGCCGCGGACTGCCTCGACCGTGGGGGGGGAGATCGCCATGTCGTCCTTCGGAGCTGGGGCCGCCGGGGTAGCCGGTCGGCGTCGACCCATGCTACGGGCGCGTCGCCGTCCCTCCTCAATCGGCGATGGGCAGGTCCGGCGCCTCCTGCCCACCTACCATGGCGATGTGACAGCCTCCCCCCCATCGGCCGCCGGAGCCCCGACGGCCTCGGAGCTGGCGGTGTGGAGAGCGTTCCTGCGGGCGCACGCCGAGGTGAGCCGCCGGCTCGAGGCGGAGCTGCTGGCCGAGCAGGACCTGCCGTTGGCGGCGTACGACGTGCTGGTTCAACTCGTGGAGGCGCCGGACCGGCGACTACGGATGACCGAGCTAGCCGACCGGGTGCTGCTTTCCCGCAGCGGCCTGACCCGGCGCCTCGACCGGCTGGAGCGGGAGGGGCTGGTGGCCCGGGTCGTCTGCCCGAGCGATGCCCGGGGGATGTTCGCCGTGCTCACCGATGCCGGGCTGTCCCGGTTGCGCGGTGCCTCCCCGACTCATCTGCGCGGGATCGCCGAGCACATGACCAGCAGGTTCTCCGCCGCGGAGCTCGAGGTCCTGGGCCGGCTGCTGAGCCGGTTGCATTGCGGTGACCGACTGCTGGCCGTCAGCCGCTGACCGCGTCCGGTCGGGACCCGTCGCCGAGCTCCTCGACGACGTGCTGCAGCTCGGACCGCAGGAAGTCGCGGGTCACCACCTCGCCGAGCGCGAAGCGGACGTCGGCGACCTCCCGGGTGAGGTAGTCCGTGTCGGCCACCGCCCGCGCGTTGACGGCCCGGTCCTGTTCGAGGTTGATCCGGTCGCGGTCGTCCTGGCGGTTCTGCGCCAGCAGGATCAGCGGGGCGGCGTACGCCGCTTGCAGCGACAGGATCAGGGTGAGGAACTGGAACGGGTACTCGTCGAACGCCTTGCCGGGCAGCGCGTTGATGACGAGCCAGACGGCGATGAAGACCGACTGGAAGACCAGGAACCGGGCGGTTCCGATGAAGCGGGCGATCGTCTCGGCGAAGCGGCCGAAGGCGTCCGGCGCGTAGTGCGGCCGGGGGACGACCTGACGGCGTACCTCTCGCGGCTGGTCCAGCCGCGGCTCCCGGCGCCGGTCAGCCCGTGCCACGGACCTGGCCGTCCTCGTCGATAGCGGTCTCCCGCCAGTTCTCGGGCAGCAGGTGGTCGAGCACGTCGTCCACGGTGACGGCGCCGATGAGGTGGTCGGCGTCGTCGACGATCGGGACCGCCACCAGGTTGTACGTCGCGAAGTAGGCGGTCAGTGCCGGCAGCGTGACGTCCGGGCTCAGTGGGTCGGTGTCCTTGTCGACGATGCCGCTGACCAGGGCCGAGGGCGGCTCGCGGAGCAGCCGCTGGACGTGCGCGATGCCCAGGTAACGGCCGGTCGGGGTCTCGCTGGGCGGCCGGCAGACGTAGACCTGGCTCGCCAGGGCGGGGGTGATCTCGGGGTTACGGACGCGGGCCAGCGCCTCTGCCACGGTGGCATCGGGCGGCAGGATGATCGGCTCGCTGGTCATCATGCCGCCCGCGGTGTCGTCGGAGTAGCTGAGCAGCCGGCGTACCGGCCGGGCCTCGTCCGGCTCCATGAGATCGAGCAGCCGCTCGGCCTCCTCCGGCGACAGCTCGCCGAGGAGGTCGGCGGCGTCGTCGGGCGCCATCGCCTCGAGGACGTCGGCGGCTCGGGCGCCCTCGAGCTTGCCGAGGATCTCCACCTGGTCGTCCTCGGGCAGCTCCTCGAGTACGTCGGCCAGCCGTTCGTCGTCGAGCGCCGCGGCGACCTCGGCCCGGCGCTTCGCCGAAAGGTCGTGCATGACGTTGGCCAGGTCCGCCGGCCGTAGCTGGTCGAAGGCCGCCAGCAGGTTGGCGGCGCCCTGTCCCTGCTCCTCGATCGAGAAGCCGGACACGGCGTCCCAGTCCAGCGTGCTGACCTGGCCGCGCCGCCGCATGCCCCCGCCGGTGCGCACGGCCACCTTGGTGACGAGCCAGTCCCGGGTGCGGGTCGACTCCATCGCCACGTCCACCACCGTCACCGTGACGTCGTCGGTCAGGCGCGTGACCTTGCGGTCGAGCAGCTCGCCGAGCACCAACGTCTCGCCGGCCCGCTGCTCGAACCGACGCAGGTTGATGGTGCCGGTGATGATCACCGCACCGGCGTCGACGGCGGTGACCCGGCCCATCGGGACGAAGATGCGCCGGCGTGGCTGGACCTCCACGACCAGGCCGAGCACCCTCGGCGGTTGTCGGCCGATCCGCAGGGCGACGACGACATCACGCACCCGGCCGAGCTGGTCGCCGTTTGGGTCGAACACGGCGATGCCGGCGAGGCGCGCGACGAAGACCCTCGCGGGCGGCCCGCTCACGCCCGGAGGCTACCGCCGCGGGCGCCATGAGCCGGCACCCGCGCCGTGGCTAAGGTGCACGCCGTGCCGAGGACCGAGCGCGCCCTGGTGAACTGATGCCGACGCTGTCCTACCAGGTTGTCGACGTCTTCACCCAAACGCCCTTCGCCGGCAACCCGCTGGCGGTGGTGCTCGACGCAGACGGGGTGCCGGCGGAGGGGTTGCAGGCGCTGGCCCGGGAGTTCCACCTTTCCGAGACGGCGTTCCCGCTCCGGCCCGACGCCGACGGCGCGGACTACCGGTTGCGGATCTTCACCCCGGAGACCGAGCTGCCCTTCGCCGGGCACCCGTCCATCGGCGCCGCCTGGGTGCTGGCTCGGCTGGGTCGGATCGGGCCCGGTCGAGTTCAGCAGTCCTGCGGCGCCGGCGTACTGCCGCTGGTGATCGAGCCCGGCCCCGGCCGGGTGGAGCTGACCGGCGGTACGCCGACCGTCGGTGAACCGGTGGATCCGGAGTCGTGGCTGGCCGCGGTCGGCCTGGTCCGCTCCAACCTGGCCGGACCGCCACCCCGGCGGGCAGGAACGGGCCTGGAGTTCGGCTACCTGCCGGTGTCCGAGGCGGCGGTTGGGCGAGCCTCGCCGGACCTGGGCCGATTGCGCTCTATCGGCTGCGCCGGCGTGTCGGTGTTCGGGTGGGACTCCGGCCGCGCCCACGCGCGGGTATTCGCCGGCGATGTCGGCGTACCGGAGGATCCGGCCACCGGCTCGGCGGCGCTCGGTCTCGGCGCGTTCCTGGTCGCGGCCGGGCTGGCCGCCGGCGAGGGCACGACGGCGTACGTGGTGCACCAGGGCGCGGAGATCGGCCGGCCGTCGACCCTGGAGTGCACGGTGGCCGCGACGCGCGGTGCGGCGGTGGAGTGCCGGGTGGCCGGTCAGGTCGTCGCGATCGCTCGCGGCGAGATCGCGCGCCCCTGACCGCTATACCGTCGAAACCGCCACAGCGATACTGGCGCGGTGGGCGCGGACTCGGGGGGTACAGCCGTCGCGGCCGGACGCACCCCGCTGGAGCCGTTGGCGCGTCCGGCGGCTGTGCACCGACCACCGGTCGCGGATCTCGGCCTGCTCGTCGTCGCGGTGCTCGCGGTGTCGACCTCCGGCCCGCTCATAGCCGCCGCCGCGGCGCCCGCACTGGCCATCGCGTTCTACCGCAACGCCATGGCCAGTGGACTGCTGCTGCCGTGGGCGCTGTCCCGGTGCCGCGCCGAGCTGCGCGGCCTCAACCGGCGGGAGTGGCGGCTCGCGCTCCTCGCCGGCGCGCTGCTGGCGGCGCACTTCGCCGCCTGGACGCCGGCGCTGACCCGAACGTCGGTGGCCTCGGCCACCGCGCTGGTCGCGACCCAGCCGGTCTGGGCCGCGCTCATCGCGCATCTGCGCGGGTCGACGATTCCTACGAGCGCATGGGCCGGGATCGCACTGTCCGTGGTGGGTGTGGCCCTGTTGTCCGGGATCGACTTCTCGGTCTCGACCCGGGCACTGTCCGGCGACGGGCTGGCGTTGGTCGGCGGCATCTTCGCCGCGATGTATGTCACCGCCGGCGCGGAGGTGCGGCGCAGTGTGGGTACGACGGCGTACACGCTGATCTGCTACAGCAGCACCTCGGCACTGCTGCTGGTCGCCTGCCTGGCGACCAGGTCCTCGCTCGGCGGGTACCGGCCGGTCACCTGGCTCCAGCTGCTGGCGTTGACCGCCGGTGCCCAACTGCTGGGGCACTCGGTGATCAATAGGGTCTTGCGGACGACCAGCCCGACCGTCGTCTCCCTCGCCATCCTGTTGGAGGTGCCGGGGGCCGCGCTGATCGCCGCGGCCTTTCTCCACCAGCGGCCCTCGGCCGCGGCGATTCCGGCGGCGGCCTTGCTGCTGGCGGGGATCGGCCTGGTGGTCGGCGTCCGCGGCAACCGCGGAGAAGTCCCGACCGCACTCGACGTCGACTGAGTTCCAAGCCAACGGCAACCAGCCGCGGAGCAGTGACCTTACTCGGCCAACGACAGTTTGCTCGGTGGCGCGGGGCACAAATCGGACAACTCGCGCTGCCGCACGCGTGGGCGAGCAAACTGGCGGTGACGCCCAGCCCGCAGGAGGTCCTAGTACCAACATCCCATGGACGGTGCCGCCCCTCCCGCCGAACACTGATGGCACCGACGACAGGGGAAGCCCCATGAGGCGACACGTTCGGCTGGCAGTGACCGTCGCAACGGTGCTAGCAGCGACATTAGGTACTTCTCAAGGCGCTATGGCCGATGGCGGCGGTGGTGGCGGTGGTGGAACGCCCCCACCGCCTTCCGGACCACCGGTGCCGGCCAGCATCTCCGTGTCTCCTTCCAAGATCGCCCTCGGCGGTAGCGGCACCGGGAAGGTAACCCTCACCGGCGTCGCGACGTCCGCCGTTACGGTGACGATCTCCGATGACTACCAGAACAGTCCCGCCGTCGCCACGATGCCGCAGTCCGTGACGGTGCCGGCCGGCTCATCGTCGGCGACGTTCGCCATCTCCGGCGGGAAGGCTAGAGCACCCGCCACTCCCTCAGCACCTCGAGCAGGGAGTCGGTGAGCTGGAGCTGGGTCAACGCCTCGACGTCGTACCAGCCGACATCGCTGGCATCGTCGCCGGCGCGCAGTACGCCGCCCGAGACCGTGCACGCGTGGTCGGTGATGGCGTAGATCCCGCCCTCCGGTCGCGGCCACTCGACACTGCCGACCGACCGACCGACGCGCACGCTCAGGCCCGTCTCCTCGGCCACCTCGCGGGCCAGCGCCTGCTCCGGTGTCTCGCCGGGCTCGATCCGACCACCCGGCAGCGACCAGCGCCCGGTGGCCGGTGGGCGGCCCCGACGGACCAGCAGCAGTCGGCCTCCCTCGTCGCGAATCACCGCACCAACGCAGGGGACGACTTCCGGGCCTTGCGGTCCGCTTCCGGCTGCTTCGCCGAAGCGCACGCCGTGAGATCCTGGCGGCATGAAGACCATCCTTGTCCTCGCCGTGATCGCGCTCGCCGTGGCGGTCGGTTTCGTGCTCTTCGGGGGGGTCGGTCCCCGGACGGTGGTCCGCCGACGGGTGGTCGACCGGCCGTCCCGGGTACGTCGTCGGGTGGTGACCGAAGAGGTCGACGACGTCATCGAGTAGGCGGTGCGCCCGTCGCCGGGCGTGACCGGCCGCGTGCCGGTTGGTTGACGTACGCCGGCCCACGGGCCACCGTTGCAGGGGTGCGGCCCCAGCCGACCTGTCCTCGCTGCGCCGGCCCGCTGCGCCCCCCCGGCCTGTGGTCGAGCGAGTGGACGTGCGCGGGGCACGGCGGCGTGGCGCCCTTTTCGCTGGCGCCCCGACCCTGCCTGGAAGCGCTGGATCACGTGTGCTCGGGTGCTCAGGTGCCGCTGTGGCTGCCCTTCCCCATGCCCACCGGCTGGTTGGTGAGCGGCGTCGGGTCCGCGGGTGACGAGCGGACCGGTGCCCGCGCCACCCTGCTGGCCTGTTCCGGGCCGGCGCCCCTGGGCGGACCCGCCGACCTGGTGCTGGTCGCGGAGGAGCCGGGCGTCGGACTCGGCGCCCGCTTCGCGGCGTTGCCCGCGCCCGACCCCGGTCCGGACATCAGCGCGATGGCGCCGCAGGCCAAGGTCGAGGCAGCCAGCCACCCGACCCCGCTATGGGCCCTGCCAGGCGACGACCGGGCGGCCTTCGTGGGAGAGGCCAAGGGCCTGTGGCTGTGGGCCGTCCTCTGGCCGGCCGCCGCCGGGTTGCTGCTGTTGGAGGACCTGACTCTGCTCGACCTTCGCGAGGGCATTCCGGCGGCCGCCGTGGACTTCGGCTCGCTCTCACCGCGGCTGACCGAGCCCTTCCCCGGCTGAGCCCGCGCGGTCGGCAAGCCGCAACGCGCGTCGCCGTCGGAGATAGCATGTGATCACCGCCGTCTCCCGGAGTTCTCCGCTGCGCATCGACCTGCACACCCACAGCACCGCGTCCGACGGCACCACCACGCCGGCCGACCTGCTCGGGCTGGCCGCCGCGGCGGCCGTCGACGTGTTGGCGCTGACCGACCACGACACGACCGGAGGGTGGTCCGCGGGGGGCACCACGCTGCCGAACGGAATGACGATTGTTTGGGGCGCGGAGGTCTCCCTCCAGGACCCCGACACCAGTGGTTCACGGGTCCGCATCCACCTC